>JAZLFA010000037.1:0-85593 GCA_045615545.1 Bacilli bacterium | reverse complement strand
AGCTGTAGCTCCAACATGTACCCAAGATGGTAATGTTGAATATTGGACATGCTCTCATGAAAGCGGTGTCTATTATGCAAATGAGCAAGGAACTTCAACTTTGACATCAATTGTTGATCATAAACTTGGACACGATATTATTCATCATGATGCTAAAGCCCCTACATGTACTGAGGTCGGTTGGGAAGCGTATGATACATGCTCAAGATGTGATTATTCTACTTATGTAGAAATCCCAGCTTTAGGTCACGAAATGACTCATCACGAAGCTGTAGCTCCAACATGTACCCAAGATGGTAATGTTGAATATTGGACATGCTCTCATGAAAGCGGTGTCTATTATGCAAATGAGCAAGGAACTTCAACTTTGACATCAATTGTTGATCCTAAACTTGGACACGATATTATTCATCATGATGCTAAGGCCCCTACATGTACTGAGGTCGGTTGGGAAGCGTATGATACATGTTCAAGATGTGATTATTCTACTTATGTAGAAATCCCAGCTTTAGGCCATAGTTTAACAGAGGTTGCTGGTAAATCACCAACATGCACTGAAGATGGCTATATGGTTGCCTACAAATGTTCAACTTGTGAGATGTACTTTTCTGACCCAGCAGGCGAACATGAAATCGGTGATGAAACTGCATATAACGCATGGAAACTTAATGAAGGAAGAATTCAAGCAAGACATGTAGTTAGTAAAGTTTCTGGTGTGGACCCTACAAAAGAAAGAAGCGGTTATAAAGAGGCTTGGAAATGTTCTGAATGCGGTCAATATTATGAAGACGAAGCTTGTACAATTCTTATTGGAGATGAAACCGCATATAATACTTGGAAATCAACTAGAGGTTATCTACCACAATTACCTGGCGAAGGATTAAGCGCAGGAGCAATTGTTGGCATTTGTGTTGGCTCAACATTCCTCCTTTTACTTGTAATTTATTTACTCGGTTATTTCTTCTTATATAGAAAAGGACGTCTTGATGAAAAGAAGATTAAAGTTATTTACAAGATACTACCTCGTGGTAAAAAATAGACAATTTTCTTATATATATTTTCAATAATTGAAGAGTTGAATGCAACGAATGGCGGATTTTGCTTGCAGTCATTTTCTTTTGGTTTATAAAAGAGCATAGGAAAGGCGTTCCATCTCAAGAAATTGAAATGGTAAATGCAACCTTGTAACTGTGATGCCTCTTGTAGAATAAATAGTTACTTAAGTTTCTTTGATTAAATCTAAATACTCAACTTTATATAATTATGTAATTAAATCATTATATTATTTATTAGAATCTTTTACTTCTACATCAATAACTAATATATCTTTTTCAGGTTCACAATCTGGATTATATAAATAAGTTTTCCTTAATGTTTTCTTAAATTCTCACAGCAAGGTTTAAAAGTGAAGAATGTAGTAGCAAATCCTAATGCTGCACCAACGAACGGAATGGCTTTCTTTATTGCGCCCGCAAAAATAACTTTTGTCATCCTTACACCAAACCACTTTGCAATTTGTTTCACTAATGGATAAATGGTTCCTTTAGTTAATGCTGCCGCTAATAATTTCTTTTTAATGGAGATCGACCGTGAAAAATTTGACGCGATGGTCGCTCAGTGGAGACAGGGTGATAGGACAGCGACATCGATAATTAAGGCGTTTAATATTACAGGGACGACATTTTATAGGTGGATTAAAGAAGGTAACAAAAAGTAGCGACCTCCCTGCACGCTTGCTTCCCACCTCCCCGGCTTAATACAAAGCAAAAAATTTTTATGAAAAATACTGAAATTAGATAATATAAAAGTATATAGGTTAATAATTAATTTATTCTTGTTCTGCTCTTTTTTGAGCGATGATGTTTTCTAAATATTCTCTTACTTCGTCTGGATTATTATGTTCCTTCCAGAACTTAGTGCCTCTAATTCCGACGAAGAGAACAGTGACGAACGGGAACAAAATAAGGCAAACAATCCCAGCGGTCTTGTTCACTTTCTTTCTATCACCTTGATAATAAGCTTCTCTAAGTCGAATGCTCTTAATACCATATACAAGTGTCATCACAAAAGCAGCAATATCAAACATATAAACTATAATCGCTAACATAGTATTATAACTACTATTACCGATATCAATGGTAAACATGATGATATTAATGAGTAAGGTAAATAACCCAATTAAGATCAATCCAACACCGGTCATCCTTTTATATAATTTAACTTTTTTAGCGTTGGGGTTTGATAAGATTTTTATAATTGCTTCTTCGGCTCCACTTGTTACTGGTTTTGGTGGTATGCTCTGAGCAACTGTTTTTGGTCTAGGAGCATCAGGTATTCCTTCTTTTAGTGTTTGAAATTTACTATTAAGGAAACCAAATAATGAATTACCACCATTACTTAGTTTATTTTTAATAAAAGCTTGGTTAGCGTCACTATAACTATTAAGCATATCCACTAATTGATCATCACCAAATTCAATAGCGTTCTTGAATGAACCATATTGGCTAATTGGTTTAGGATGGGTGATTAATTTTTCTGGATCAGAGATATGTAATGTAGCTAAAAGCATATAGAAATGTGCATATCCATTTTCTGGATCCATATCTAAAGCTTCATTTATCTTTTCTTTTGCACTCCACCAATCATTGTTATTAATTAAGGTCTTTGCTCTTTTAAGCAAGACATCGCTTATCGAGAGGAACGTTTTACCGCAAGATGAAAGAAGTAAACAAAAATAGCACCCTTAATTAATTGCAAGTAAATATTACTTTTTAGCCTTAGTAAATTCGGCGGTTCGATCAAAGAGAACAAGAGGTTCGTTATTCGAAATATTCTTATCATCCATGATGTATTTAAACTCACGATATAAGGTTCTTTCTACGACGTATATATCTTCTTCATAACATTCTACTGTAAAGAATAAAGCCATACCGTTATTATCCATCGAATTCACTCCGCGATAGATAATGTTACCGATGTTGTATTCTTTCAATTTCTCTTCAATTTGAGGAAGACTTTCATTAAAGATGTTTTCAACGTACTTTAAGTTTTCACTGGATGCCACATAGATTGTGACTCTAGCAGTTGATTTATGATTGGTTAAGTTGACGATTGTTTTGATTTCAGAATTGTTAATAACTTTCACGTTTCCACCAATATCTTCGATAGAGGTTGTTCTTAAAGCAATAGATTTAACTTTTCCCCTATATCCATCAATCACAACAATATCGTCAATTAAGTACTTGCCTTCAATGATAATAAACATTCCAGATATGACGTCACTAATTAAACTTTGTGCTGCGAGGCCTATGACAAGAGAGATAACTCCAGCGGAGATTAGTAATGCTGCAGCGTCAACTCCTAGGGCATATAAAATCCAAATCACACCACCAACAAGAATGATCCACTTGAGAAATGAAAGAATGACTTTGATCATGGTTTTGGAACGATAAGTTAAACCAATATTGAGTCTCGCTAAAAGACCAAAGATGAATATCAAGACATACATTAAACCAATAATCTCAAGCACATGAATGATTTTAGGAATAAATTTCCATGCGTCATTGAGCATTTCGGATTGAAACCGAGGAATGTTAAAATAATCGACAATTTCTTTGTCCTTCATAAATGCAAAGATTACACCCGCGATAACAGCCGCTACTATGATGTAATGAATGATGATTCCGATGATAGGATGTTTGCTTTTCTTCTTATCCATATCTATCCCTCCTTTTATTACGAGCTTGGATAACTCTTCCAAGCTGGTGAAACTGATACTTTCTCGGTGGAAGCAATCATTATGTCATTGCTTTGATAATAGATTCTTCCTTTTACGTCTCCCGAATAGATTTCCCAATTTCCTTCGGTAGATCCTTTATAAGCTGCAACGAGATTGATGCCTGCACAACCTTCAGGAACATTCGTTGTCATAATCGTGTCATTGACAAAATATGCCGGTACCCAAGTTGGTGTTTTTAAACTTCCGCCCCAAGCATAAGCAAAATATGAATAATTACCTTTGGCGATATAGCTAGGAACACTAGTAAATACATAAAGAACCTTTTCATCATCATCTGGATAATTATTAGGGAATGCTAACCATTCTACAGAACCATATTCATATGTACCTTTGGTTCCTGTTATATCTTTACTTTGATAATAGATTCTTCCTTTTACGTCTCCCGAATAGATTTCCCAATTTCCTTCGGTAGATCCTTTATAAACTGCACAAATATTAAATCCATCGTAATCATTATTAACTGGAAGGTCGACCTTAATTACTCCATCCTCAAATGATTTCACTTCAAACCACTTGCTCGGAGTACCTTTTGAGCTCCATGCCCAAAGTAAGTAATCATAATTGCCACTTGCTAACCAAGTTGGCACACCTTTAAATGTATATTCTTTTTCTTTTGGAGCGTCATCATTAAATGTCGCCACATAGATGTAATCTCTGTAGCCAAGAACTTTATCACATTCTGTCACGGTTACTCCATCGCTTTCATAATGCAGCCAACCTTTAAATGATTGTTTGGTAGAAGAGGTAATAACTTTACCATCTGGAAGAGTGTCTCCAACTTTAGTATCCAGAGAAATGCCATTTGTGATTGAATATTTAGAGATTGCACTTCCTTTTTCACCGTTATATAAACCAATATCACCTAAATCTAAAAAGACAGTGACTTCTGTACCAACTGGTAAAACTTCTTCTCCGCTAGAAGGAACAAGATGAATAACATCAGCTGCAACTGCCCCACCAACTAAAGTGACAGACGCTGCTGTCGTTGTAAGCTTCAAAGCGAGTTTTAAATCAATCCCTTTTTTCAAAGTGGATTTGTTAGAAAAATAAGGATCAGCATTTTCATCTAGTGTTCTTTTCGCGTAAACACCAGAAGTGTCGTGAAGATCATTATATTCCTCATAGCCTTTGTTGTTATAATCACTCATTTTATTTAAAAATAAAGAAAAATATGGGCATTTTGTAAGGTTTTTTACTCTTTTTTCTTTATTATGAGAAAATTATATAGAAGGTCCTTGATAATTAAAAGTAGGCAAAAATATAAATACTGGTATTTAAAAAATAGTGAGTTTAAAGAATAAAAAAACAACTCTGAATCGTTCCAGAACTGTATTAGGCATTGGTTGCTGCAGGGGGACTTGAACCCTCGACAGAAGGGGTATAAACCGACTACTCTAGCCAACTGATTTAAGTATAATAAAACCCCCTTGTAATTGTACCAATACACGGGGGTATTTTTGTGTTTATCCGACTCGATCCATCCGCTTTTGTCTCAATTCTTCTATCCACTATTTTTTAATACAAGCTTACCATTGTGAAAAAGTAGCGACCTCCCGGCACGCTTCCTCCCCACCTCCCCGGCTTAATATGAAGCAAAAAATTTTTATGAAAAATACTGAAATTTGAGGCTACTTCACGGATAGCACTGGATTTTCAGTATAATTCGACTTAAAAATGGTATTTTTTCGCTATTTTGGCCTCGAAGTCCAGGCTTTTAGTAGCGAGTATATTTGTTGTTCATGGTGGATCAAATCGGGATCGAACCGACGACCTCATCGTTGCGAACGATGCGCTCTCCCAACTGAGCTATTGACCCAAGTAGTTATATTGTATGTATTCTTAAAGAATATTTTCAAGTCAAATTTAGATAATTTTTAACCAAAATAATCTGTGTCATATGCTTTCTTGTTGCCTGTAATCTCGCGATTACCTTGATAATTTTCCGATAGCATAATTGAAGGAGAATCGGTTTCTGAAATAATATACTTATAATATTTAGCTGTATTTGATAACGATATTTCTAATCTATAATTGTAACCAGTTGCGCCATAATCACGAACCAACCTCATAGCTCCATTAAGTTTCCAATCGCAGAAATCACCGATTACGTATATAGAATAGCCATCAGGAATTGAGACAGAACAAGTAACATAGAAGCTATATTGAGCAGGGGTATAAATTCCTATTGTAATAAATGTAACATTACCATTATTCATGACAACTGATATTTTATAGCTATGGGTAAAAGTTTTGCTTTCGAAAGTATAGGTGTTACTTTTGTAAAATAGCGTTCCTTCTGCATCTCCCAGATAATGAATAATACTAGTAGATAATGGCAAAATCGTCACCGCATCTCCAATTTGTTTACAAACAGCAAAAGAAGAATGAGGTGGGAAGTCCGCTAAAGATTCTGACGAAATAGAAGGCTCAGTAGAACCAGAACTTATTGTTGAACTAGTTAGACTAGAGGACAGCGAAGTAGATGATATTCCTGGATTATTACAGCTCGCTAATAAAAAAGAAACAACAAACAAAATAATTCTATACACTTGGTATGTAAATGTTATTAACATTTTTATATAATGTTTTTACCATGACAAAAGTTCGTTCTATTGCTGTTATTGATATGAAAGCTTTTTATTCATACGTTGAATGTATTGATAGAGGCCTTGATCCTTGGAAAGCTCCTTTAATCGTAGCGGATAAAGAAAGGGGAAAGAACACAATTGTTTTATCAGTATCTCCATATCTAAAGTCAAAGGGTGTCCCTTCAAGATTAAGAGTAAAAGAATTGCCACCTGGCTTCGACTATATATATGCCACCCCTAGGATGGAAAGATACATCGAACGTTCAAGCGAAGTAATAAATACGATGTTAGAATTCGTGAGCGAAGACGATATTCACGTTTATTCTATTGATGAAGCTTTTATTGATTTAACAAGTTATCTTTCCTATTACAAAAAGAATGAATATGAATTAATTAAAATGATTATTAACCGCATAAAAGAGAAGACTGGCTTACAAGCAACTGGCGGAATTGGCGATAACTTTTTCTTGGCTAAAGTTGCCCTCGATGTGTACGCAAAAAAAGAAAAAGATGACATCGGAGTTATGCACGCAAAAGACGTTGAAACTAAACTATGGCCAATATCACCTTTAGAAAAAATATGGGGAATTGGCGAGAGAACTGCAAAGAAATTGAACGCAATCGGCATATATAATGTGTATGACTTAGCTCACGCTGATAGAGATTATTTTAAAGTAAAATTTGGCATTATGGGTGAACAATTGATTGATTTAGCAAATGGTATAGATGAATCAGACATCCATGAAGTATATGTTCCAAACGAAACCTCTATTTCGGTTGGACAAACATTGCATGAAGATTATTCTAAGGAAGGCGCAAAATATCTAATCAAAGAAATGAATGACGATTTAGCAAGCAAGCTTAGAGGTCAAAAACAAACAACCGCTTTAGTTTCAGTTACTGTAATTTATTCTGGAAACCAGGGTGGCTTTTCTCGACAAATGTCATTATTAAAACCAACCAATGATACAAAGACACTTTATAAAGCAATTATGGAATTATATAACATTAACATTTCTGATAAACCAATTAGGGGACTCCATATTAGTTATGGACACTTAAGAGATTATAAAGATTTTCAACAGCTTGATTTATTCGACACGGTTGAAGATGAGGAAAAGCGTCGTAATCTAAATAAGATGATTGATGCGTTACACAATATGTATGGAAAAAATATTGTTATGAGAGCAGCTTCACTAGTGCAAGGAACAGCTTATGAAAGACATGAACAGATTGGAGGACATAGGAAATGAGTGATCGCGGAATGAAAAAATGGAATGCTTATCGTTCATTACCTGAGCATGATCCAGTTGTTAAGAAAATAATAGATAATCAATATAAAGTATCTAAGCCAATGATATCTAGCGAAGAAGCAGAAATAATCAATGAAATATTAATGACTTATCAAGGCGAAGAGCTTGATGTAAGTTACCATCGTGATGGTTATATTCATGAATTAAAAAACATCAAAGTTAAGATTGATCCATATAATCGTCAATTGATATTAGAAGATCGCAGCAAGATTAAATTTAATGAATTTGTTTCCTTAAAACGCTCTCGATAACTTGACTACTATTATAATAATAGAGATAATTATTTTGAAAAGAGGACATTAAAATGGAAGAAAATAAAAAGAAATTTCTTCAAAATACTTGGTTTAATATCATTCTTGGTATTTTGTTAGTAGTTGCCGGTATTATTGTCATTGTTATTTCAATAAACAATCCTGAAAACATTTCACAATTTATCGCAATTGTCATGGCGTGTGCATTATTCCTTATGGGCGCGATTGCTCTTGGAATGAGTTTAGTGCTATATCATGGTGTTAAAATTCATGCAGCAGTAATTTATGGTTCAGCATTGATTGGTGCTGGTGTGGTTTTAATACTATTAAGAAACGAGATTATCGTACAAATCGTTAACTTTGTCGCAGTATTCCTTATCTCATTTGGTGCCGCCGAACTTGTTAACGCAATCATCATGACTGCACAAAAGAAATTAAATAACATCAAACCTATTTGGATTGTTTTGTTCTATTTACTTGCAGCCGCCACTATCGCTTTAGGTACGGTTGTGCTCGTGTTTAATTTAAATAACACAGCAGACTTCCAAAAAGTCTTATACGTAATTGTTGGTGTTTGTATTATTGTTTCTGGTCTACTCGAAGTTGTTGCTGAATGCTTAAAGGTTCGCGCCAAACACAAAGAAGAAGATAAAACAATTGATAACAAACCAAACGAACCAGCTCCTGAAGCTAAACCTGCTGAAGAGGCTAAGCCAGTAGAAGAAGCTCCACAATCAACTCCAGCTCCTGAAGCAACACCAGCTGAAGAAGATAAGGCTGAATAAGTTATTTCTTATTTCTAAAACAAAACACCTCCTATCGTAAATATCGGTAGGAGGTTTTTATGTAGTGAAAGTTTATGAAATATTAATGTCACTTCGAATCAACAAAAAAAGCATCCCTGATAGGAACGCTATTTTCTTTCTAATTAATTCAATTAGTGCATTACGTTAATTAAGATCGTTACAATAAAGAAGATAATTGCGGCGAATAAAGTTAATATACTAACAACTTTTTCAACGCCTCTTTCTTTTGTTTTAACGAAAACGTTAAGTCCACCACCAGTAATCGCGCCAGATGCACCTTCAGATTTACCACCTTGAAGTAAGCATAAGACAATTATGATGATGCAAAGCACTAATAATATCCAATCGTACCAGTTCATTGTTTTTACCTAATTTGCTTAATTATATTAATACAACCCTTTCACTTATATCAACAAAAATTATTTTTGTTTTATATTTTTACTCTTCCGCTTTCATTTCTAAAATGATATCTCTAAGCTCTGCAGCGCGTTCAAAATCATACTCTTTTGCAGCTCTACGCATTTCTTTTTCGAGTTCAGCAATCTTCTGCTTAATTTGATTACGTGTACCATGTTTAGAAAGCTTTACAATCTCTTCTAAGTCATTATCACTATTATGAATAGGTGCTCTTATTTCTTTAATTATTGTCATTGGCACAATGCCATTTTCATTATTGTATTCATATTGAATATTTCTACGTCTATTAGTTTCTTCAATCGCATTTTTCATAGAGTCAGTCATATTGTCTGCATACATAATAACAAGTCCATTAGCGTTTCGTGCTGCACGGCCTGTAACTTGAATTAATGATCTTGTGCTCCTTAAGAATCCTTCTTTATCAGCATCCAAAATACACACTAATGAGACTTCTGGGATATCCAATCCTTCTCTTAATAGATTAATGCCTACCAAAACATCATATTTGCCTTTGCGAAGTTGATAGATTATTTCACTTCGTTCAAGAGTTTTGGTTTCGTGATGTAAATATACAACTTTTATTCCTCTTTCTTTTAGATAGTTTGTTAAGTCTTCCGCCATTTTAATTGTAAGAGTAACAAGCATTACCCTTTCGTTGCGTTTTGTTCTTTCTTTTATTTCATAAAGAATATCATCTATTTGACCCATAGTTTTTCTAACTTCTATACGTGGATCAAGTAGGCCAGTAGGACGAATAATTTGTTCCGCAATAGGAGCGTCGGTTGAATTAAGCTCATAATCTCCAGGGGTCGCTGAAGTACAAATTGTTTGAGGCATAATTTTTTCAAATTCTTGGAAATTTAAAGGCCTATTATCTAATGCGCTTGGTAATCTAAAGCCATATTCCACCAATGTTTCTTTTCTACTTCTATCACCATTATACATTCCTCTTAATTGAGGAAAAGTAACGTGCGACTCATCAACAAAAAGAATAAAATCCTCTGGGAAATAATCTAACAAACACCAAGGTCTTTCTCCCGGTTTACGTTTATCGATATGTCGTGAATAGTTTTCAATACCAGGACACATACCAAATTCTTGCATGCTTTCCATATCTTGGTTAGTTCTATTAGACAATCTTTCTTCCTCAAGAAGTTTTCCTTGTTCATGAAAGAATTTTAATCTTTCCATTAATTCTTCTTTTATTGTTTCGCAAGCTTCTTTGATTCTTTGTCGAGTTGATGCGTGATCATATGCTGGGAAAATTGGATAAGTATGATAAGTGTGTTTTATTTCTCCTGTTAATAAATCTATCTCTGATATTTTTTCTACCTCATCACCAAAAGTATCAATACGAATTACAGTATTAGATTCCATATTAGCAGGAATTATTTCAATAATATCCCCTCTGACTCTAAAGCTACCAGGAAGTGCATCTAAATTATTACGCTTATATTGAGCATCGACCAGTTTCTTAAAGAAGACGTTTCTATCTATTTCTTCACCAACGCGAATGTTAAAAACAAGATTACGATATTCATCAGGATCTGTTAAACCATAAATTGAAGCAACAGAAGCAACCACAATTGTATCTCTTCTTTCTAATACCGAATTAATAGCCGAAGTTCTTAACATTTCAATCTCTTCATTCATTACAGCGTTTTTGTCGATATAGGTATCAGACTTTGGAATATATGCTTCAGGTTGATAAAAATCAAAGTTTGACACAAAATATTCAACCCTGTTATGAGGGAATAATTCTTTAAACTCACTATATAGCTGTCCAGCGAGTGTTTTATTATGAACAAGGACCAAAGTTGGTCGTTGTACTTTTTCAATAATATTTGCCATAGTAAAAGTCTTGCCAGTACCAGTAGCACCAAGCAACACTTGAAGTCTTTTTCCCTCATTAATCCCATCAACCAATTGTTTAATAGCGTTAGGCTGATCGCCAGTTGGCTTATATTGAGAAACTATTTGAAATTTATGCTCATTTTCCATGAATTTCTTCGCAATTCCCTACTTTTTTTTGATTTTTTTGGATAAAACGTTTTTAGAAAATCCTTCACCATAAACCGCATTTGTTTGAGTAAAAGTGACAAAAGCTTTTGGATCAACTAAAGCTATAAAATCTCTCAATTCTTTATATTGGTTCTTTTGAATAACCACTCTTAAAATAATTCTTTCATCGCCCTTATATCCACCTTGAGCATGAATGATTGTAGCGCCTCTTCCAAGCTTGTTTTGCACAAACATAGATATTTGTTCATAATATTCCGAAATAATATCAGCTTGTAAAGATGATTGATTGCCTAAATATACAATTTCAATGACCAACGCCACCAAACCAGCAGATAAAATGCCACACAAGGAGTTAACAATATTATCTTTAATTACAATCATTGAAACCAAAATAATACTGGCATCAACAACAATTGAAGTTATTGATGTACGAATGTGTAAATATTTTTCACACAGTAATAAGACAACATCAAAACCTCCAGTTGAACCTCCACCTAAAAATGTTAGCGAGATTCCAACACCAAGGATGATACCAGAAAAGATTGCGCACAATAGAATGTTTGCTACAGTTCCATCTCCCGCAATTTGTTTTGCCCAATCAACAAATATAGGGACACGTGTAAATAATGTTATAGAAGCAGGATAGCAAATGGTTGCCAGTAGAGTTCTTGTAGCAAATCGTTTACCTAGTAAAATAAGACCAAGAATCCAGAAAAACGCGTTTCCGGCCCAAACAACTATATCAACAACGTTTTCTCCGGTTAGTGTATAAATAATAATACCGATACCACCGAGTCCACCGTTAACAATGCTTAATTTAGTTAAGAATATTGCTGTTCCAAAGCCACAAAAAAACGACCCTAAAATAACTAATAAACAATTTCTTAAAAATTCTATCCAATCTTGTCGAGTATAATCTCTAAATTTATCAAATGTCATGTTTCGCCTCCGCTTTCAAATATTCAAAAATAAAGTTATCAATGCCACCATTCATAACGTTGTTAACATCAACTTCTTCATAATCAGTTCTATTGTCTTTTACGAGTGTGTAAGGGCAAAATACATATGATCTAATTTGGCTACCCCATTCAATATTCTTTTTTTCGCCAATGATATTGTTAAGGGCGTTTTGTCTTTTTTCACATTCAAGTAAATATAATTTACCCCTTAACATTTCCATAGCGAGTTCTTTATTGGAAAGCTGGCTTCTTTCTACTTGGCAAGATACAACAATACCAGTTGGTAAGTGGGTAATTCTAACAGCGGTCTCAACTTTGTTGACATTTTGACCACCGGCGCCACCACTACGATATGTATCTATCTTTAAATCAGCTTCATTAATTTGAACAGCAATTGATTCATTTTTAAATTCAGGGACAACATTTATGCTAGCAAAAGATGTGTGTCTTCTTTTATTTGCATCAAAAGGAGAAATTCTTACTAATCTATGAACACCCTTTTCACCCTTAAGTAAGCCATAGGCATTACGTCCAGAAATCTTTAATGTCGCAGACTTAAGACCCGCCTCATCACCTGCTTCATAAGAAATAGCTGTCATTTTAAATTTATGGTTTTCGGCATAACGAACATACATACGATATAACATGTCTGCCCAGTCTTGCGCCTCAGTACCACCAGCGCCTGGATGTATTTCAATAATGGCATTATTTGCATCAAACTCACCGGTAAAAAGAACCATTAATTCAAACTCTTCTGCTTCCTTTTTTAATGTTTTAATATTTGCCTCTATATCATCAAATAAAGATTCATCTTCTAATGCCAATAAATCTTCTAAATCTGTGCAATTTGCAGACAATTTGTTAATATTTTCAACAATTTCTTTGGCGTGATTTAAGTCAGAAATCACCTTCAATGCATCTTTTTGATTATTCCAAAAACCATCAGATTCACTGACTTTAGTTAACTCATTAATTTGTGCTGTTAACTTATCGAGGTCAAAGAGAAGACCTGAGTTGACGGATTCTGTCGCCAACAGCACCTAGTTCTTGCTTTAAGATAGCGAGGTCTTTCATTATTTTTCTTCTTTCTTTGGCTGAGCATCTTTAACTTCGCCATTATTATCTATTGGAGCTTCTGTAGTTTCTTCAACAGCCTTTGGTGCAATGTTAATGTTAACAAGGTTTAAAACACTGTCGACAGAAGCGATTTCCAAACATTCTCTAAACATACGGTAGCCTTCGTTAACGTAATCTTGTAATGGGTTAACGTTAGCATAGCTTCTTAGGTGAATACCTTCACGCAATCTTGCCATTGCATCTATATGTTTTGTCCAGTTTTGATCAATGCAGTGAAGAATAACGTTACGGACAATTCCATCCACCATTTCAGCTGGCCAAGTCTTTTTGCGTTCAAGATAGTAATCATAGATTACTTCACCTAAGTCAGGTCCACAGTCTTCGACTGGAGATTCATCATATAAATTCTTCTTTAAAGAACCGGCTGGTAAAAAGCGTGGTTCAACTTGTTTAATTAATAATTCGCCACTTACAAGGCCGTCATTGCTTCCAGCTGGAATTGATTTTTGCGAAAGGAAATTACCAGTAGTCTGGAATACCTCATCGATAATATCATCAATATTTGCGCCTTCAATAATACGGTCGCGTTTGTCGTAAACAATTTGTCTTTGCTTTGCTAAGACATCATCATAATCCAACAAACTCTTACGAGTATCAAAGTTAGTTCCTTCAATACGTTTTTGAGCACTTGTGATTACATTTGTAACAATCTTTGCTTCTAGAGCTTCGTCACCAAAGTTCTTTTCAATAAATCCGCGGATGTTATCAGCAGCAAATCTCACTAACAACGTGTCATCAAAAGAAACGTAGAAACGAGAGAATCCTGGATCACCTTGACGCCCACTACGTCCACGTAATTGGTTATCAATACGTCTTGATTCGTGTCTTTCGGTGCCGAAAACACATAAACCACCCAACGCTCTAACTTCATCATCAATCTTAATATCGGTTCCACGGCCAGCCATGTTTGTTGCAAGTGTAATAGCGCCTTTTCTACCGGCTTGAGCAATAATTTCAGCTTCACGAGCATGGTTTTTAGCGTTTAACATTTCATGTGGCAGACCTTCTTTAGTTAATAATTCAGAGATTTCTTCGGAAGATTCAACTGAAACAGTACCAATTAAAATTGGTTGTCCTTTTTCATGACGTTCTTTTACTTCCTTGATTAATGCAGCAAGTTTTGGTCCCTTGTGAGCATATACATAGTCGAGAGCGTCCTCACGAATAACAGGTCTATTTGTAGGAATAGCGACAACACGCATATTGTAGATTTTTCTAAATTCTTCTTCTTCGGTTTTTGCTGTACCGGTCATACCAGACATTTTTTTGAATAAACGGAAAAAATTCTGATATGTAATTGTGGCCATCGTAACTGTTTCTTGTTTAATTTCGACATTTTCTTTTGCTTGAACGGCTTGATGCAATCCATCAGACCATTCTCTGCCTGGAAGTACACGGCCAGTGAACTGGTCAATAATTTGAACTTGACCTTCAGCGTCAACTAAATAATCAACATCACGAGCCATAATATAGTTTGCTTTTAAGGCATTAAATATTCTATGAACTAAGTCACTGTATTCAGGATTATAAAGGTTTTGAATACCAAACATACGTTCAGCTTTTTTATTCCCATCGTCAGTTAAATTAACTGTTTTCTCTTTAACATCGATAACATAGTCAACTTCTTTACGTAGAGTTTTAACAAAACGATCCGCAACTGTATATTGTGAGGCTGAAGCTTTCGCACCACCAGAAATAATTAATGGTGTACGAGACTCATCAATTAAAATTGAGTCCGCTTCATCAACAATACAGAAATTCAAACCCCTTAAAACGCGGCCCGCCATGGAGGTTGCCATATTATCTCTAAGATAATCAAAACCTAATTCTGAGTTTGTTGTGTATGTAATATCGCATAAGTACGCTTCTTTCTTTTCGCTAGTTGTTTTACTACGTAAATTTACGCCAACAGTTAAACCAAGAAAGCGATAAACTTGGCCCATCCACTCAGCATCACGTTGAGAAAGGTATTCGTTGACTGTAACAACGTGAACGCCCTTGCCAGCCAATGCGTTAAGATACACTGCCATTGTAGCAGTTAAGGTCTTACCTTCACCGGTCTTCATTTCAGCAATATCGCCATTATGTAAAACTAACGATCCAATAATTTGCACTTTATATGGGAATTCATTCAATGTTCTTTTGCCGGCTTCTCTAGCAACAGCAAAAGCTTCAATCTTAATATCATCAAGTGTTTTTCCACTTGCCAATTGTTCTTTAAAGTAAACTGTTTTGGCTCTTAATTCATCATCAGTAAGTGCGGCCATTTCAGACTCAAGAGCTAAAACTTTTTGAGCTTCTTTGTCGTACTTTTTTAAAGCCATATTATCGAAAAATCCCATATTGTTCACCACGCATTTCATGCGCCTTTCTTAATAATCTAGTGTGTAAACACTGCTTTAGTAATATATCATAAATCTTTATGTCTGTTCAATGCTTTTAGCATTTGTATCTATAAGGTTTTTATCAAAAATCGTTTTAGCAATAACTAGTACGCGAATATTTTTTGGTTTTCCTGTTTTTATAAGTTGAATCATCGCGCTTATTGTTGAGCCAGTAGTAAACACATCGTCAACAATTAATATTTTCTTATTTTTTATCATTTCTATATTAGACATTTTTAAATGTTTCGCTATATCTTTTCTATTACTTTTTTTCTGATCACTTTGCTTGTATTTATCGGTTTTAGTAATGATTTTTAATATCGGCAATTTTAGAGGTAAAAATATTTCCTCAACATGATTAAATTCTCTTTTTAAATCATCTAAATAGTATGATGGTGCAGGTACCATAATATATCCGTGATAATAGTGTCGTAGTTCAGGATAATAATGATCAAGAAATGTGTGTGCCAACTCTATATCAAAACAACCTTTAAATTGATATAAGAGAGACTGTATTGTATCGTCATAATCATAAAGGGATAAGCCTTTAATTCCATCAACTATAAATCTTCTAAATTTAGGTTTAAATTTTAAAAAGCATTTATCACAAATAACTTGGTTTTTGTGTAAAAAACTATGCAAACTCATTGGTTTTATCTCTTGAAAGCATATCTTGCAAACTCGCATTGGCTCGTTTAATTTCATTGATACATTTTTCAATTTCAATATTCGATTTTTCAACAATGAAAATCACCTCCCCTTCTGGCGCATCCTTTTTCCTTCCAACTCTCCCTGCAATTTGAATCAAAGCGCGCGAATCATACACATTGTGATCAGCTTTTAAAACAATTACTTGAAGATCTTTAAATGTTACGCCTCTTTCTAAAACAGCTGTAGTAACCAAATAACGATATTTTCCTTGCTTAAAATCAGCAATTATTTGTTGCCTAAATTTATTTTTGGAATGAACGTAGTTGCCACCTCTAAACCTAAGTGACAAAAATGAAAAAATTTCTTCACATATTTCTATCGTTGGCGCAAATACAAAAACTTTTTTTGAGTCTTTTAAGAATCTTCTCATTTCATCGTATAGAATTGCGTATTTTAAGAATGATATGCCTCTTTTAATACTCGGAACCGGCAATGGATGTTTATGAAAACGCGAAAACAGTTCTACAATTTGATTCCCATCTTTTGAAAATTTATCAATAACATCTTGATAGGGTGTCGCAGACATCATAATGTATTTATTTTTTATGGAACGTTCAAAAAATGTATTCAACAAATCATTTCCCCTAAATGGAAAGGCATCAATCTCATCCATTATTAATAAATCAAAGTAATTATAATAACGAAACAATTGGTGGCTTGTAAGAATAACGATATCACCTTCAAGCTCTTCGTTATGCCCACCATAAACTGCAATCACTTTATTTTTGTTGAAAATATTACTTATTCTTTCTTGTATTTCAATAACCACATCTCTTCGTGGAATAGCAAAGCCAACTCTATCACCACAGGAAACAGCATATTTAATCACTTCCAACACTATTTCGGTCTTTCCGCTGCCACAAACAGCGTGAACCAATGTATTTATCCCCTTTTTATAGTTTTCAACTAAAATATCAGACAATTCTTTCTGTTCTTTTGATAAGTCATATTCAAGTTTATATGGTGCGTTTTTGGGGTAAGATACATCTCCAACCACCTCTTGACCTTGAAACTGCAAACATCGTCTGCAATAAGGATGATTATTCCTATATCCAATATATTTAACATCCTTATTCCCACAAATTGGGCAAACAAAAAAGTTCTCCATACTTATATATACACAAAACAAGAGAACTTTTATAAAAATTATAGGGAGTTGATTTTGTTAACACGTCTCTCGTGACGTCCGCCTTCAAACTCAGTACTAATAAATATCATTATTCTTTTTATCGCTTCTTCGATAGTTGTATATTTTGCTCCAAAAGCAATCACATTAGCGTTATTGTGTTTTCGCATCAAGCTAGCAACGTCGTCATTATAACCAATACCACAACGAATACCTTTAATTTTATTTGCGGTTATTGAAATACCTTCTCCGGTGGTACAAATTAACACACCAAACATTGCTTCGTTTTTAATAATCTTTTCACATGCTAAAACAGCAAAATCAGGATAATCCACACTTTCATTCGAATTTGTTCCAACATCTAAAATGTCAAAGTTTTGCGCATTTAATGCGGAAATTACAGCTTTTTTGAGCTCATATCCACCATGATCACATCCAATTACAATCTTCATTTTATTCTCCTTTTGCCGTTCTAACTATATCAATAAAATCAACAGGTCCTTCACGAATTAATTCAGGTTTTTCATTCGATAAACTCACAATCGTTGTTGCCTTACCAATATGCGCTTCTCCCTCAAGGACAAAATCAATTTCGTCCCCAAATATTTCTTTAACTTCAGTTGCGTTTAATGCAGGTTTTTCGCCACTTATATTGGCGCTTGGAACCAATAATGGTTTTTCAACTAACGTTATTAAATTCGTCAATTCTTCTGTAGGGGCAACCCTAATGCCAATTATGCCAGTATTATGAGTAACATAGCCAGGAATATTGGCTTTCGCCTTCACCAGAATTGTAAGAGGGCCCGGTAAATATTTATCAATTATTAATTTTGCCGCAATAGATATCTCGGCATACTTATCAATATCTTCTTTTCTTGCAACCATCATTGAATATGGTTTAGATTCTGGACGTCGTTTAACTTTGTTTAATTTTGTGTAGGCAACAAAATCATCATATACCACACCTAAACCCATTACCGTATCAGTTGGAAACGAGATAACACCGTGATTTTGTAAAGCTTTACATGCAAGTAAAATGTTATTATCCATAGCCTAACTACATTATATACATAAATCTAGTCTTGCCATACATATCTTTCGTAAAAATAATGTTACGACCAGGAAAGTATATTCGTCCCAGTTCACATAGTTGTTTTTCCATGTTTTCTTCTATTTCAAAAGCTAATAAAAATTGTTTATTTAAATGTTGCTTGGATTGAATAAAAATCTTTTCATAAAAATAGGTTTGTGGCTTAGCAAATAAAGCAATGTGAGGTTCATATTTTAACGTCGATTTATCAACGGTGCTTTCATCCTTAATATAAGGTGGATTTGAGACAATAATATCAAACTTCATTTCTAGTGGAATTGAGTCAAAAACATCGCTTTCGATAAATTCTACTTTTGTCCCATTTAATTTTGCATTTATTTCTGCAATTTTTAATGCCTCTTTTGAAATATCCAATGCAAAACACTCGCAATTTAGTTGTTTTTTTAAAGATATTGCAATACATCCACTACCAGTACCGATATCAAGTATTTTTGGATTTTTAAAGTGATTTTGTTTAATTATGTCAAGCACAAGTTGTTCGGTTTCTTGGCGCGGAATTAATACGCTTGAGTCAACGTAAAAATGATTACCTAAAAACGTTGCGTCATTAGTCACATATTGGATAGGTTTTCCTTCTTTAATTTCTTCTACTTTTATATAGAGTTTGTCGTTACAAAATTGATCATCCAAATGGAACGGAAAATCTTCAAATGAAAAGCCCCCTAAATAACTAAGGAGCGTCTTTATAACACTATCGTTTAAATATTTATTATTTTCTTTTTTTAAAGAGAAGAATATTTCTCTAATAGTAGGCATTATTGTTCACCAGCAATTTTCATTTGTTGATCATAATGAATTAGTGCATCGAGTACTTCTTGGATATCTCCTTCCATGACACGATCTAACTTTTGAATAGTAAAACCAATTCGATGATCAGTAACTCTATTTTGTGGATAGTTATAAGTTCTTATTTTTTCCGAACGTTCGCCAGTGCCGATTTTTAATCTTCTTTCATTACCAATTTCTTCTTGTTGCTTTTCAAGCAAGGTAGAATAAATCTTTGCTCTAAGCATTTGCATAGCAATCTCTCTATTTTGAATTTGAGATTTTTCAGTTTGGCAAGCAACAACGATTCCAGTAGGTAAATGGGTAATTCTTACGGCAGATTCAGTTTTGTTAACGTTTTGTCCGCCAGCTCCTTGTGAGTGATAAGTATCAACTTGTAAATCATTAGGATTAATTTGAACGTCAATTTCTTCCACTTCAGGCATCACTAATACGGTAGCGGTACTTGTATGAATTCTACCAGAAGCCTCAGTCTTAGGAACTCTTTGAACACGATGTGCACCACTTTCGAACTTCATTTTTGAATAAACGCTATCGCCTTTTATCATAAACGAGACCATCGCAAAACCTCCGGCTTCAGAAGGGTTTTCATCAACCATTTGTATCTTCCAACCTTGTGTTTCGGCATATCTTGTATACATTCTAAATAAATCGCCAGCAAAAATATTTGCTTCATCTCCACCAGCAGCGCCTCTAATTTCTACAATGATATTTTTATCATCATTAGGATCGCGTGGTAAAAGCAATTCAGTTATTTCTTCCAAAGTTTTTATTTCTTCTTGTTCTAATCTTTTAGCTTCTTCTTTTCCCATTTCTGATAGTTCAGGGTCAGAATCATGTGCCATCTCGCGGGCATCAGCTAAATCAGAGACAATTTTGTTATATTTATGGAAAGCTTCGACTTGTTCATCTAAATAACTTCTTTCCTTTGAAAGTTCTCTAAAACGTTTAATATCACGAGTAACGTTTTCATCAAGAAGTTCTTCGTCTAATTCCTTTAATCTTTTTTCAGCCGCAATTAAGCGGTTTTTCATACTTTCTTCCATAAAATGTACCTAAAACGTTGTAATTTTAGCATATTTACAAAAATAGAAAAAGAAATAAATAACTTCTTAATATAATAAATATTAATGCTTTATACTCAAGCCAGTTTACTGTATAATCAAAACTAGAATCTATGTCATACAAAGCATTATATAGAACATATCGTCCATCGACATTTGATGAAGTTGCGGGTCAACAACACATTGTTAAAACAATTCGTAACGCTCTTTCAACTGGGAAGCTAGCGCATGCATATTTGTTTACTGGCCCACGCGGAACAGGCAAAACAACAATGGCAAAATTAGTAGCAAAAGCCTTGAACTGTGAAGAGGGCATTGGACATCAATGTAACGAATGCAAAAACTGTAAAGCAATTATCGATGGAACCCATCCGGATGTTTTAGAAATCGATGCTGCTAGTAATCGTGGCATTAATGAAATTAAAGATTTAATTGAAAAAGTTAAATACGCTACCATTTTAGGTAGATACAAAGTATATATCATTGACGAAGTACATATGTTAACCCCTGAGGCTTTTAATGCTTTGCTTAAAACATTAGAAGAGCCACCTGAACACGTAATCTTTATTTTGGCAACAACAGAGCCACACGAAGTTTTACCAACCATCTTATCAAGATGTCAAAGATATGACTTTACAAAAGTCGCAGAAGAAGACATTAGAGAACGTCTTAAATTTGTCCTAGAAAAAGAAGATGTTTCATATAACGAAGAGGCTGTTAATTTAATTATCTCGCTTTGCGATGGCGGAATGAGAGATGCTTTATCTATCCTTGATCAAGTATTAGCTTATTCTGGCAATACATTAAAAGAACAAGATATCTTGGATATTTTTGCTTTAGAATCAAAAGATGAAAAAATTTCATTAATCTCTGCCATTGCAGAAGGTGACACTGTGTCGGTAATGGAAAAGATTAATCGTTATGTAACCAAAGGTTCGGATATTAAAAGGCTAACTAATGATTTATTAAAAATTTTAAAAGATGTTTTGGTATATTTAGTTACTAAACAAACTTCCTTCTTTGAGACATTAAATGAGCAAGAAGCACAATCGCTCGCTAATGAACTTGAAGTTAATCAAATCAATGAAATGATAAGCATTTTATTAAATGCCTTAAAAGAATACAAAAATGTTTCTGACATCAACCCAATATTCCAAATCACCATTCTTCGTTTAGCGGCAACAAAACCAAACGTTACAAAAACAGTTGAACAAGAAAAACCTTTATTTACTCAAGAACAAAAAACAGTTACGCCTAAAGTAGAACCAAAACCTATTTATGTAAAACCAGAACCCACTTTAGTAGAAAAAACAAACATCGATGAAATCAAAGATGATCCGATTCCAGAAATAAAAGATAATATTGAGGAAGTTGAGCATATTGTAAAACTTAAAGGCGCTACTGAAGGAGCATCCTATAAAATAAATCAAGACACTATGATTAAAGTCATGGTTACAAGTAAGAAAGATATTAAAAACAATTTCTTAGAAGATTGGAAAAACATTAAACGCTTAGCAGCTCACGCGACCTTAGGAAAGTATGCCACATTATTAATTGATGCCCACCCACTTGTTGCATCAAACAATATGTTGGTGCTTGAATATCCGCTTCCAAAGATGGCAGAAAAAGTTAATTTAATTGAAAATCAAAAAGGTTTGCAAACAGTTATTAAAGCAATTTTTAATCGTCAAGTATTTATATATGGTGTATCTCGAAAAGATTCAGTCGATTACCAAGGAGTTTATCGCAATCTTTTAGAAATATCTAAATTACCAAAAGCAAATCAAGTGCAATTAGAATTTGAGGAGGAATAACTTCTATGAATATGCAACAAATGATGATGCAAGCTCAAAAAATGCAAAGAGAAATACAAAAAAAGCAAGAAGAGCTTCATAAGAAAGAATTTACTGTTGTAAAAGGCGGTGTCGTCACTTTAAAAATGACTGGTGATAAATCAGTCCAAGAAGTAACAATTGCAGAAGAAGTCTTTACAAAAGAAGATAAAGAAATGGTTGAAGAAATGATCATGATGGCAATTGATGAATTAGTAGCAAAAATCAATGCTGAAGAAGACGCAATACAAGAAAGTGTCACCGGAAGAACTGGTGGTTTAGGATTTTAATGGATAAATTAAAGTCGCTAGAAAGATTAGAAGATTCATTAGCTAAACTACCTAGCGTTGGTAGGAAAAGCGCCGAACGTATGGCATACGCTCTTTTGGAAATGGATCAAGAAGAGGTTGATGAATTCATTGCTGCTTTGAAGGGTATAAAAACAAACATCAAACATTGCCCTATTTGTGGAATGTTAACAGATGGGGAAATATGTGAAATATGTAGTGATACTTCAAGAGATAAATCACAACTAATCATTGTTTCATATCCAAAAGATGTAATCTCTATTGAAAAAAGCGAAGGATATCAAGGGCTATACCATGTTTTGAATGGGGAAATATGTTTAAGCAAGGGTATAAATGTAGATAGCTTAAACATTGAATCTCTTTTTAAGAGATTCAAAACTGAAGAAATTAAAGAAGTTATTCTTGCTACAAACCCAACAATCGATGGCGAAACTACGGCCTTATATATTGCAAAATTATTAGAAAAACATAATGTTACCGTTACTCGTCTTGCCTATGGATTACAAATGGGCGGTAATATCGATTACACTGATCAACTAACCTTGCTAAAGGCGTTAGAAGGAAGAAGGAAAATATAATATGTTTATTACTATTGAAGGGCCAGAGGGTTCAGGAAAAACAACCGCAACAAATACGGCTGTTAAAAAACTAGAAGAAATGGGTTATGAAGTTGTTCGTACCCGCGAACCTGGTGGCACACCAATCGCAGAACAAATTCGTAATGTTATTTTGGATAAAGAAAATACCAAAATGGATCCAAGAACAGAGGCTCTTCTTTATGCCGCAAGTAGAAGACAACATTTAGTAGAAAAAGTATGGCCAGCCGTAAAGGAAGGTAAAATAGTTATTTGTGATCGTTATTTAGATTCCTCTTTAGCGTACCAAGGAGGAGCAAGAAATCTTGGTATTGACGAAGTCCTTAATGTAAATTTATTTGCAACAGAAGGCACATGGCCAGATTTAACTTTATTATTTGATATTGAACCAGAGTTAGGCTTAGCTAGAATTAGTAGCAATGCAAGCCGCGAAGTGAATAGACTTGATCTTGAAAAACTTGAGTTTCACAAGAAAGTTAGAGAAACGTTCTTGTTGCTTGCAAAAAGATATCCAGAAAGATATGTCATCATAGATGCTAGCAAATCACAAGAAGAAGTCGCTAAAGCTACTCTGGACGTTATATTGTCTAGAATATGCAAGTAGAAAATTATTTAAAAAAATATCAACCAATAATATATCAAACATTTCAAAGGGCTTTAGCTGAAAGACACCTTTCTCATGCTTATTTGCTTGTTGGAAATCCAGGCACCCCTCTTTTAGAGACTGCTAAATTTTTAGCTAAATCAATAATTTGTGATGACCCTAATCCATTTGCGTGCAATAACTGTATTACATGTTTAAGGGTAGATGATGATAACTACCCTGATTTTATGGTTTTTGATGGAGGTAAAGAGGGGATTAAGAAGGGTGATATTCAACTCATTCAAACACAATTTGAAAAAACTGCGTTTGAAAATAAAGGGATTATGATTTATATCCTCCACTTGGTGGAGAATATGCGTAAAGAATCAATTAACGCAATCCTTAAGTTCTTAGAAGAACCTAAAGAAAACGTTTACGCATTCTTAACAACTAATAACGAAAACAGTGTTCTTCAAACAATCATTTCTAGATGTCAAACAATGCATCTTAAGTTAATTGATCGAAACCAAATAATTACTGAATCAATTGAAATGGGTGTTGAACAAAAAGACGCAGAACTACTTTCATATTTTTATAACAATTCAGAATTAATATTTGAGCTAATAAATGATAAAGATCTCTCTAAACCATATCTACAAAGCAAAGAAGCATTAGAAGAATTGTTGTCAGCTTTAGCTGGAGATAATAAAAAAGAGGCTGTTTATGTCGTTCAAAACAAAATAGAACCGCTTCTTACTAATAAAGAAAGTGTTTGTTTCTTTTTGGATTTGCTTGTTCAAATTTTTGAAGATTTATTAAATATTCAAAATAGTAGGGAGATATCATTAAAAACATATGATACAATACTTCACGAAATAGAAAGCAAGTTATCCAATATTTCAAATAATTTGATAGAAATATTGAAACAAAGAAATATGGTCAATCTAAACCTTAATAACGCTTTACAACTTGACCATTTAATATTCACGATCGTAAAGGAGTAATAACAATGCAAGAAAATTTATATACACATTATGTAGGAATCCAATTCCAAGAAGGCGCAAGAGCGTACTTTTTCGGAATGAAAGATATTGAACTAAAGGTCGGGGACAAAGTTATTGTAGAAACCGCACGTGGTTTAGAACTTGGCGAAGTAAGTATTGCACCAATTGAGATTAAAAATTATTCCAACACATTGGAACTCAAACCTATTATTAGAAAAGCTAACGAAAGTGATATCAAAATTAACGAATCAAATAAAAAAGATGCGGAAAATGCATTGATTATTTGTGAAAACGAAGTAAAAAACCTCAAACTCGATATGCGTTTAATTTCATGTGAATATACCTTGGATAAGACCAAAGTAATCTTCTCTTATTTAGCGGATGAAAGGGTGGATTTTAGAGAATTATTAAAGGTGCTTGCTTATAAGCTTCATACACGAATCGAGCTTCGTCAAATAGGCACAAGAGATAAGGCTAAAATGATTGGCGGAATTGGTATGTGTGGACTCAAATTGTGCTGTTCTACATTCCTCAATGAATTTGATGGAATTTCAATCAATAGAGCAAAAAATCAAATGCTTGCAATTAACATTCCAAAATTAAGCGGTCACTGTGGCAAACTTTTATGTTGTTTAAAATTTGAAGACGATGCTTATACAGAGGAAAGAAAGAAATATCCTGGGTTAGGAGAAAAGGTCAAAATTGACAATGTTGAATATATCGTCAATAGCATTAACATTGTTTCAACTGTCATTCGTTTAGATGGCGGAGAAGATCAAATTCTCTATCTACCTTTAGAAGAATTTAGAAAACAAACTGGACAAAACGAACCTAGAAAAAAAGAGTTCCGTTTCTTTAAGAAAAATAACAATGACAAGAAATAAGAGTTTTGATAACAAACAACCTATCCTTTATTTGATTGCTACCCCTATAGGAAATCTGAAGGAAATGACACCTAGAGCGCTTGAAGTTATTTCAGAGTGTGATTTAGTTGTGGCGGAGGATACTAGAAACGCCTCTTCACTATTAGCAAAGTTTGATTTATCAAAACCAACACTCTCTTTACATGAACATAATGAAAGAGAAGCCAGCAATAAGGTCGTTAAAGAGGCTTTAAAAGGTAAGAAGATAGTTTATATGTCTGATGCTGGTTATCCTGGTATTTCAGACCCAGGACACATATTAGTTGAAGAGTGCATTAATAACGGCATCTCACCATCTATAGTTGCTGGCAGCAGCGCATTTTTAAATGCCCTAGTTGCAAGTGGCATGAACTCAGATCATTTTTACTTCTATGGTTTCCTACCAAGCAAAGAAACCGAAGCAAAAAAAGAATTGGTTAAGCTATCAAATAAAATTGAGACACTTATTTTTTACGAAAGCCCACACCGAATCAAGAACACAATTGCTTTATTGTTGAGTTTCTTAGGAGATAGAAGGGCTTGCATTGGAAGAGAACTTACAAAGATTAATGAAGAATTTATTCGCGGAACATTAATAGAGTTAAATGAGATTGAGGAATCAACATTAAAAGGCGAAATGGTTATTGTTGTTGAAGGACACATAGAAACAAATGCTGTTGATGATGATAAAATTAAAGAAAGCCTCAAATTATTGATTAACAAAGGACTAAGTAAAAAAGACGCAATTGAATGCGTTTCTTCGTTATTGAATGTAAATAAAAATCGAGTGTACGATATCGCTCAATCAATATAATATTAAAAAATACCAAGAAATTACCTGAAATATGCAGGTTTTTTCTTATATCTTGTTATTTCTTCGACCTCTAATGGATTGTTACAAAATACATTTGTGCTTACGTAATAATACCCAACCAATGTTGAATAGAAAACAAACAATCCGACAGCAGAAAGGTGGCTACCGAGTTGGAAATATGGCGGATAGAAATCAAGTGTATATGTTGCATCTCCTTCGGCAGAAACAAAACCCACAAAACCACCATCCATAGAGAATGTCTTTAATGTTTCTTTGCTTCCATCTTTATGTGTTGCTATGCATGTCCAGCCATCCTCATAGGCCAATTGTGTAACAACCAAACGACGTTGATTAAAATTGGTTTTAAAATCAAAGTGGTTTTGTTTGTATCTAACATCTGTAAGAGGGTATTCCTTTAAAGCGTTAATTCTATTTTCATACATTTGGTAAGTTTCATAATAAACGGTCGGGGTGTATAAATGGTTTCCCTTCTCTATAACAATAATTTTACTAACTTTAGGAGCTTTTCCATCAGGTGTGTTTGGTCTGGTGTATAAACCTCTAAAGTTTCCAGTAAGTCCGGAGAAGCTGTCATCATTATGATTGTCATATGTGATTAATTTGTTATTCTCATCAACAAGTAAAACATCAATGTGATAGTCTCTATAGAATGAACTAAAAGTTGATAGATAATACGCCACGCCCTTGTCATTTGGATCGCTTGGGAATGTATCCTTGCCGTTATTTGGTGTTAATACACAAACCCATTGACCATTAAAATTAGTCTTTCCAGGAGCAGTAGTTTGGAATGGGAAGGAATAATTTGGATTAGTGCTTTGATGTAAATCTAACAACTCTTTTAATGGTAAATTTGGAGCGTATGTAACTCCGCTATCTCTTCTATTATAAATATCGTAATAAGTTCTTATTGCAGGAATAGAAATAGAATCGCGCGAATAATCATCAGTAAATTTGAAATTAGGATTCATAGAAAGGATATATTCTTCATCCTTATCATAAACAACCGCTTCCTTAAGGAAATGTTCTTCAGCACTTACCTCGTCAATATAACGATAAGAATAGCGTCCAGGGCTACCCTCAACTTCTGTAGCGATAGAATATGTATCAAAAGTAAAGCCAAGGTCAATAAAGTCATCGTTTTTATAAACCTTATAGAAAAGGTTGTTTGGACTTTCCACATCATAAAATTGTTCGGTAATTTCGCTAAAACCATAAGGAATGTTGTGATCAAATGAAGTGCCTAAATATTCTTTATTAGCTTCTTCGTTGTATTTTAATGTGTTATCTAAGGCAAAATAATATTTAACGCCTAAAAATTCATCTAGGTTTGCTCTTTTTTCGACATAACTAGCGGCCCATGAACCATGTGTTTTAATGTCGTTCCAATATAGGAAGTTATCAATATTGAAGTTATATAAACTGTGGAAGAAACCCAAACCATTATAATCGTTTCTCATTCCATCGTTTTGAGCGGCATCGTTTTCTAACGAAGAATAACAACGGTAATAACTATAATCCATTGATTGAAGTTTATTGACCATGTTGTGGAGCATATTGTTGTTATTGATACCGTTGTTAACATATTTATAATCTGCAACGCCTTGTCCTTGTATGACAATGGCACCTGTAACGACAATTTCGACACACATTGCGCCCATAAACACAGCTTCCAAGTATTTCTTTTTGAATCGCAAAACAAAATATATTACTGCAGTTAAAACAATAATATATGCGCCCTCGATAACGCCCGCCATCCAAATCGGAAGTCTGGCATTAAAAGTAAACCCTTCTTGAACATTTAGATCAACCAAATATTTAGCAACAAAACATCCAATTAAGTCTAATAGTAATAAACTTCCAGACCCGATAAGAACCATATATCTTGGCTCTTCTTTTACTTTATCAAGATAACAGCCAACAAATGCAATCAAAGACGACGTAGCAAATAATATCCATCTTGAATATGGTTGAGTAAAGCCATGGAACATAAAGTATGTAAACGGAATGATTAGCATAAAAATCATTAATATTGTGCCAATTAACGGGGATTTGCGTTTATTTTTAATAGAATAAATTAATGCTGGCACTAAGAAAATCATAATTGGGAAGAAGGCAAATAAAGAGCCAGCTTCTGGTTCGTATGTTTCATAATTAACCATAACAAGTGGTGTGCCACGATCAGAAAAAACAGGGAATATAAAATCAAGGAATATGTATAAGGAACGATATTTGTTGTTGTAATAATAATCAACCGTACCCCAATTAAAAACGTGGTTCAAAACGGTGCTAATATCTCCAACTTTGAACGCTTCTACAATTTCGCTTAAATATACATTAGATGATCTTGTTGTTTGTAAGGCAATCATACATGTTGGAAGCAAAATTACACAAGCAACCAAAAGCCCACTACCAAAGCCAAGGACACCAAGACCAAGTAGCTGCATGTTTTCTTTTCCGTCATGTTTTTTAATATCTTGGAAGAATCTAAACATTGCATAGCAGAATGCGCAGAGTGACATCGTAATAGCGAAGAAGAAGTTCACCATCGCCATTAGCAAAACACCAAAAGAAAGTAACCAAGGGCTCTTTTTCTTTAATACCTTTTCAACTCCCCAAAGCATTATTGGGAAGGCTGTAACAACTTCTGTATAGCAATTGAACCACAAGTTCCACGCCATCCATCCGCAGAAAGCATAGGCCATACCTGATATTTTGCTTGCAGTTTTACTCGCGCCCATTTCGCGCATATAAAAATAGAAAAATAATCCCGCCAAAGCAATCTTAAGGACTGTTAAAACAACCATTCCTTGGGCTATATATTGTCTAGGACAAAGCAATATAGGTAAAAAGAACGGATCAAATACATAATAGAACGAATTGCTTCCAATATTATTAGCGCCTAAATAAGTATTTGTATCATAGAATACAAATTCTCCAGTGGTTAAAAAGTGCCACCAATCATCATAGCCGTTTGTATAAAAAGGTATTTGTTGAGCAACATAGTCACCAGTAAATGAAGTTGTAAAATGGTTTGATAATGTTGTCGAAAAATACAAAAAACCCAACACTACTAAAAGTAAAAAATAATAAAACAAAGAGTGTGGGTCTTTTAAAAATGAAAAAAACTTAGCAAACTTGCTTTCGTTTTTTGGTGAATTGTTGTCTTTTAGAAAAGCAATTTCCATTACATATATTATACATATACACGCATAAAATAGAAATACTATCTAACAAGAAACTGCTTTGCAGAAAAATATTAGATAGTACTTATATTAGTCGTCGAACTTTAAACCAGTCACATGAGATATTGGTAAAGAGAAAATTATTCCTCTTGCAGGTTTATCTATGCCGGCTGCTTTATTAATGCTTTCGATAATCCTATCTCTTGTTTCGATGCTTACAATGATTAAAATCATTTCTTTATCTGGAGTAATGGCAATGCCATATTTCTTTTCCATGGAAACATTTCCGGTTCCACGAGCATGGACAATCGTTCCACCCTTAGCGCCAACTTCTCTTGCTGCATCCATAATGACATCGGAAAAGCCTGTGTTTGCAACAACGATTACTACTTCATGTTTACTTTCTGCCATATTTTTCTCCTTACATAGTTTGAGAAAGGAATTTGTATACCCTAACACCCATAACAGTTGTTAATGGCACAGCAAAGCCAATCCCTTTATTCTTTTTATTTACAACGAAAAACGCACCAACTTCTTCTTCGACTGTATCTAAAGAAGTTTCTCTAACAATTGAGAAAACGACTTCTTTTTGATTGCTGGTAATATTTAATACTTTTTTAACTTGTTCACTTGCGGTGCCACTACCTACATTAACAAATTGGGCACTACATCCAATTGATTCAAATAACTTAATAATGCTTTTGCCGATGCCGGAATTAACTATTGTTACATAAAGGTAAAGCTTGCTTAGGTTAGGCCTGTCTTCAAACTTTTTCTTTTCAGTAATAATTGGTTGCTTCTTTATTGTTATTTTAGGAGCTGGTTTTTTTATTTTCTTTTCAATTGCCATTATTCTAACCCCCTAAAAATGAATGATTTGTGCATCGTTTGGATCTTTGATCTCGCCGCGCATAACACGAAGTGTATATTTTTTCTTAAACGTTTCAACTATACCCAAAATTTGAATAGCAATAATTGGAGTCATAGCAATAAGAGCAACAACACCAAACGATTGTGTATAGTACTCAACGCTTTTTTCACCATATTGTGGATTCTTGGAATAAGTTATACCAACCAACATTGGTAAAACAAACGATGTTGACATAGGACCAGAAGCAGTTCCGCCTGCATCGAATGCCATGGCGGTAAATATGTTAGGGCACGCAAACATCAAAAGTAAAGAAAGAATATACCCAGGAACGAGTAAATAAAGAATATTGAAATTGAAAAGCGTTCTAAGGGCCGCAAGTCCAATTGCAACACCTACTCCTAAAGAAAGAGTAATCAAGATGGTTCTTTTAGAAATACGACCATCACTAATTTCATTAATTTGAGTTGTTAATACATGGACTGCTGGTTCGCATAAAATAGTAACCAAACCAATCACAAAGCAAATAACAATAATTGACCAGTCATTAGCGATACAGCCAAGCCCAACACCAACACGCGTACCAAAAGGCGACATGATAGCGTTAACGCCTGTTAAGAATATCACTAAACCAATATAGGAAAATAAGAATCCGGATAATAGTGATTTAATTTCTGTTTTTGGTAACTTAATATAAATAATTTCATAAATAAAGAAGATGGCCATAATTGGCAATAATGCCATCAAAACCTCAATTAAAGTTCCTAAATTTGCTCCACTACCAGGAATCATCGCATTCCAAATAGCAATAAAAACTTCGTTGCCGTTTGTGAAACTATCAGGGACTTTAACTTCATATGCAGAGAACCCATTATTATTAAGCAAAACCAAAATAGCCATAGAAAGAATAGGACCAATCGATGCCATACCAACAAGGCCAAAACTATCTTCATTCGCGTTTTTGCCACCACGCACAGCGGCAATACCTGCTCCTAAAGCAAGAATAAACGGAACTGTTGCGGATCCGGTTGTAATGCCCCCGGCATCAAATATAAAAGGCAAGAATGGTCTAGCGGTTTCATTTATTCCAATAAGGCAAATAAAACAAAAAACCAAAAAATAGAAAATTAAATACCAAACTTTAAGTGATCGATGTAACAAAATACGAATAACACCAATAACGACAAATATTCCAACACCGGCCGCAATCGCTCCGATAAGAAGGAAGCTATTTATCTGGACTTGATTAGCAACAATTAAAATTGAAGGTTCAGCACAAGTGATTAATGCGCCAAGCAGGAACGAGAAAATAATAACAATGGCAATTTTTGCTTGTTTTGACAAAGAACTACCCATATATTCTCCAACTTTAGATAAGCTTTTTGTGGCCCCAATTTGAAATAACGAAAGACCGCCAATTAGTAAAACGGCGCCTATAGTTAATGCCATATAATCAAAACCAGAAAACTTTCCCTTTGTTTGAAGGGCAGGGAAAAACGAAAGAACGATCACAATGATAATCATTGGAACGATTGATAATGTACTGGTTAAGAATGATTTTAGATAACGGTTATTTAGCACATTAGTATTCTAACAAGTTAGAGTCGCTAATGGAAACAAATAATTACTCATTATCGATTATTTTTTCGTGCGTTTTTTTATAATCAAAATATCTTTCAATAAATAATTAGTTTAACCAAGCGATTCATTGGGGCTGAAGTTTTTACAAGAAATCTTAAAAAGTCTTTAAAAGCCGCTCCTTTTCCTACTTTTTCACCGGTTTTTTCATCATATATTTCGCCGCTAATAATTTCTTCATCGTTATTTGACATTCTGGTTTTCCTCCTTAGCAAATAATGTATTAAACTCCTTTGGAATTGGGGCTTTGAAATCAAACACCTTTCCTGTGATAGGATGCTTTAAGATTAACTCATAAGCATGAAGCCCAAGTCTTTTGAGTGGGTTGGTTGGATTTCCATATTTATCATCGCCAACAACATTGTGGCCGATATCTCCAAGATGTACTCTAATTTGGTTTTTTCTTCCTGAATCAATATTAACATCAAGAAGCGAATATAGTTTGTTTTCTTTTAAAACCTTATAGTGCGTAACTGCAAACTGTCCGCTTTTGTCTTTTGTTGAATACATCATGTTTTGAATATTCTTTTTTAAATACGATTTAATTGTTCCTTGCTTTTCATTTAACTTTCCATCAACAATAGCGTAATATCCCCTTTTGGTTACTATATTATTCCAGTTATCCTGTAATGCTTTTTGGATTTTTGGATTTTTGGCAACCATTAGTACTCCGGAAGTATCTTCGTCTAAACGATGCACAACAAAAATTCTATTATGTTTGTCTTGCTGTTGAACATAATCGGTTAAAAGCCTATATGCTGTTGAGCCCTTTTCTTTATCGCTAGCAATGGATAATAGTCCGCTAGGCTTATTAATGACAATTATTTCGTCGTCTTCATATATTATCGGCAAATTGCTTCGTGTCTTTCTTCTAATTGGCGTTTTTGAAATAATTACCTTGTCGCCTTTATATAATTTGAAATTGTATTGAGTAATTGGCGCGCCATCAACACTCACTCTACGATTGGTAAGAAGAGATTTAACAGAATTACGAGATTGGCCAGAAAGAGTAAAAAGTAAAAATTCAAGAAGCTCACACTCCTTGTTTACTGAATATTCCCTGATATCCTTATAGTCTTTACTTCTATGTTCGAAACGAGCTTTGTTTTTATTCATTGTTTACCACATTTTCTTAATATCATTTCACCAACCATTTTTGCAACGTTGATTGATGTTGTTTTTTCAAATTCTTCAAAGAATGCATTTGAGTTAATTTCACATAAAACAGGCTCGTTATTGTCGCCATAAAGCAAATCAATTCCAGCGTACTCAATATGCAATAAATTTGCAATTTTCTGTGCAAAATCAATGTAAATTGTAGGATTTTTAATATTTTTGCTATATGTCTTTGCTCCGTAATTGCTTCGGAAATCATCGCTTCCATTTCTCTCGATAATTCCAATAACTTTCTCATCAACCACTAACACTCTTAGCGATTTTCCTTTGCTTGTTTCTAGATATTTTTCAAAGAGTAGTGGATATCTAAAACACTCACCATAGAGGTCATATAACTCTTGTTTAGAGTGTGCCAAATATACACCCTCTCCCAAAGATCCATAAACCTTTTTCATAACTAGCGGAAGCCCAAATCTTTCGATGACTTTATCAAGAAATAAATAGTTTTCGCTTTTTAACGAATTTGAATAAATTAGAGGTGAAGGAATTGTATCAACACTTTTAATGCCGTGATTAGCGCATTCAATTAAAGTAATGTTTTTGTCATCACACATTCTCAAAAAGTTGGATGAATTAAATAATCTATAGCCACACTTCTCGAGCATTGTAGCTAGATAGTAGTCCTTGTCTAAATAAATTACGAAATCAGCCTTTGGTAAATTGATAATAATATTGCCGTCTTTAATTTCGCATAATGTACCATTGTTTACAAAAACATCAAAAGTTATTACAAGTTTCGGAAACTCTTCTTGAAATCTTTTGATCTTATAGGAATTGTGTCCTAATGTTTGATTAACAATAATTAAACCGTACATACACTTATTATACACACTCAAAAAGAATAATAAAGTAAACTATGTTTAATTCATTATTATCCGTGAGTATATTATTAATTTTTAACTAACTTAAACATCCCTTTAGAGCGATCATTTTCATCTACTATTAATTCTGTTTCGCCAGAAATAATAAGTTTGCCCCTCAAAGGGTTTTTAACAGAAACAACATCACCAATAATGTTGCCGTTTACTTCAGAATATTCAAAGGCTAAATCACAAGCTTCTGTTTTGCAGTCAATTAACTTAAGGTTCTTGCAATAGCAAAGAGGTTGGGTTCCAATAATCGTGCAATTTATTAAAGTCAAATTTTCACTATACCATCCTAAATACTCACCTTTAATTACACTGTTTTTAACAGTGACATTTTTAGTATGCCAAAAGGCATCCTTGGTGTCTAAATTAGAATTTTCAATCATCATGTTTTTAACATATTGGAAAGAATATTTGCCGACAAAATGAAGATTTTTAATTTCAATGTTATAACATTGAAAGAAAGCATAAACAGATTCTAATGAAGAATCTTTGATAACAACATTGCCACATCTCCAGCCAAATTCCGGTGAATTAATTTTTGAATTAGTTATGACTATATCCAGACATTCGCGGAACGCTTTAATTCCGTTCACTACTGAATCGCTCAAAATGACGTGTTCATCATACCAAAGAGATGCTCGGCAGTTTTCTGTCATTTCAATATTTTTAATATTTAATTTATAACAGTGCCAAAAAGGATAACGTAAATTAAAATATGAATCATTTACATTAATGTAAGAACATTCTTTAAATGCGCTTTCACCATCAACTGGCCCATCAATTTTTATATTGTAAAAGGCTTTGCGTTTAGAGCCATAAAATGCTCGTTCAGTATCAATTGTAATATCTTTAATTATCTCATCCATATTAAGCCCCATCGACATGTCGATCACATATTGGTTCCTGACTATCTTTCTTTTTGTTAGTTTTTGGCGCTGGAACCGACTCTCCAACCCTACGCGATACAAAGTCTCTAAAAACAATCATCTCATTATAGTCTTTAAATCTTGCCATAAAATATTTATTACCCATTGCGCCAGAAAACACATCAGGATAACGACCATATTGAACAATATTTTTCATCCACGTTCTTAACACATCATCATCAGAATAAAAATACTCGAATTCGTCTCTTCTAGAAGCGCAAGCTGCATAATATTTATCTTTCTCCATATCCATATCTGTTTTATCAAAAGCATATGAGTCAGCAAAAGCTTTATAACAGTCAGCAGAATTAGCATAATTTAATAGATCAGGAGTATATCCTCCAGGGGCCCTCATATTGGTTTCTAACGCAACTATTTCTCCAACTTTTCCTAAGCCCTTAATATCTTGTGTTAAACGGAAAAATTCAAGATGGAAAAACCTATTTTTAACATTAAAAGCCTTTAACACTTTTGGGCCAATTGTGGCCAAATCATCAGGAACTTTTGGTAAACAATAATAGAAGACATCAAGGCGAGATTTTACAACATCAGAAATTGATGGAGGAAACACTTCGCTTGCGGCAAAAATAGGGTTACTATTTGAATCACAAACTCCATCAAAAGTAACAATGTTTCCTGTCACATATTGTTCACAAATATATTCAACATTTGGGTCTTTTTCATCAAAAAACGCCTGTAAATCCTTAATATTTTTAATTTTATAATCACCGGCCGCTCCAACGCCCATGTTTGGTTTTGCAAATATTGGATACCCAACTTCCTGAGCAAATTTTATAAGATTATCAAGTGTGTCAACAATAATATATTTAGCGGTTTTTACACCAGCTTTTTTATAATATTCTTTCATCAAAGATTTATGTTGATATGTTTTCAAAGTTTCGCTACTAACGCCTTCGATGTTAAATAAGCCTCTTAGTTTAGCATCTTTTTCTAACCAGTACTCAGAATTGCTCTCTAAATAATCGATATGTCCATACTTTTCTTCAAAATATTTAACTGCAGCAACTTCGTTATCAAAATTATCCATATCCCAACATCCATAATATTCAGTTAAGCATTCTTTTACTTCGTCTGAAACTTCGCCCCAAGGCGCATCTCCAATACCCAAAACACGAAAGCCATTATTCTTCAATTCTTTAAGAAAATGCCAGTAAGTATTTGGGAAATGTGGTGAGATAAAAATAAAGTTTTTCATACAGGTTTCATTATACCCTTAAAAAGTTAAATATAAATAACATTTGTAAAACAAAAGAAAATACTTTAAACTTTTCATTGACGAAATTGTCAATTAAAACAATGCCAAAAACAAGAGAACAGTGTGAAGAAATCAAAGATGAAAGAAGACAAAGCATAATAAAAACATGCGTTGTTTTGTTTTCATATCACGAATATAAAAGTATTAGCGTTGACGTAATCACCAAAGCCGTCAATTGCTCTCATGGTCTTTTCTATCATTATTTTAATAGCAAGGAACATGTATTTGACGCAACACTTCAATATGCTATATCTACAATTGACAACTTAGTCTATAAAAACGACGAAACCTCTTTAAACGCAAAAGAAAGACTATCAAATATTGTTAAAAGCGTCGTTAGCATTTTAAAAAGCAAAGATGATGATGTCGTTAGCGCTCTCTACTTATTGCTAAACCTTCATTTAAAATGTGATTCATTCTTACACACAAGATTAGCTAACGCCGATATCAAAAGACCTCTGTTCCATTTAGTATTAGATTTAATAGAAAGTGGTCAAAAAACAAACTTGTTGGATAAAAAGTATCCAGCAAAAGAATACGCTGTTGCGCTAATGTCGATTATTAAAGGGTTGGCGTATAACAGAATTCACTTAGGTCATGATAAATTTACATGCCCTGAAAGTGATATATTATTAAAAATAATATACTAGAAAGGAGAGATTATGTGGCAAAAAATAAAATATGTTTTTTCAAGTATTAGAGAATATAAAAAGTACGCAATAATGACTCCTATCTTCATGATTGGTGAGGCAGGGGTGGAATGCTGTATTCCATTCGTTATGTCTTTATTGATTGATAAGATTGATGATTTAACCAGTATTTCAAGCCTTTGGCCTTATCTTGTCGCGCTTATTGGAATGGCAATTATTTCAATTACGTGTGGGGTTTTAGGTGGTATAACTGCCGCTAAAGCTTCTACAGGTTTAGCCAAAAACTTAAGACATGATTTATATGTTAAATTACAATCATATAGCTTTGCTAACATTGATAAATTTACATCTTCAAGTTTAGTTACACGTCTTACTACTGATATATCAAACGCTCAAATGGCATTCCAAATGTGTATTCGAATTGTTGTTAGGGCACCATTGATGTTCATCTTTTCAATAGTAATGGCATTTGTTTCAGGTGGCCTATTAGCGTTCATATTTGTTGGTTTAGTGCCAGTAGTGGTTCTTGGTTTATTCTTTATTATCAAAAAGGCATTGCCAATCTTTAGAAGAGTATTCAAACAATACGATAAACTAAATCAATCCGTTGAAGAGAATGTATCTGGTATTAGGGTTGTTAAATCTTTCGTTAGAGAAGATTACGAAAAAACTAAATTCAATAACGCTTCATTTAATATCGCAAACGAATTTATAAAAGCTGAAAAAATTGTTGCGTGGAATAACCCGTTAATGAATACTAGTATTCACCTTTCTAACTTACTAGTTCTTTCTATTGGTTCTTATATCATATTAAAAACATCAAAATATGATCCTACACTAAACTATGTTTGGGGCAGTTTATCTCCTGCTCAAATGAGTGCGTGTATCACATATGGATTACAAATATTAATGTCATTAATGATGATTTCAATGATCATTGTCATGTTAGTTATGTCTATTGAATCAATTAGACGTATTTACGAAGTAATGGAAGAAGAAAGCACTATTAAAAACCCTGCTAATCCTATATATAAATTAGATGATGGTTCAATCATCTTTAAAGATGTTAATTTCAAATATAGTGAAAATGCAGAAAGAAACGCTTTAGAAAATATCAATTTAAAAATTAAATCTGGTCAATTTGTTGGAATTATCGGCTCTACCGGTAGTGGTAAAACAACTTTAGTTAACTTAATTTCTAGGTTATATGACATTAGTTCTGGGGAACTTATTATTGGTGGACATGATATTCACGAATATGATCTTAAGACACTAAGAGACAAAGTCTCTGTTGTATTACAAAAGAATGTTTTATTCTCCGGCACAATAACTGAAAATCTTCGCTGGGGCGATGAAAACGCAACATTAGATGAAATAAAAGAAGCTTGTGATATTTCTCAAGCAAGAGAATTTATTGAATCTTTCCCAGAGGAATATAACACCTACATTGAACAAGGTGGAACAAACGTTTCTGGTGGTCAAAAACAAAGACTTTGTATCGCTAGAGCATTATTGAAAAAACCTAATATCTTAATCTTGGATGATAGTACATCTGCCGTCGATACTTGGACTGATGCATTAATCAGAAAGGGATTAAAAGAAAAGATTCCAGAAACAACAAAAATTGTTATCGCTCAAAGAATATCTTCTATTGAAGATGCTGATTTAATTATTGTTATGGACGATGGCAAAATCGATCAAATTGGAACACACGAACAATTACTAAAAGAAAACGAAATATACCGTGATGTTTATACATCACAGACAAAGAAAGGAGGTAAAGAATAATGCCATCACATGGACACACCTTCAAAGGTTCAGCCCCTACTAAGGGCACACTTAAAAGAATTCTAAAAGAATTATTTAGGGATTATAAAAAGCCTCTTATTCTTGCACTTGTTTGTTTAACAATCAATTCTTGCACAAACTTCTGCGCCTCCATCTTCATTAAAAATATTACCTCTGCAATCGAAATTGGCGTCAAAAATAACGACTTCAATGGTGCTTGGGGAACCATTTCTATTTGGTTAATTGTTATGGCTAGTGTTTATCTAGTGGGTATGTTTGCGGCATATATATGGAACATTACAATGGGCATAACAACGCAAAAATACCTAAATACTATACGTATTAAAATGTTTAATCATATGCAAACATTGCCTATCAAATATTTTGATACAAATAAGCACGGAGACATTATGTCTCGATACACAAACGATATTGATACAATCCGACAATTAGTGTCTCAAGCTCTACCAACAACCTATACATGCGCTATTTCAATTACCGCAATCCTAGTTATTATGTTTGTTTATTCAATATGGCTTGCATTAATTGTTTTAGCTGGCGCCTTCTTTATGCTTCTTAACGTTACCGCTATCGGCGGAAGAGCGGGTAAATATTTCAAATTGCAACAAGAAGCCACAGGTAAGGTTGAAGGAATTATTCAAGAAAGCATTAATGGCTTAAAGGTTATTAAAGTATTTACACACGAAGAAAAATCAATCGCACAATTCGATGAATTTAACGATAAATTATTTGAGGCCAGCAATGCTGGAAACAAATCTGGTAACATTGTTGGGCCAATCATGGGCAATATCGGAAACTTCATATATGTAATATGTGCTCTCGTTGGTGGCATATTCTTAATCAACGCAGGAAATGGTTGGATGAACCTAAATGTTGTGTCTGGAATGAGCAAGCCAATGGATTATGCAACAATATTAGCGTTTTTATCCATTTCTAGGGGCTTTACTAACGCAGTTAATAACTTTGCTCAACAATTTATCTTTATCGTCTCAGGAAGCGCGGGTGCGAGCCGCGTTTTAGCGATGATTGACGAACAAAGTGAAACAGATGAAGGATACGTTTCATTAGTGCACATTAAGTACAATGAAGATGGAACATTCTATGAGACAGAGGAAAGAACGCGTGACTTTGCATGGAAGCATCCACACAAGGCCGATGGATCTATCACATATACCGAATTAAAAGGTGATATCGTCTTAGATTCTGTTGACTTCTCTTATGTTGAAGGAAAACAAGTCTTATATGATATTAGCATATATGCTAAGCCTGGACAGAAAATCGCTCTTGTTGGTGCAACTGGTGCAGGGAAAACCACAATTACTAACTTAATTAATAGATTCTATGATATTGAGGATGGAAAAATTAGATATGACGGAATCAATATTAGCAAGATAAAGAAAGACGACCTACGTCACTCGCTTGGTATTGTATTACAAGATGTAAATCTATTTACTGGAACAGTAATGGACAACATTCGTTACGGAAGATTAGACGCCACCGATAAAGAATGTATTGAAGCCGCTAAAATTGCAAACGCTTATGACTTTATTACTCGTTTGCCTGAAGGATTTAACACCATGTTAGCAGGAGATGGCAGCAACCTTTCACAAGGTCAAAGACAATTATTATCTATCGCTAGGGCCGCTGTTGCGGATACTCCAGTCTTAATCCTTGATGAAGCAACCTCTTCTATTGATACAAGAACTGAAAAGCTTGTCCAAGAAGGAATGGATAGGCTCATGGAAGGTAGAACGGTCTTTGTTATTGCACATAGACTCTCAACCGTTAGAAATAGTAACGCAATCATGGTTATGGATCACGGACGCATCATTGAACGTGGCACACATGAGGATTTGATTAAACAAAAAGGCACTTACTATCAACTTTATACAGGTGCATTTGAATTAGAATAACTAAGAACCAAACAAAGAAAGAGCTACTATATAGCCCTTTTCTTTTGTAAAAAAATGGAGGAGTTAATAACTCCACCATATATAATTTATTTAATGCGTTTTGAATATTTATTTAATTCTCTATAAACATCTTTTAATTGTGGGAATAGATGCAAATAAACTTTCTTATATAAATATTCATATTGTTCAACAGCTGTTGGGTTTGGAGTAAATGTTTTACTAACGTGTGACATCGCATCCATCGCCTCTTGAATTGTCTTGAATTCGCCGATTGCATGGAATGTTGAAATCGCAGCACCTAACGAGGTAGTTTCATAGGTTTGCACTCTTGAGACAGGTAAATTAAATATATCCGCTGTTATTTGACAAATTGCCGGTGATTGACTTCCTCCGCCAGACACCCTAATTTCTTTAACAGAGTGGAGTTGAGATTTTTCAATTCCTTCTAATCCTTCTTTTAAGGCATAGGCAATGCCTTCAATAATTGCTCTATATAAATGATCTCTTGTATGAACGTCCGAAAATCCTACTATTGCGCCTTTTGCTAGTGGGCGGGAAAGACCAGGACCCCAATAAGGTTGTAACACTAATCCGTCACTTCCAGGTTTTACTTTTGCTAGACCTTCGTTTAATAATTCTTCTACAGCCATCTTTTGAAGCTTTGCTTCATCAATAAGTTCGCTTGCAAATTGCTTAGTAAACCAAGTTAACATCCAATATCCGCGGTACACTTGAACTTCCATGTTATACCAATTTTTGGTTGCAGCAGGATAAGCAGGAAGGAAAGGTTCCGGTTCGTAATATTTAGTATTACTAACTTCGATAGAACAGGCTGTTCCATAACTTACTGCAGCCACATCTCTGCTCAAGGCATTTAAACCAATCGTTTCACATGCTTTGTCGCTTCCGGTTGCAATCATTCGAATTCCTCTAGGTAAGCCAACCTCATCAGCAAAACTATCGGATAACATACCTAATGTTTCTCCTGGCTGTATCAAATCACAAAGCATGCGACTTGGAATGCCGAAGATAATAGCTTTCATGTGATTTTCTTTATACCATTTTCTCTTTTTAAAGTGGATTGGATAGTGGCCAGCATAGCTTGCAGCGCTGTCGATTAATCTACCAGTTAACTTATACGTCAAATAAGTTGAGATATTAACATATTTATATGTTTTCTCCCAAGTTTCTGGTTCATTTTCTTTCAACCAGTGGGCAACAGTTCTGCTTCTATTTAGCTCGATGGTTGGTTTCATTCCAACGAGTTTAAATAAAAACGAATATATTCTAGGAATCTTTTCGTCAGCGCGCGCTAAACGCTGGTCTAACCATAAAATTGTTTTTCTTATTGGTTTTAATTCGCTATTAAGTTGGACCGAAGAATCTCTAAAACAGGTGATTGTCCCGGCAACAATACGGCTTAGTAACGCGGTGTGCTTTGATGCCAATATTTTTGCCGCCTGTTTTGCATTTTCAAAATAAAAGTCTGGGTCTTGTTCAGCATATCCGCTTTGAGAAGAATAATATAGTGGAACATACGGGACCTTTGCCATCCCTTCGATTTCACCTTTTTTGTTGATTAATGAGGCTCGAACAGATTGAGTACCAAAATCAAACGCTAGCACTAATGGATCTTTCATAAATACTCCTCTTATATTAATTAAAAATTAATATGTTGGTCATCACCAGTAGGGTTTAAATAAGCATAACCAATGTTTACTAAGTGATCAGCAACCCTTTCAAATTCACTAACAAGGGTTGTATAAAATGGTGATAATTCCATGTTACATTTATTTTCCCTAATTCTTTGATAGTGGGCTTCGGAAAGAGATGTCTTTAATACATCGGTTTCATCTTCCAAACTATGCAATTTTTTAACTTTATTAATATCAGGTTTTTTAAATATTTGTTCTGCAAGCTCAAACATCTCATCAATAAGAAAATATATCTTTTTAATTTCCTCTTTTGCGTGGTCAGAAAATTTAAGATCAGAGTCGTGCATCTTCTTGGCTGACTCATAGAAATTGTATGCGTGGTCACCAATACGTTCGATATCGTTAATAATATGGAAGTAGCTACCTATTTTTTTCTCATCATTATGGCTTGCGCCCTGAGATAGTTCAATCAAGAAGTTAGTAATCTCGTTATTGATAAAATCAATAGCCTCTTCTCTCTCTTCTAGTTCATTAGATTTAGAAAAGTCTTGCTCAATAATTATGTGATAGCCAAGAGCGAAGTTTATTTTCGCTAATTCAAGCATATTAATGATTTCGTTTTTAGTTTGTCCTAAAGCAACGGCAGGGTTGATCAATAATTTGTTATCAATAAATTTAAGCACTTTCTTTTTGCTTTCAAGTTTATGATCCTTAATACAAACTTTAGAAAATTCCACTAGAGGTTTTATAAATGGGAGCACAAATCCAACAAATATGACATTGTAAATGATCAAAAACACAGCAACCGTAAATTGCAAGTTATTGCCAAGCATCTTGCATAAACCAGCAGAAATTGCGTTGTTACAACACGCTTCTACTGGCCATAAAATAGCAAGAGCAAGCAAAGCAGTAACAATACGAATTAGTAAGCAAAGGAATGCAGTGCGCTTAGCATCAACCTCACCACCAATTGAGGCAACAATAGTAACTAGAACTGTACCGATTGTAGCACCTAACACAAGATAAAAACCACTCTCTAAAGGTATGGCGCCTTGTCCAACCATGACAATAACTATACCAGAGGTAGCACTACTTGATTGTGTGAGGCAAGTAAACAATGCTCCTATTAACAATAGGAGAATTGGAGAATTTACTGATTGAAATAAATTGGTAAAAGCATCTAAAAGTGGTCCAGAAGCAAAGGCTCCCTTCATCATTTCAAGACCCACAAACAATATGCCAAGACCAGTTAATATTTGGCCAATGCTTTTAACAATTTCTTTTTTGAAAAAATCAAGAATAACGCCAACCAAAGCAAGCAAACACAGGCAAAGAGATACCCCACCAAAGCTCGAGAACGAAACTAATAATCCAGTAACTGTAGTACCTAGATAAGCGCCCAGGATAATGCAAACACCTTGAAAGATAGTCATAACTCCGGCATTAATAAAACCGATAGTCATAACGCTTGTTGCGCCGCTCGATTGAATTAGAGCAGTAACACCTGCACCAATTCCTAGACCAGCAAATCTTGAATTTTGTGTTTTATTAAATAAACGTTTTAAGCTTCTTCCGGTTGCTTTTTTTAATCCGCCAGACATAATGCCCATACCGGCAATAAACAAAGCGACGCCGATTAATAATTTAATAATATTTGTAGCTAATTCAGACATACTAGACGCAAATATTATATATTTTATGCGACAAAATTACACTAAATTGTTTTACTAGGTAAAAACCAGAAAATAGAATATGTAACAATGCCAATTGTGGTTCTTTCAAATGAAAATATCATTTTTTACTATTTATCACTTTAATTAATAAATTAAATGGTGTTAAAATAAAATCGATATCGGCAAAAATCAAACCGGTACCATTTTTGGAGGAATTGCTTATGGCAAAAATTGATTTAACAAAATATGGTATTGTCGGTGCAACTGAGGTTATTCACAACCCTTCCTATGAATATCTCTTCAAAGAAGAAACAAAAGAATCTTTAGAAGGATATGAAAAGGGCCAATTAACTGAACTTGGCGCTGTGAACGTTATGACAGGTATCTATACTGGACGTTCGCCTAAAGACAAATTCATCGTCATGGATGAAAACAGTAAAGACACGGTGTGGTGGACTTCACCAGAATACAAGAACGATAACCATCCAGCTTCTCTAGAAGCATGGAAAGCTTGTAAAGAAATCGCCATCAAAGAATTATCAAACAAAAAACTATATGTTATCGATGCCTTCTGTGGTGCAAACAAAGACACAAGAATGGCAGTAAGATTCATAGTAGAAGTCGCTTGGCAAGCACATTTCATATTAAATATGTTTATTAAGCCAACCAAAGAAGAATTAGAAAGCTTTGAACCAAACTTCATTGTTTACAATGCTTCAAAAGCTAAAGTTACAAACTATCAAGAGTTAGGTTTAAATAGTGAAACAGCCGTTATGTTTAATATCACATCAAGAGAACAAGTTATCATTAATACCTGGTACGGTGGCGAAATGAAAAAAGGTATGTTCTCAATGATGAACTACTATTTACCACTTAAAGGCATTGCGAGCATGCACTGTTCCGCAAATACCAATTTAGATGGTAAAGATACTGCTATTTTCTTTGGTTTATCAGGAACAGGAAAAACAACATTATCAACAGATCCAAAACGTTTATTAATTGGTGATGACGAACACGGATGGGACGATAATGGTGTATTTAACTTTGAAGGCGGATGTTACGCAAAAGTTATCAACCTCGACAAAGAAAGCGAACCAGACATTTATAATGCCATCGTTCGTAACGCCTTATTAGAAAATGTTACTGTCGATAGTAATGGTAAGATTGATTTTGCTGACAAGAGTGTAACCGAAAATACACGTGTTAGCTATCCAATTAACCATATTAAAAGTATAGTTAAGCCTATCAGTAGTGCACCAGCAGCGAAGAACGTTATCTTCTTGTCAGCCGATGCTTTTGGTGTATTACCACCTGTATCAATTCTTACACCTGAACAAACACAATATTATTTCTTAAGTGGTTTTACTGCTAAATTAGCAGGTACCGAAAGAGGTATTACAGAACCAACCCCAACATTCTCAGCATGCTTTGGACAAGCATTCCTAGAATTACATCCAACAAAATATGCTGAAGAATTAGTTAAGAAAATGCAAAAGAGCGGTGCAAAGGCTTATTTAGTTAACACTGGATGGAATGGAACCGGAAAACGTATCTCAATAAAAGATACACGTGGTATCATCGATGCTATTTTAGATGGTTCAATTAACAAAGCACCAACTAAGAAAATGCCAATATTCGATTTTGAAGTACCAACATCATTACCTGGCGTTGATTCTAAAATTCTTGATCCACGTGATACATATGCTAATTCAAAAGATTGGGATGTTAAAGCTCAAGACCTTGCTTCAAGATTTATTAATAACTTCAAGAAATACGAAACAAATACAGCTGGTAAGGCTTTAGTTAAAGCAGGACCAAAACTATAAAATAGGAGGAGAAAAATGGGAGTCAAAATCGTTGACACAACCTGTAGAGATGCACCTCAATCGTTATTCGCTACCAGAATGACAACTGAAGAAATACTTTCTGTTGCTCCTCATCTAGATAAAGCTGGATTTTACGCTTTAGAAGTCTGGGGAGGCGCTACTTTTGATGCCTGTCTCCGCTTTTTAAACGAAGACCCTTGGGAAAGATTAAGAGCAATTAGAAAAGCGTGTCCTAATACAAAACTCCAAATGTTATTTAGGGGACAAAACATTTTAGGATATCGTCATTATAGCGACGATGTTGTTGATATGTTTTGCAAAAAAAGTATTGAAAACGGAATTAATATTATTCGTGTTTTCGACGCATTAAATGACTTAAGAAATTTAAAACAAGCAGTTGTTTCTACTAGGAAATATGGTGGACATTGCCAAATTGCTTTAAGTTATACAACTTCTCCAGTTCATACTGTCAGTTATTATGCTGATTTAGCAAAAAAGATTGAGAAAGAATTAGGCGCAGATTCAATTTGTATTAAAGATATGGCTGGTGTTTTAACACCTCAAGATGCAAAAGAATTAATCACAGCATTGAAGAAAAGCACAAAATTACCTATTGAATTACACAGTCACTGCACAGCAGGTATATGTGAAATGACTTATAAAGCCGCTATTGAAGCAGGCGTAGATATTATTGACTGTTCAGTTACACCATTAAGTAATGGAACCGGGCAACCAAGCGTTCAAGCTTTTCAAGCAGCTTTAGCAGGCACACAATATGATCCAAAAATTGATCTGAACGAAGTAAGAGCGTGTGAACCTCTTCTTGAAAAGATCAAACAAAAGAATTTAGATAACGGAAAAATGACTACAAAATCATTATCTGTTAATCCAAACATCTTAAAATATCAGGTTCCAGGAGGCATGTTATCTAATATGACAAGCCAACTCAAAGAACAAAACGCCATGAACCGCTATGAAGACGTTCTTAAAGAAATACCTAATGTCCGTAAAGATATGGGGTATCCACCTTTAGTCACACCTTTATCTCAAATGGTTGGTACACAAGCTGTATTAAACATTTTGGGCGGAACAAGATACAAGATGGTTGCAAAAGAAATTAAAGATTATCTACATGGAAAATACGGACAATGCCCTGCTCCAGTAGATGAAGCAATTAAAAAGCAAATCATTGGAGACGATGAAATTATTACTTGTCGTCCAGCCGATTTATTAAAACCAGAATTCGAAGGATTGAAAGAAAAGTATAAAGATATCGCAAAGTGCGATGAAGATGTTCTTTCTTTAGCCCTCTTCGAAAGTGTCGCTACTGAATTCTTAACCAAAAAATATGGTAAGAAGGAAGAAAACGAAGTCGAAGAATTCAATCTAGTGATATAGGGGGATTAAAGTATGTTATATGCAATTATGGATGGCAGTAAAACATATGATTGGAGCAACAGCGCAATAGCGGCTATTGCATCAATCCTTCTAGTCTTTGTTGTTTTAATCATTATCATTGGAATTACTCATTTAATTTTCAAGCTTTTGGGTTATTTTGAACTCAAGAAACAACTAGATGAGTCCAAAAACCAAAATGAAGCCCCAAAAGAGGCTCATGAAGAGGTCACACTTGATTTAAATGACGAAGATATGGTGGTGGCAGTTTTAGTCGCCACAATCGATTATCGTAACGAATGTAAGCAAGATGTAAAACTTGTTAGTGTTAAGGAGATAAAATAATGAAAACTTACAGAGTAAAAGTAAACGGCAAATTATTCGAAGTTGAACTTGAAGCCGTTAGCGAAACAAAGGGTTCTATCTCAGCTCCAGAAGCAAAAAAAGAAGAGCCAACACCAGTTTCAGGAAGTGGTACAGTTAATGCACCTGTCGCTGGTAAACTTCTATCTTTAAAAGTTAAAGTTGGAGAGATGGTGAAAAAAGGTGATGTCATCGGCGTTATCGAAGCCATGAAACTTGAAAATGAAGTACCTTCACCTATTGCAGGTAAAGTTGTTGCAATAAATGCTAAAGTTGGAGATGTAGTCAATAACGGTGACGTTTTGGTTACATTAGGCTAATGTTTGGGGAATTATTTGGTCAATTCTTTGCTTCTACTGGTATAGCCGCTTTCTTCCAAGCTGGAGGATGGGCTAACTTAGTAATGATTCTTGTTGGAATCTTTTTCCTCGTTTTGGCTTTACGCTTTAAATTTGAACCATACTTATTAATACCGATTTCGGTTGGTATTATTTTGGCAAATATCGTTTATGTTTCTAAATTCACAACCGAAACTGGCGATGTGGTTCAAAGATTAACCGGTTCCTTGTTTATTAAACAAGGAGTAACAGCGGATGGAAAAATCATTACTGACAACTTTGGTCAAATTTTACAAGAATACAAAGATCAAGGATTGACTGTTGCTGATTATAAATATTCTGGTTTATTTGGATATTTGTATTATGGTGTTAAATTTGAAATTTATCCTTGTTTAATTTTCTTAGGAATAGGCGCAACCACAGACTTCGGTCCTCTTATTGCAAATAAGAAAACAATGTTATTAGGCGCAGCTGCACAGATAGGTATATTCGCCGCATTCTTACTCGCTATTGCGTTTGGCTTTAATGGATATGAAGCAAGCGCGATTGGTATCATTGGTGGCGCAGATGGACCTACAGCAATTTTAGTTTCATCTAAGATGTTAGGTGTAAGTGCTGCTATTGATCCAGTTAGAGGTTCAATGGATTTACAAGCTCCAATTGCCTTAGCAGCTTATTCATATATGGCTTTAGTGCCAGTTATCTTCCCACCAATTATTCGCTTATTCACTACTAAAAAAGAACGTAGCATTAAAATGACACAATTAAGAGAAGTCTCTAAAAGAGAAAAAATCTTATTCCCGATCATTGTTATGCTCGTTGTTTGTTTGCTTGTTCCACAAGCCGCACCATTAATTGGATGCTTAATGTTAGGCAACTTAATCAAAGAATCTGGTTTAGTTCCAAACCTAGTACATACAGTTAGTAATGCTCTTTTATACATTTGCACAATTTGTTTAGGTTTATCAGTAGGCGCTACAGCTTTAGGACAAGCATTCTTAACATTAAATACACTTAAGATTTTTGGTTTAGGAATCTTGGCGTTCATCCTTGCAGCGATTTTTGGATTGCTGGGTGGTAAAATTATGTGTCTATGCACAAAAGGTAAGGTCAACCCAATGATTGGTATTGCCGGAGTTAGTGCTGTTCCAATGGCTGCTAGAGTGGTTCAAAAAGAAGGCCAAAAAGAAGATCCAAGCAACTTCTTACTCATGCACGCTATGGGTCCAAATGTTGCAGGAGTTATCGGAAGCGCAATTGCAGCCGGTATCTTAATGACCATCTTCTTATAATCAAATTGCTTTTATTAAAAATAAAAGCGTAGAAATAAAATCTACGCTTTTTTATTTTCTTTTTTATTTATTGGTCTTTAAAAACCATGTGTGCAAACTTTTCGTGAGCATCTGCTAAGGATTTACCTTCTTCAAGAGAATTAATAATAATAGCGAGCATTTCCGCTAAAGAAATTACATCAATCTTAGATGACTTCTTATCTTCAGGAAGAGGAATAGAATCAGTAATAACCAATTTTTCTAATGCTGAATTATTAATTTTTTCAACAGCATTACCACTTAATATGCCATGTGTAATTGCGGCATAAACATGGGCCGCCCCTAGTTCTTTAAGTTTATTAGCTGCATTACATAATGTGCCAGCAGTGTCAACAATGTCATCGACGATAATACATGTTTTATCTTTTACATCACCAACAATTGAAACTATCTCGCATTGATTTGGTTTTGGGCGACGTTTATCAATAATAGCAATAGGGGCATTTAATCTATCTGCTAATTTAGATGTTCTGACAACACCTCCGTGGTCTGGAGAAACACAAACAATGTTTTCTAAATGTTTTTCTTCGAAATATTTATAGAATAGTGGTAGAGCACCAACATCATCAACGGGGATATTGAAAAAGCCTTGAATTTGGTTAGCGTGAAGATCACAACACACCATTCTATCAACGCCGGCAGTTGTTAAAAGGTCTGCAACAAGTTTTGCACTGATTGGCTGTCTTGCCTTTGCTTTTCTATCTTGTCTAGCATAACCATAATAAGGCATGATGCATGTGATAGATTTTGCGCTCGCTCTTTTACAAGCATCAACACATAGCAAAACTTCCATTAAGTGATCAGTAACAGGGGTGCATGTCGATTGAATGATATAAATATCATCACCTCTAAAAGATTTTTTACCCTCAAATAAAATTTCGTTGTCGGCAAAGTGTGTAACTTCACTAGGCAATATTTCGGCGTCTAATCTTTTGGCAATTTCGTTTGCTAACTCTGGATTAGCTGTTAATGATAAAAGTTTTAAACGGTCGTTCATAATAAACCTCCTATTTTTCTTCTAGGGTTCCAAATATTCTATCCCCACAATCGCCCAAGCCTGGACAAATATAGGCGTCAGAATTAAGTTCTCTATCGAGAGAGCCAACAACCAATGGTACTTCTGGATATGCTTCACAAAAAGCTTTAACGCCTTCTGGAGCCGCAACAATACATAAGAAAGTAATATCTTTAGCACCATGCTGTTTTAATTGTCTAACAGCATCGATAGCGCTTCCGCCAGTAGCGAGCATTGGATCAAGTAAATATACTCTTTTTGAACAAATATCATGTGGCAATTTGCAGAAGTATTCTTTTGGTTCTCTAGTGACTTCATCACGGTAAATTCCAATGTGACCGCAAACGGCTTCCGGAACTAACTCAAGTAAGCCTTCTTGCATACCTAAACCCGCTCTTAAAATCGGAACAAAACACAAACTTTTTGCATCAACAACAGGTTGAATAGTTTTTTCAATTGGTGTCACTATTTCTTTTCCTTTTGTAGGAATATTTCTTAGTGCTTCATAGCCCTCAAGGATAGAAATTTCTTTAATAATTTGTCTAAACTGATTTGTTGGCATATCCACACTTCGAATAATACTAATCTTGTGCTTTACAAGAGGGTGGTTAATATAAGTAACATTTGTGTACTTTGATAAATCTATTTTTGCCATAAAACCTCCAATAAAAAATAACCTATAAGGTTATTTTGATAGGCTATCCCAGTATTTTACATCTTCTGGATTAGCGGCGTAAACATAAGGAACATTGCGATCAAATTCAGAATAATCAAGACCATATCCCATCAAGAAATCACTTCCCGTTAATTCTTTTCCAATATAATCAACTTTGATATCGTTTTTTCGTGCAAATGTCTTATTGAATAATGCAACTAGAATAATCTGTTTTGGTTTGTAATTATTCTTGATGTAATCAATGAGGAACTTCATTGATAATCCAGTATCAACAACATCTTCAACAATTACAATTGTTCTGTTGGAAACATCAGTAGAAAACTCATTTTTAATTTGTACTTTTCCGGTACTGTTTGTCTTGTCGTAAGAAGATAATCTAATGAAGTCCGTTACCATTGTTATTTTAACTTGTTTTATCAAATCGCAATAAAATGGAAGCGCCCCTTTCATTACCCCTAAAAAAAGAGGTGGTTTCTTTTCTTCCCTTAATCTCTCTGTGAGTTTTGAACCAATATCTTTACAGATATCTTGGATTTCGTTTTCAGAAAGAATAATCTTATGTTCCATATTTTTAATGTTAAGCCAACAGATTGATAAAAACAATAAAAAATATATAATATTTACATGAAAAATAATCGTATCGAATTAAAGAAAACTAGCTCAACATCAACTTATATAAAAGAGCACCTCAAAGATATCCAAGAGCTTACATTTGTGTATGCAGAAGAACAAACAGATGGGCATGGTCGGTTTACACATACATGGGAAAGCGAAAATGGTAAAAACATACTCACCTCGTTTTTAATTAAAGATCAAGAAGTTACATCGCGTTTTTGTCATCTTTCTATTTTTTTGGGGACGGCAATAAAAGAAACATTAGAACAGTTCGGAATTACGAATATTTATATAAAATGGCCAAATGACATTATTGTCAATAATAAAAAAATTTGCGGAATATTATTAGAAGGAAAATTGCCAGAATACATCATTGTAGGAATTGGACTAAATGTTAACCAAATTAACCACAATTTAGATACCGCAATTTCAATGATTAATATATTAAATACCGAGATTCCGTTATATACAATTAAAAATACATTAGAAAAAAACATTAAATTAGCAATTTCAAAATTTAAACAGGACAAATATGACTACATTTCAATATTTAATAAATGCGATTATCTTCTAGATAAAAAAATAACTTTTGTTTATCAAAATAAAACATTATCAGGAATTGCAAAAGGAATAGATGCAAGTGGTAATTTATTGGTTAAATACAATGGACAAATATTAAAATTATCATCTGGCGAAATTTCTCTCATTCGTTAAACATAAATATATTTTTGCTTGTCATGAGTGCGGCCGCGCCTGTATAATCAATACGCTAGTGTTTTAACACTATAGCCTATTGGAGGATAAAATATGGCCGAAAAAAGATACGTTTATCCATTTGAAGAAGCTTACGGATTAGGTAAAGAACTTCTCGGTGGAAAAGGTGCTGGCTTAGCTGAAATGACTCACATTGGTGTGCGCATTCCAGAAGGTTTTACTATTACAACCGAAGCCTGTACTTTGTATTATGACAATGGTAAGAAATTACCAGAATACCTTGTTAACGCTGTTTTTGAAGCAGTAAAAGGTATCGAAAAGAAAACAGGAAAAACATTTGGTGGAGATCACAAACCATTATTGGTTTCTGTTCGTTCAGGTGCTAGAGTTTCTATGCCTGGTATGATGGATACTATTTTAAACCTTGGTTTAAATGACACTACTGTTGCTGCGTTAGCTAAAGAAACAAATAACGAAAGATTTGCATTCGATAGCTATCGTCGTTTTATTTTAATGTTTACAAACATCGCAAAAGGACATCCACGTACTGAAATGGATAAAATGCTCGAAGACCTTAAAACTTCTAAAGGTTATAAACTCGACACCGAAGTCACTGCTGATGAATTAAAAGATTTAGTGCTTAAGTACAAAGCTTACTACAAAAAGACATTTGGTGAAGAATTCCCAACCGATCCAAAAGTTCAATTAATCGAAGCTGTTACAGCAGTCTTTAGAAGCTGGGACAACCCAAGAGCAAACGTTTATCGTATGATGAACAACATCCCATATTCATGGGGAACCGCTGTTAACGTTCAATCAATGGCATTTGGTAATAAAGGTGAAACTTCTGGTACAGGTGTTGCGTTCTCACGTGACCCAGGCACTGGTGAAAAGGTTATCTCTGCTGAATATTTACCAAACGCACAAGGCGAAGACGTTGTTGCAGGTATTAGAACACCTCTTCACATTGAAGAACTCAAAAATAGAATGCCAGGCGTCTATGAACAATTCGTTAAAACAATCAAAACAATGGAAGCCCATTATCGCGATATGCAAGATATGGAATTCACAGTTGAAGACGGAGTCTTATACTTCTTACAAACACGTAATGGTAAGAGAACTCCAGCAGCTGCTTTAAAGATTGCCTGTGACTTAGTCGATGAAGGCTTAATCGATGAAAAAGAAGCTGTTTGCAGAATTGATGCATTAACATTCGATAAATTATTATTACCAGGCTTTGATCGTGATGAACTTGCTAAAGCAAGCCCAATCGCCAAAGGTTTAGCTGCTGGACCAGGTGCTGGTACAGGTAAATTAGCTTTTACAGCTGAAGAAGCTGAAGCCAGACATAAAGCTGGAGAAAAAGTTGTTCTCGTTAGAGCTGAAACATCTCCAGAAGATATCGTTGGTATGGTTGCTGCACAAGCAGTCCTTACAATGCGCGGCGGTATGACATCACACGCAGCTGTTGTTGCTCGTGGTATGGGTAAATGCTGTGTCTGTGGTTGTAGTGAAGCAATTATCGACGAAGAAAAGAAAACAGTTACCATTAATGGTAAAGTTTATACCGATAAAGATACATTCTCAATTGATGGTAGTACAGGTAATGTCTATTTAGGTAACATTAAAACAGTTGATCCAGACTTAACTTCTGGCTATTTCGGAAGATTAATGAAATGGGTCGATGAAAATAGAGACTTAAAAGTTAGAACAAATGCCGATACACCAAGAGATGCTAACCAAGCAAAAATCTTTGGTGCAGAAGGTATTGGATTATGCCGTACAGAACATATGTTCTTTGATAAAGATCGTATCTTCTCGATGAGAAAAATGATCTTAGCTGACACAGTTGAAGGTCGTGAAGCTGCATTAGCAGAACTCGAACCAATGCAACAAAAAGACTTTGAAGGCTTATATGAGATTATGGACGGAATGAACGTCAATGTACGTTTATTAGATCCACCTCTACACGAATTCCTTCCACAAGAAGAATCCTTAATTAAAGAGTTAGCGGTTGCAATCGGCAAATCAGTTGATGAAGTAAAAGACAGAATTCATGACTTAAAAGAAGCTAACCCAATGATGGGTCACCGTGGATGCCGTCTAGCTGTCACATATCCAGAAATCTGCAGAATGCAAACAAGAGCTATTATTAAAGCTGCTATTGCTGTAAGCAAGAGAACTGGCAAATTAGTGTCACCTGAAATTATGGTACCACTCGTTCTTGAAGTTAAAGAATTACGTTTTGTTAAGAAACTCATCTGTGAAACAGCTGATGAATTAATTGCTGCAAGCGGTCTTAAGATGCAATACCACGTTGGTACAATGATTGAAATTCCACGTGCCGCATTATTAGCTGACGAAATTGCTAGCGAAGCTGAATTCTTCTCATTTGGTACAAATGACTTAACTCAAATGACATTTGGCTTCTCTCGTGATGACGCTGGTAAATTCTTACCATCATATTACGAAACCAAAATCTTTGAAGAAGATCCATTCAAGACTCTCGACCAAAACGGTGTTGGTAAACTTGTGAACAACGCTGTCAAACTTGGCCGTGGCACTCGTAAAGAATTACACGTTGGTGTCTGTGGCGAAACAGGTGGCGATCCAAAATCCATCGAATTCTACCACAAGGCTGGACTTGATTATGTCTCATGTTCACCATTCCGTGTTCCAGTTGCAAGATTAGCTGCTGCTCAAGCTGCAATTAAGAACCCAAGAAAATAGTTTAAACAAACTAAAATTAGGGGCATCTTCGTGATGTCCCTTTTATTTTAAAAAATAAAACGCACATTAACCTGTGCGTTTTTTATAGTTAATTTTTTAAATTAGAAGAACAAACAAGCGGCCCCAACCATACCTGATTCATATCCAAGTACTGCAGGTAAAATTTCTGGGACGGGTGTGTTTGGATATCCATAATCCCATTTTGCACAATATTCTTTTAGCTTATCAAATAAGTAATCGCCTTGCTTAGAAATGCCGCCAGAAATAATGACAGCGTTTGGTCTAAAAATATTACAGTAATTTAATATTCCTTCGCCAAGATATTTGACATAGTTGTTTATTACTTCGTTGGCCACTTTGTCACCGGCTTTTGCTGCATCAAATGGAGTTTTGCCGTTTACTTTATTAATGTCGCCTTCGGCAAACTTCCAAAGTAAAGAATCTTTGTTTTCTTCCATTGCATGTTTTGTGTCGTTTATTAACGCGGTTGCTGATGCATATGATTCTAAACAGCCATTCCTTCCACATCCACATGGTCTTCCATCTAATTCAATTACCATATGGCCCATCTCAGCAGCTTTTCCTTCATTACCTTCGAATAGTTTGTGATCAAGGATAATTGCTCCTCCTACGCCTGTACCAAGTGTAAGAACAATAACATCTTTGAACTGTTTGCCACTTCCAAAGTGTGCTTCACCAAGCCCCGCCGCATTAGCGTCATTTGTAATTTTTACAGGTAAATGGGTGGCATCTTCCATCATTTTCTTAAGAGGAACATCATACCATTTTAAGTTTGGCGAGAAATTTACGTAACCGGTAGTGGTGTTGATTGATCCAGGAACGCCTATTCCTATGCCACATAATTCACGAGAATCAATAGGTATTGTTGGAATAAATTCCAATACATTCTTTATTAATCTATTAATGGTATCATCACTAGATTCACCTTTAATTACCTCGCTAACGAATTGGCCCAATATTTGACTATTATTTCTAACGGCAGCCCCTTTAATTGAGGTTCCACCTATATCAATTCCAATAATTACCATAATTTCTCTCCTTAAATTTTAAATACTTTATAAAAGACAAAATTGCAATCGGCATCAATGTATCCAACCTCTTTGTCTTTAACTATAATTGAGTTTGTTTCATCAACAAAACCTATTTTAACGTCGCCATAGGAAATAACTCCCTCATCGGACAAATCTGCAAATTTATGTCCATTTATATATAAGACATTTTCTCCAATATATCCTATTAGTTCGCCATCCATGTAGATGTTCTTTCCAAACGAATCAACAACCAACATATTATTTCAACACCTTTGTAAACTCAATTTCGTAGTCTTTATTAATTAATGCTTTATAAGCTTTCTTCAATAAAGATTTATTTGTAGACATTGCAAACACGCCACTTCCAGATCCTGTCATGCCAACAATGGAAAGACCAAGGGAACGAAGTGTTTCCTCAATAACAAGTATTTCAGGAACAATCTTACTTGCTGGTTCTTCTAATGAATTACATATAGACTTAGCAAGCAACTCGTCATCTCCATTTTCTAATGCCGATATTACTAAGTCCATATCACATGTTTTTAAGGTAAATTCGTCGCATTTTGAAAAGACTTCTTTTGTTGAGCACCCATCTTTTGGTTTAACTGTTAATACAAAATAATTATTTTTAATAATTATTGGTTCAATCTTTTCTCCAACCCCTCTACATCTTGCAGGTTTGTTGTCTATAAAAAACGGCACGTCAGATCCTAGTTTTAGAGCCATTAATTTTAAAGCATCATCATCAAAGTCAGCTTTATAAATTCTATTCAATAATTTTAATGTTGCGGCGGCATTGCTGGATCCTCCGCCAAAGCCACCTTTAATTGGGGTTACTTTGTGAATATATACACTAAAATGTTGCTTGATATCTACAATCTTATCAAACATTTCGATTGCTCTTGAAACAAGATTGTTTCTTTCCGCAATTATTGAAAAGTTATCAATTGTAATGCTGTCATGCTCTCTGTTTTCAAGAGCAGTAAAAATTAGTGTATCGTGAAGTTTTAGCGGAACCATAATCATATCAAGCTCGTGGTATCCATCTTCTCTTTTTCCAGCAACATTTAAAGCTATGTTAATTTTTGCATAACTTTTAGCAACATGTGTTTTTAAAAATAAATATTTTTTCATAATGTTTCTTTCATTTTAGCACAATACATAAATTTAATAACTTAAATTTTCATACAAATTTAAATATTTTTCAGGCGATATGTTTTCTGGCCTAGTTTGGGGATCGATAGACAATTTAGTTAATGCTAATAGTGCATTCTCTTTATTTTTTAAATAAAGAGTTAAATTATTTAAAATTGTTTTTCTTCTATTTACAAACAAAGCTTTTGCAAACTTATAAACATTAGTTGCTTGATTAAAATTTGCATCTTCAGATATCTGGATAGAAAACACAGTGCTATTACATTTTGGAGCGGGTACAAAACTGCCTGCCTTAACAACAACTTCTTTTTTAATATTACCTAACAAATGGATAAGAACCGACGTCGGCCCATATTCGCTTCCGCTTGTTTGAAAAAAGTGTTCAAATGTTTCGCTCTGGCACATTAAAACAAGCTTTTTTGCATTGGTGGCAAAATTTAATAAAAATACAATTAATTCAGTGGTGACATTATAAGGCAAATTTGCAATTATTTTATTATATTTTGAAACATCGGTTTTTCTAACATCATTTGTTATTATTTTTATATTATTATTCTCTTTATATATTACATTTAGCCAACTTGTCATTTGATAGTCTATATCCACAACATCTATGTTTGCTTTTGTTAATGATAAAAAGTGCGTTAGCGATCCTAAACCCGGACCAATTTCTAACACCATATCACTTTCCTTTATATCTAATGCATCAACTATGCTTTTACTTACAGATGGTTCCACTAAAAAATTCTGCCCATAGTCTTTACTAGGATGAATATTAGTTTTATTTAAAATTTCATTTATATTGTTTCGAGAAATTTCCATATTTCTTCCTTAGTTATTTTAAGTGAATTTAAACAGTTTAAAAAAGTGCTTGTTGAATCATTTAATACATGGTATTTTTCACACACTTTTTCTCTTAATAATTTAGAACGATTTTTGCCAATAAGATCTAAGTCATAAAGATCGAGTTTAGTAATAGAGTTGTTTGGTTTATTTTCTATATACGGTTTAAGTGTTTTTTCTATCTCTTCAAGGGAACATTCTGCAACTCCGTGTTTGTTTCTTTTGTTACATTTATTAATATCAACACTAAGGCTTTCTGCAAAAGGTATTAGTGTCTTCCAATTATCGTTGATTTTCCTTCCAGCTTCATCAGGGTCGGTAAAGATAATGATTTTTTTAAAATCATTTACAGCAGTTAAATATTCAATAATGCGTCGATCAACATCATAACCATTACACACAAGAATTTCACAATCAAAAATGGTTAAAATCCGGCTTTTATCGTGTTGCCCTTCTACTAATAAAATTGCATTTATATATGGTTTCATTTGATATTTAAAATACGACAAGAATTATTATACAGAATATCTTCTAAATGTTTCTTAGATATGTCTCTAATTTTTGCTATCTCATCAACAACTAATTCAATATTTTTTGGAACGTTGATTGTGCCTCTTAATGGATGTGGCGAAAGGTAAGGCGCGTCGGTCTCAACCAAAAGCCTATCTTCAGGACATTCATACGCAACTTCTTTTGGTGTTTTTGCGTTAGTAAAAGTTACTGGCCCTCCAAGAGAAATATACATACCAATTTCTACAAGTTCTTTCATCATTTCAACGCTACAAGAACAGCAATGCATTATCCCTCCCATTTTGGGCCTATATTCTTTTAAAATCTCAAAGCAGTCGTTGTTTGATTCACGGTTATGGACTGTGATTGGCAAATTGGCTTCGTTTGCAATTTCAATTTGGCGAATAAAGTATTCTTTTTGAATTTCTCTTCTAATTGGATCTTTTTCCCAGTGATAATCAAGCCCTATTTCTCCAATAGCCTTAACTTTTGGGTGTTTTACATATTTAAATACTTCTTGAAAATCTTCTTCTGATACATCAAATATTTCGCTTGGGTGAAATCCAATTGCTGCGTAACAAAAATCAAATTTTTCTGCAATTTGAACAGCAAGCAACGATGTCTCTTTATTGTAACCAACAACTAAAAAAGAAGATACGCCTGCTTTTTTAGCGTTTTCTATGTGTTCAATGATATTTGGATATAGCTTTTTACTATTCAAATGACAATGGGTATCAAAAATCATATTATTTGCCAACACAAAATCTTGAGAAAATCTCTTTGGAAAAATCTAAAGAATTATCTTCTCCAATTATTCTTAATATAGAATTGTACGCATCCTTTAATGAAACGCACACCAAATCAATAGATAAATCATTTAAGGCGTCTTCTTTCGCTTTTAATAACGATTCATTGGCGTTCTTTAATAAACCCAACTGTCTAGCGTTATTTAAAGAAGGGGTTTTAAATACTTTATCTGTTAATTCAAATTTATCTTTTATTGCTTCAGTTAGTTCGGAAAGGTCGTTATTTTTAACAGACACACAGACACCTTCCATTTTCTTTTTTCCAATATCACATTTATTATTAATAATAATAAAATTAGTATCTTTCACGAGGTCTAAAACCTCATAATCTTCTTTTGTAAGTTCGTTTGAGGCATCAAGAACAACTAAAACAAGGTCGGCCTTTTTAATTGTATCGATGCTCTTGTTTACACCAATGGTTTCTACCACATCTTTTGATTCTCTAATACCGGCTGTATCAAGTAAATGTAGAATAATACCATTTAGTTTCACATCTCCTTCAACAATATCACGTGTTGTGCCGGCAACATCAGTTACAATTGCTTTGTTCTCTCCAAGTAATACATTTAATAAAGATGATTTTCCAACATTAGGTTTCCCAACTATTGCGACATTAATTCCTTCTTTAACAATCAATCCTTTTTGTCCATCTGAAATTAGGCCTTTTATTGATGCTGTTATTTCATCAACATATTTAATAACCATTTCTTTGTTAGCTATCTCTATGTCTTCATATTCAGGGAAATCGATATTAACTTCTATTAGAGCAAGCAAATCAGCAAGTTTTGTTTTGACTGGTACCAATAATTCGCTTGTGTTGCCTTTCAAAGAAAGGAGCGACAATTCTTTAGCTTCGTCACTAATTGAATTAATTACATCATTGATTGCTTCGGCTTGAACCAAATCGATACGATTGTTTATAAAAGCTCTTTGAGAATATTCTCCGTTTGTAGCAAGTGTCGCACCATGTTTTAATAATAGTTCGATTATTTGATTTGCAATAAGCATGGATCCGTGGCAAATTATTTCAACTAAATCCTCGCCAGTAAAGCTTTTTGGCCCTTTATAGGCAATTAATACAACTTCATCAATTAATTTACCATCATCAACTATTTCGCCCACCAATGCGGTTCTTTTATCTATATCTCTAATATCTTTTTTAAAGATTTTAGAAACAATGTCAAAACAATCATCGCCACTTACACGGATAATGGCTAATGCACTTTTCATTGGGGGTGTAGCTAATGCAACAATTGTTTTAAACATAATTAACACAAAAAGCACCCGAAGGTGCTCTTATTATTCAACGTAAATTATTTGAACTTGACGATGGGAACCTTCGCCAACACTTTCTGTACGAATGTTTGACATATTAGCACATGCATTGTGAATTGCTCTTCTTTCGTCAGATGGCATTGGGTCAAATGTATAAGTTGTTTTGCTTTCTTGAACTTGGTGCGCAAGTCTTCTCGCAGTTTTTTCAAGTTTATAATATTTATGGTCTTTATAACCATTAATATCAAGCAATATTCTTACTCTCTTCTTGAATGTATTTGATACAACCAATCTTGTTAATTCATTAAGTGCTTGAAGGGTTTTACCATTCTTTCCAATCAAAATTGGGTTATGTGTACTATCAATTGTGATGTGAATAATATCATCATCTAATTTTGATTTTACAGTGCTTTCAATTCCTAAAGCATCAATAACTCCAAGAATATAATCTTCAGCGTAACGAATTATATCGGACAAATCATATACTTCGATAACACATTTCTTTGAAATTAGTCCTTTTTTCTTATCGCTTACGACATAAACGATTTCTGAGGTAGGAATACCTAGTTCCTCACTTGCAGAAGCTAGTGCTTCTTCAACTGTTTTTCCAACAAATTCTTTCATATTAAATCTTCTTCTCCTTGGCTTTCTTATGCGTAATCGCTTGCATTATAAGTGTTTGTGCGATTGAGAACAACGCACCAACAAACCAATAAACACCCATAGCAGACACTAACGAGAAGCCCATGATAATAATCATGATCATCATAATATATGTGAACCATTTCATTTTGTTGTCTTGAGACTTCTTGTTTGGGTTTTTACCTAATTTAGCAGTTTTCTTTTCTTTGCTCTTTTGAATCCATTGTGGCAATAGCATGGAAACAATTTGTGTAATTGCCATGAGCAAGAATAAAACCAAAGCAGTAACAGCTGAGCCATTTGCCCAGTTTGCACCATTAAATAAGACACTACTAATAGAATCTGAAAGATTCAAATTACAGAAACTACCAGTAGATAACCATGCAGAACCACTCAATGCGCCCCATACACATATGAATACAGGGAATTGAATAATTAACACAATTATAGTTCCAAATGGATTAATCTTATGCTTTTTATATAATGCTTGCATTTCTCCAGCCATTCTCGCTTTTTCGCTTTGGCTAGTATTTGCATTAGGGTACTTGTTTTGAATTTTAGCAATTTCAGGTTGTAATTCAGCCATTTTTGCACTAGCAGTTGTTTGTTTAAATGTGAACAAGAACATAATGGCTCTAACTAAAACCGTTACTATAGTAATAGCAAGGAATTGTGCCCATCCTGTGGTGCCATTTAAACCGTTACCAACAGTAGGTGCAAATGCTTCGCACATTTTATCTACAAGAGCAGCAATAGGCCAAACCAAAAGACCTTCAAAGAATCCTTTGCTCCAACCATAACCATAATCTTTAGCTTCAATGAAAACAGGATATTTATTTTCATCTAAACCATAATATCCATAATAACCATCCGCAGTAGTAATACATGCACGATAATTATTAATATAACCATTCATTTGGCTCTTATAAAAATTAATAAAGTCTGTTGTTGGACATTTATCAATGTCCATAACTCTAATTTTTGCTTCTTCGTTTATAGCATCCCAGTTTTGCCACAACTCTTTTGTGGTCACATTAGGATCTTTGCTTTCAGAGAATTTAAGATAACCATAGACTAACAAACCGGTTTCAACATCTTCAGCTGTTTCAATTGGGTCTGGTGATTTTTCTATCAAATTTTCAAAAATAATATCGTCAACAGTTTCCCAATAATCAATACTTGGAACTTCAATGTTGTTGGTTTCTACTGCGGTTTTAATTATTTGATTCAAACCACCGTTGTTGTAAACATAACTGACATCTTTATAAATCGATGTCCCTGGAATAAGTGTAGCGGTTTCAGGCAAATCAGCATCTGTAGCGTTATAGTAAGCAGTAACACCATTATCATATGCATAAAGCATATTGGCCTTATCATTAGTACTACAAAAAGAAGTAGTACATCCACTTAACGCAAATATACCAAAGATTAATGCGCTTAACCCTAATCCTATCTTTGTTCTTTTTTTCATTTTATAAACCTTTAATGTTAGATAATAAATTATCTAATATAGAATAATTATCCTTGAATGTGTTTTCAAGAAAACCATTTCTAGCAATCACCACGACGTCAATCGAACTATTTAAATAATCAATTCTCTCATCAAGCATAGCGCGAATTTGTCTTTTTATTCTATTTCTTGTAACCGCATGACCTAATTTTGTCGATACGGACACACCTACTCGCGTATAATTACAATCATTTGCCAAGTAATGAATGGTAAACGATTTATCTTTTAGTGTCTGCCCTTTTTTAACAACAAGAGTGAATTGTTCGTTCTTAACTAAGCGGAATTGCTTTTTCATTAGTTGGCGCTAATGCTCTTTCTACCTTTTGCACGACGACGTGCTAAAACACGGCGGCCACCAGCTGTTTTCATACGAGCTCTAAAGCCACATTTGTGTTGATGTTTAATTTTACTTGGTTGATATGTTCTTTTCATTTATCGTTCCTCCACGAATTAGCAATGAAAAGTTTACATTCATTTATAGATAAATGTCAAATTATACTTACAAAAAGGGAAAAATATTCATTTTTATTTTGCTGTTTTTATGTCAAATAAATTATACACATTTGTATTGTTCCGTAAAAATTGTTTTTTGACTTTTCCACATTTTCTCTCTTAATTTATATAAGACAATAGTGGTTTTCCACATTTCAACCGTTTTTTATATCTTCTTTTTGTTAATATGTTAGAAAATTGTGGACAAATGTGGATAACTTTTTTCGTAATATTAAAAGAATTATTGTTAATATTTATATTAACTATATATTGCTAAATGTTATTGTAGTATAAAAATAATGTGGAAAACTTAATTTTGCTACTTTTAGCTCTTGATTTCATACGTGCGTTACCTATAATTTATACAAGCGAAGAGGAATAGATATGATTAGTTCAATATCAGAAACAACAGAGCTTTGGAAAAAGGCTTTAGAAGAAATACAAAGGAAGTTAGATGAACCTATGATGTTTGATTCTTTTTTTAGTGAATCATATATCTCAGACATAAGTGGTAATTTTATTACCATTGTTGTTAATTCATCTCTTGCTGCTCAACTATTACAAACAAAATATTATGATACTGTATCAGAAACCGTGAACGAATTAACGGAGTCCGAATTTACATTAAAATTTATTGATTCAAACGAAGTTTCAAAAAACATTACTACATTAACGTCAAATACTCCTAAAAAATCTAATTATTTTGAGGGATGTGTTGTTAATCCAAATTTGAATTTTGACAATTTTGTTGTTGGTCAATTTAATAGAGAGGCATCACAAGCAGCTTTGTTAATCGCAAGAAACCCAGGAAAGATGTTTAATCCTTTATTTATATACTCAAACTCTGGGCTCGGAAAAACGCACTTACTTCACGCGATTGGTAATTACATTAAAAAAGAAGGTAATCCAAACGCTAAGATTTTATATATAAGTGGCAATGATTTCGTGGACGAATATGTGAAATATGTAAGGGGCGTCCACGAATCTGAGTCACTTAGGGATTTTGTTTCTCAACAAGATGTATTATTGTTTGACGATATTCAATTTTTGGCTGAAAAAGTTAAGACTCAAGAAATGTTCTTTGATATTTATCAAAAAATGGTAAACTCAGGAAAGCAAATTGTTGTTACCAGCGATAAAAATCCAAATGAACTAAAAAATCTTGAAGAAAGGTTAGTTACTAGATTCACTCAAGGTCTAGTGGTAAAAATTCAAGAACCGGATCAAAATACATGTGTCTCTATCTTACAAAAGAAAATTGAATCAAATGGTTTAGATATCGCCAAGTTTGATGAGTCTGTCATCTATTTCTTAGCAGACAAATTCAATCACAACGTAAGAGAACTTGAAGGTGCAATCAATAGATTGGTATTCCATTTAATCAATGAAAAACAAACTGACTTTGTAACAATGGATGTAGCGGCAAAAGCCGTTTCCTCATTAATTGAAGGCAAAACAATTGCCACGCAAATGAATGAGCAAAAGATTATTAACATTGTTGCGGACTATTACAATCTAACCCCAACACAATTAACTGGAAAAATGCGTACAGGACAAATTGCCTTAGCGAGACATATTGCAATGTATTTAATTAGGCAAAATCTAGATGTACCTCTCAAAAAGATTGGCGACATGTTTGGAGGTAAGGATCACACCACTGTGATGAATGCCATATCTCATGTGGATAAAGAGTTGAAAACTAATGAGCAATTAAAGAAGGCTGTAGACGACTTACAAAAGCAAATAAAAAAATAAACCTTTTAATAATATTAAATACGCGCGTAAAATAAATGTAGATAACAAGTATGTATTTATAAAAGAAAAAGTGGTTATCCACATAATCCACCAAGACTATTACTATTATTAATTAATAAATATAAAAAGGAGTGAATAAATATGAGGTTCACAATTAACAGAGAAGAATTTTTGAAAGGACTGACAGTTGCAAGCAGAGCTGTTAACCCTAAATCACCAACACCCGCACTATCTAACTTAAAAATTGAGTTGAATGAAAATGGATTGTTTATAACAGGTTCAAACTATGATTTAACGATTAAAACATTAGTTCCTTACAAAATTGGAGAAAAGGAAATCATTCGTAATTATAAAGAAGGTTCTATTTTAGCAAACTGCAAAATTATTACAGATATCGCTAGAAAATTAGAAGCTGAAGAACTTGAATTTGAGGTTGTTGATAGTGTACTTGCAACAATCACTGCTGCTAAGTCTTCTTACAAATTACAATGTATCAAAACCGAAGAATATCCAGAGTTAGATTTAGAATCAAATGGAACACAAATAACTCTTACAACCTCTACTTTCAATTCTATGATATCTCAAACCGCTTTTGCGGCTTCGATTAAAGAACAACGTTTAATATTAACCGCACTTAATTTAGAAGCCTCTGGCGGGCTATTAGTGGCGACCGCTACAGACTCTGCTCGTATGGCAAGAAAAGAGACAACCATTCCAGCTGATATTAATTTTGTTGCCAACATTCCAGCGAAAATGATTGTGGAAGTTTCGCACTTGTTAGAGGGTGCTGAATATATCGATATCGCTGTAAGCGATAAAAAGGCTTTGTTCACATTTGATAGAACAGTTGTTTCTACAAGACTTGTTGCAGGAGATTATCCAAATACAAAGAATATTATTCCACGTATAGCTAATTATAAACTCGAAGTAAAATCTCAAGATTTAATTAAGGCGATTGAAAGAGCAAATATTCTTTCTATGGAGAGAGAAAATGTTGTTGATTTATCTCTTTCTGAAGAAGGTGTAGAAATTGCTGCAAAGAGCTCACAAGTTGGTTCATCACAAGAAAAAATTGATACATTTAGATATGAAGGTGCACCTTTAAAAGTGTCATTCAATTCTGAATACGTTTTGGCTGCAGTTAGAGCGTTGGATTCTGAAGATGTGTGTGTTGAATTTGTAGGCGAAATGAAGCCATTTGTGATTAAAAACGCTTCTGATTCATCCGTCATCCAAATCGTGACTCCAGTACGTACATATTATTGATAAAAAGCCTATTTAAAAGACTATAATATTTAAGGGAATTATATATTCCCTTTTTTATTTATATCGTGTATAATACTTTTTAGGAGTGTCTTGTGAAAGAAAAAATAATCAAAATTCGCGAAGATGAAGAATATATTACTCTCAATGTTGCTTTAAAATTAGCAGACGTCATTCAAACTGGAGGTCAAGCAAAATTCTATTTAGCCGAAAATGAAGTTTTAGTTAATGATGAGCCAGAAAATAGACGTGGTAGAAAATTATATCCTAACGACATTGTTAAAGCCGAAAATACTTTGATCAAGATAACAAAATAATGATTATTGATTCGTTGACAATCACCAACTTCCGTTCACATGCCTTATCTAAATTTGAATTTTCACCAAAATTAAATATTATTACCGGAAAAAATGCGGTTGGAAAAACAAATGTTATGGAGGCTATCTACTACTTGTCTCTAGCTAGATCGTTTAGAGGGGTGGAAGATGAAGAACTTATAAAAAGAGGCAGTGATTGGAGCGAGATTAAGGCATCAATAAAAGAAGGAGAGATAAAAAAGAACATAAAAATTCGCATTAGCAAAAACGGCCGTCAAATTGTCATAAATAATAAGCCGGTATCAAAGTTAAGCGAGTTAGCTAAAAGTGTTAATGTAACCCTGTTTGAGCCAAAAGATGTGATGTTATTTAGAGGCTCACCTAAAGAAAGAAGAAATTTTCTCGACATCTCTTTATCGAAGAAGAGTTCGATCTACTTGGAACACATATCTCGATACGAGAAAGCATTAAGAACAAGAAATGACCTATTAAAAAGCGAGAATCCGGACCCAATTCTACTTGAAACAACAAGGGAAATGCTCGCAAAATTGTCTGCCCCAATAGTGAATTTTAGGCAGATGTATGTCAAGGATATCAACGATATCCTTAATAAAATAACGCGCGCGCTCACGGGCGTACAAGGGAAAATAGAAATTATCTATAAACCATTTGTGGATAACGACGAACATTTCCTGGAGCATGCGTTAGAGGCCTTTAAAAGGCAAGAAGAAAGCGATTTAAAACACAAAGCAACATCTATTGGCCCACATAGAGAAGACTTCTCTGTGAACCTAAATGAACGCGATATTGCCGTTTATGGATCGCAAGGCGAGAACAGATTGGTGGCTCTTGCCTTAAAACTCTCCCCATACTTCTTAGTTGAAGATAGGGATAAAAGACCAATAGTGGTTCTTGATGATGTAATGAGTGAATTAGACAAGTCACACCAAGAACGACTAATAAAGTTTTTAAAAAAGTTTGATCAAGTATTTATTACTGCGACCGAGCTAAAAGTAGAAGGCGCAAGCCACTACGAAATAAAAAAAGATGCATAAGGAGGTCTTCTAAATGGAAGAAGAAAAGAAAGAAGTTGTCACTCCTGCACCAGCTGAGATTGAAGTTTCTCAAATGAACGAAGAGGAAACCAATTTAGAAAAGGCTGACGCAAAGTACACTGCTAGCAACATTCAAGTCTTAGAGGGGCTTGAAGCTGTTAGAAAAAGACCTGGTATGTATATCGGTACAACAAGTAGTGCTGGTTTACATCACCTTGTATGGGAAATTGTTGATAACGCAATCGATGAAGCGTTAGCTGGTTTCTGTACTAAAGTTACTGTCACAATTAATCCAGGTGACACAATTACCGTTACTGATAACGGACGTGGTATTCCAGTTGATATAGTTGCCAAGAGCGGCTTATCTGGTGTTGAAACTGTTTATACAGTATTGCATGCTGGTGGTAAATTCGGTGAAGGTGGAGGATATAAAGTATCTGGCGGTCTTCACGGTGTTGGTGCCTCCGTTGTTAACGCATTATCTTCATGGCTTGATGTTGAAGTTCATAAAGATGGTGGAATCTATTTCATGAGATTTGAAAACGGTGGTCATCCTGTCGATCATTTAAAGAAAACTGGAACATGTTCTGATTCAGGCACAACTGTTACATTTAAACCTGATCCAGAAATATTCCAAGATACTACTGTCTATGATTACACAATTATCCACGATAGATTAAGACAAGTTGCTTATTTAAATAGAGGTATCACAATTGTTGTTACTGATGCACGTGGAGAAAAACCTGTTAGTGAAACATTCTGTTACCAAGGCGGAATTAAACAATATGTTCAATTCATCAATGAACACAAGATTGCTTTATTCCCTGAAGTTATCTACTGTGAAGGCAGCGAACCAATTGAACTTGCAAGTGGTAGCACCGCTCACGTATACGCTGAAGTTGCTATTCAATATAATGATGGTTATAGCGCAAATGTATATTCCTTCTGTAATAACGTTCATACTCATGAAGGTGGTATGCATGAAGCTGGATTCCAATTAGCAATTGGTAGAGTTATCAATGCTTACGCTAGGGACAATAAATTGTTAAAAGAATCAGAAGAAAACCTTACATATGATGATATTAAGGAAGGTTTGACCGCAATTATTTCTGTCAAACACCCAAATCCTCAATTCGAAGGACAAACAAAAACCAAATTAGGAAACAGTGAAGTTAGAAAGATTTTATCTAGCATAGTTGGTGATCAACTTAATCGTTTCTTAATGGAAAATCCAAAAACAGCCAGGTTGATGATTGATAAGATTGTCATGGCTGCAAATGCTCGTATGGCTGCTCGTAAAGCAAGAGAAAGTGTACGTAAAGGAGCGCTTGATCTTACCACTCTTCCAGGTAAGTTAGCTGACTGCTCAAGCAAAGACCCATCCAAATGTGAATTATATATTGTTGAGGGTAACTCCGCTGGTGGTTCTGCCAAAAACGGACGTGACCGTGAAACGCAAGCTATTCTACCTTTAAGAGGAAAAATCTTAAACGTTGAAAAGGCACAAGCAAAAAGAATTTTCGCTAATGCTGAAATTGGTAATATGATCACCGCTATCGGTGCTGGTATTGATCCAGAATTTGACACTAGCAAAATTAGATATCATAAAGTTGTCATCATGACCGATGCCGATGTTGATGGTAGTCATATTAGAATTTTACTATTAACATTCTTCTATCGCTTTATGCGTCCACTCATTGAAGGTGGATATGTTTATATCGCTCAACCACCTCTATATAAAGTTGAATATCACGGTAAAGCATATTACGCATATAGTGATGATCAATTAGAGACAATTAAGTCAAAATTAGCGCTAAAACCTGGATATCCTTTCCAAAGATATAAAGGTCTTGGTGAAATGGATGCTATCCAACTTTGGGAAACAACAATGGATCCAAGCAAGCGCAAAATGCTCCGTGTTACATTAGATGATGCAATCGCAGCAGAGAAAGTCTTCACCGATTTAATGGGTGATGATGTTGAACCAAGAAAAGAATTCATTCACGCCAATGCTAAATTCGTGAAGAATCTTGATATTTAATAAGGAGGCTACTAATTATGTTTTTTGAAGATGAAGAAATAAAAACTAATGAAGAAGTTAACGAAGAAGAACCTGAAAACGTTGAAGGTGAAAACGAGCTTCAATCTGGTGTTGTTGCTGGATTAGAAGACGTTAAGACTGTTGACTTAGTTAAAGAAAGCTTCCTTGATTATGCGATGAGCGTCATTATCGCCCGTGCAATCCCAGATGCACGTGATGGTATGAAACCTGTTCACAGAAGAATCATATTTAGCATGAACGAAACCGGCAACACTCCTGATAAACCATTCAAGAAATGTGCTCGTATCGTTGGTGACGTCATGGGAAAATATCACCCTCATGGTGACGCTGCAATTTATGGTGCTGTTGTTAGATTAGCTCAACCATTTGCAATGAGATATTGTCTCGTTGATGGACATGGTAACTTCGGTTCTATGGATGGTGATGAAGCTGCTGCTTATCGTTATACTGAAGCACGTTTACAAAAACTTGCTCTTGAAATGGTAAGAGATATTAACGCAAACACTGTCGATTTTGTCGATAACTATGATGGTACTGAGCAAGAACCATCCGTATTACCTTCTAGATTCCCTAACTTACTTGTTAATGGTTCTAATGGTATTGCTGTTGGTATGGCAACCAATATGCCTCCACACAACTTAAACGAAGTTATTGATGGTGTTATTGCTATTGCGCACAACCCTGAAATATCTACAGTGGAATTAATGGATATTATTAAAGGTCCTGATTTCCCAACTGGCGGTATTATTTTAGGAAGAAGCGGTATTAGAGATGCATATGAATCCGGAACTGGCTCAATTGCTATTCGTAGTAAATGCCATATTGAAGATCGTGGAGAACACGGTGGATTAAAACGCATCATTGTTGATGAAATTCCTTATCAAGTTAATAAGGCTCAAATGATTGAAGGTATGGCTCAATTAGTAAGAGATAAAGTTATCGATGGTATTACTGATATTCGTGATGAAAGTAACAAAGAAGGCGTTCGTGTTGTTATTGAAGTTAGAAGAGATGTGATTCCTGAAGTCATCCTCAACCAACTCTATAAAATGACAAGTTTACAAATTAGTTTTGGTATCATCAATCTTTGTTTAATTGATGGCGCACCAAAAGTTGCTTCTCTTGCTACATTGCTTAAAACTTATCTTGAATTCCAAATTGATGTCATCACACGTAGAACACAATTCTATTTAGAAAAAGACACCGCTAGAGACCACATTGTTGTTGGCTTAATTAAGTGTCATGACAACATCGATGACATTGTCGATATCATCAAAAACTCTGCAACTCCTGAAGATGCTACTACAAAATTAATGTCAAAATATGGATTTAGTGAATTACAAGTCCAAGCAATTTTAGGTATGACATTAAGAAGATTAACTGGCATTGAAACCGATAAGCTTGAAGCAGAAAGAGCGCAACTTGAACTAAATATTAAAGAATATAATCGTATCCTTTCAAGTAGAGAAAACATCATTGGTGTTGTCGAAAAAGAATTACTCGAAATCAAAGATAAATTCGGCGATGATCGTAGAACAGAAATCTCTGATATTGCATCCACAATTGATGACGAAGATTTAATTCCGCAAGAAGAAATAGTCATTACCGTTACTCGCGGTGGTTACGTTAAGAGATTAACAACCGACTCTTTCCGTGCACAAAATAGAGGCGGACGTGGAGTTAGAGGTATGTCTACTAACGAAAACGATGTTGTTGATATCATGATCCACACAAAGACACATACCGATTTATTATTATTTACTGATTTCGGTAAAGTTTATCGTGTTAGAGGATATGAAATTCCTGAATTCTCAAAACAATCAAAGGGAATTCCTGTTGTTAACTTAATTAATGTTGAAAAAGGAGAAAACTTAAAAGCTATTATCGCATTAGATGAATATGCTGATGATCGTTTCCTCATGTTCTTCACAAAGAATGGCTTAATCAAGAAAACATCAGTAAAAGAATTTGAATCTATTCGTCAAAACGGAAAGATTGCTATTAGTTTAAGAGATGGCGACACATTATTAAATGTTAAACCTGTAAGCGACGACACTATTGTTGGTATTGCAGCAAGCAACAGCAAAATGGTTAACTTTGTCGCTAGCGAAGCTAGAGCAATGGGCCGTGACACAATGGGTGTTAAAGGTATTGAATTAAGCGAAGGAGAAGTCACTGTTGGTGTTACCACCAGTGAAGAAGGCGAGTATATCCTTGCTATGACTGACAAGGGCTTTGGTAAATTAACTAAAGCAATTGATGATGATGGTGAACCAACATATCGTCAAACAAAACGTGGTGCTAAAGGTGTATCAACATTAAAAGCCACAGACAAAGTTGGTAACTTAATTGCTGTTCGTGCAGTAAATTTAGAAGACGATTTAATGGCAATTACTAATGCTGGTATTGTTATTAGAACACCACTTAACCAAATTAGAATTGCAAGCAGAAATACTCAAGGTGTCAAGATTATGAATCTTGAAGGCAGACAAAAAGTTTCTTCTATCGCAATTGTTCCTCATGAAGATGAATTACCAGAAGGTGAAGAGATAGAAGAAGGACAAGAAGAATCCGCTGTTATTGATGGAAGCGAAGTTAAAGATACTTCTTTAGAATAAAATGAAAGCTTTAGTTTATTACGAGCCAAGTAAAAAATCATATATATTTGAGGGCGACCGTTTAAGAAAAACCATAAAAGGCGCCCTTGAACTGAATGATGTCGAACACACATCAAACTTAATTGATGCCTTTAATGTTGTTCATTTGATATCTCTAGAGGATGAAAAAGTATTATTGGATGCTAAAGAATATAAAATTCCAGTAGTTGTATCAGCTTTATATACTGAAGATGATCCAAACGCATCCTATCTCGAAGAGATAGTTACTGACAATAATAAACTAACAATTCTAAAGCCAAAAGCAATTAAGTTTTTAAATGAAGCTGATTTGGTTTTGGTGCCTTGTGAAGAGGCAAAACAACTCCTTATTAATAAAGGAATTACTACTAATATAAAAGTCTCTTCATTAGGTCTTAATTTATCAAGATTCGATTTCTCTAGAGATGATGAAAAAGAAATATTTTATCGTTATTTTAGAGAGGATCGAAACAAAAAGCTTGTTTTAGCGGTTGGAGAATTCGAACCAAAAATGAACGGCAGTAGCTGTTTCATCAATTCCGCTAAAAAGAACCCAAATGCCATCTTCTATTATGTCGGAAGAATGGATAGGGCAACAAAATTTTCATTAAGATTAAGGAGATTTATTAAAAACGCCCCAAGTAATGTAAAATTTGTTACCGATTTACCGGATGATGTCTACCGTAGCGCTTTACTTAATGCTTCGGTATTCATGATTCCTGGATATAAAAAAGCAGGCGTAGTAAGTATTTATGAAGCTATGGCTGCTAAATGTCAAATCATTGCTAGAAAATGTGCCCTATTTGATGGCGTCATCACTAGCGGAGTAACTGGCCATGTGGGAGAATTTTCCGAAACATTGACATCTTTAACAAAAGATACACTTGAAGGAAGAATAAAACCTACAACAGCAAAAGCATATGAAGAAATATCTACCCACACATTATTAAAATATGGCATAGAATTAAAAGAAATTTATCAAGAATTGATTAATAACATGGGAGGCGTCAAAAAATGATTGATATTAATGTTATTAGAAAAAACCCAGAAAAAGTAAAAGAATCCTTAAAAAAGAAATTATGGGATGTTGATTTTACTGAGCTTTTATCTTGGGACAAACAAAGAAGAGAACTTCTTCAATTGGTTGAAGGAAATAAAGCAGAAATGAATAAGCTTTCTGCCAGCGTTCCTGCTGCTAAAAAAGCCGGTGAAGATGTATCTAAAATATTTGCAAAAGTAAAAGAAATTGCTGCAAAAAACGCAGAAAATGAAAAGAATGTTGAAGAATTAGATAAAAAGATATTTGATTTTTTGGCCGTTCTTCCAAACATGCCTGACGATGATTTGTTACCGGGTGAAAAAGAAAATAACAAACCCCTTCGATATTTTAAAGAAAAGCCTGTATTTGATTTTAAAATTAAAGATCATGTCGAACTTGCAACTAGCTTAGGCCTCGTCGATTACGAAAGAGGCGCAAAAATTGCCGGAAGAGGAAGTTGGGTCTATACAAATTTAGGCGCTAGACTTGAATGGGCACTAGTTAATTTCTTTATTTCAGAACACTTAAAAGACGGATATGAATTTATCCTACCACCGCATTTATTAAATGAAGAATCCGGTTTTGTAGCTGGCCAATTTCCTAAGTTTAAAGAAGATGTGTTCTGGCTTGAAGATTTTGAACCAAAAAGATTTATTCTTCCAACAGCGGAAACCGCATTAGTGAATTTTCATAGAAATGAAATTCTAACTGAAGAAGAATTACCAAAGAAATATTTTGCATACACTCCATGTTATCGTAAAGAAGCTGGAAGTTATCGTAGTGAAGAAAGAGGCATGATTCGTGGTTATCAATTCAACAAAGTTGAAATGGTTCAATATACTAAGCCTGAAGATAGCGATGCTGCGTTTGAAGAATTAGTAAAAAAAGCTGAATCATTAGTGCAAAAATTAGGTTTACATCACCGCGTATCAAAACTTGCGGCAGGAGATATATCTCACTCAATGGCTAGGACATATGATATCGAAGTATATATTCCTAGCATCGATATTTATAAAGAGGTTAGCTCCGCCAGTAACGCTAGAGATTATCAAGCTAGACGCGGAATGATCCGTTATAAAGATAAAACAACCGGAAAGAACAAATATGTTCATACATTAAATGCCTCAGGCCTTGCAACTTCACGTGTATTTCCTGCAATATTGGAACAATATCAACAAGCCGACGGAAGCGTGCTTGTGCCAGAAGTTTTACAACCATTTATGGGTGGCATTAAAGTATTAAAACCAATCAAATAAGATTAAGCCCTTTGGGCTTTTTCTTTTAGCACATACCCTTATATAGCATTTTTGTTTAACAAAATAATCATATAAATGTTATAATCATCATGCCGTCGCGATGCATATCTATGAACCAGGTCAGGACAGGAATGTAGCAGCCTTAAGTAACTTATTCATGTGCGACGGTTTAATTTATGGACACTAAAGAAAAATTTATGACCTTAGCCTTGAAAGAGGCGGAAAAAGCAAAAAAAGAAGATGAAGTTCCTGTTGGTTGCGTTATTGTTAGGAACAATAAGATAATCGCTAAAGGCCATAATAAAAGAGAATCTCTTAATCTTGTTAGTGGGCACGCAGAAATGCAAGCAATAACAAAAGCAAACAAGAAGTTACACTCTTGGAGGCTCGAGGATTGTGATATTTACATCACGTTAGAGCCTTGTATTATGTGCGGAGGAGCGATTATTCAATCACGATTCGCAAATGTCTATTATGGGGCGAAAGATTATAAAGGCGGAGCGTTTGGGAGTTCAATTAATATACTAGAGGCTAAAAACATTAACCATCATCCAAATGTTGAGGGCGGAATTTTAGAAGAAAAGTGTTCAAATATAATTTCTAATTATTTCAAAGAAAAAAGAATTAAATAAAACTTGGTTAATTCCAAGTTTTTTTCTATTATGTATGTATATGCAAGAAGAAAAGAAAGTTGTTCGTTATGAAACCCTTGTTACCGAGGGGCTTTCAAAGAAGCAAGTTGAAGAAAGAATTAACGATCAATTAGTTAACAAAACAAAATTAGTTGTTGGCAAAAGCTATTTTGAGATTATTCTCACAAACGTCTTTTCGTTCTTTAATATACTTTTATATGCAATCGCTGCATTAATGATAGTAGCAAAAAAATATGATGGGCTATTCTTTTTAGGGGTTTTAATACCAAATGTCATCATTGGTTTATATGAAGATATAAAAGTTCGTAGATTAATGGATAAAGTTCACATAGTGAACTCTCCGCGTTCTGTTGTTGTTCGAGATTCCGTTGAAAGTGTTATTTTCAGTAAAGATTTAGCGTTAGACGATATTGTTAAACTCAAACAAAATGACCAGATATCTGCCGATTCCATTGTTGTTGAAGGTGTTATAGGTGTAAACGAATCTTTGCTAACTGGTGAATCATTAACAATTTATAAAGAACCAGGCGATACAGTGTATTCTGGAACTTATGTAGTTTCAGGGAAAGCCTTTGTTAGAGTTAATAAAGTAGGAAAAGATTCTTATGTTGAATCGTTAAATGCAGCCGCAAATAAATACAAACGTTCAAAATCTGAAATTTTACTTTCTCTAAAGAGAATGTTTAGAGTAATTGGTGCAATTGTAATTGTCTGTGGTGCGGCAATGATTGGTTTATACGCTTTCCAAGGCAAGTTTTCTTCTTTTGAATCGTTCCAAAATATTATTGGACCTATATCGGGATCGTTAGTTTCAATGATTCCAGCGGGTTTATATTTATTAACATCTGTATCATTGGCTGTTTCTGTTATTGCTTTAGCAAAAAAACATGCGCAGGTACAAGAATTCTATTCTGTAGAAATGCTTGCTAGAACAAATGTATTGTGTGTTGATAAAACTGGCACAATTACAGACGGAACGCTCAATGTAAGCAATGTAGTTCCGTTAAACAACACATCTTTAGATGAGATTAAAAGAGTAGTGGGGTTAATTATTTCAAACACAATGGATGAAAACGCAACCGCAAAAGCACTAAGGACTATTGTAAACAACGTTTCATTTACCCAAGCATCTGTTATTCTACCCTTCAATACCGAGAATAAATACTCCGCAGTCCATGACGGCAAACAAACATATGTATTAGGGGCTCCGGAATTTATTAATCTTGTTGATAAAGGCGGAGTTATTAAACGTTGTGAAGAATATACTAAGCAAGGATATCGTGTTATTGTGGTCGCACAATCCGATGCATTTATTGAGAATAATAAATTTGATGGCTTATCAAAAGCTATTGGAATAATTGTACTTCAAGACCATATTAAAGATGACGCTATTGAAACATTTAAATGGTTTAAAGATAACAATGTTTCTATTAGGGTTATCTCTGGAGACAGTGCGGTAACAGTTAGCGAGATTGCAAAAAGGGTTGGCATAGATAATGCCGATAAATATGTTTCTCTTGAAGGCAAAACTTTAGAAGTAACGCGCGAATTAGCGTTAAAATACACGGTTTTTGGCAGAGTTTCTCCAGAACAAAAACAAATAATTGTGGAAACCTTACAAGCAAATAAAAACACCGTTGCAATGACTGGCGATGGTGTTAATGATATATTAGCTCTTAAAAAAGCCGATTGCTCAATCGCAATGGCAAACGGCGCTGAAGCAGCCAAGAATGTTTCACACATTGTTTTGACAAACTCCAATTTCTCATCTTTGCCACAAGTTGTTGCTGAAGGTAGAAGGGTGATTAATAACTTACAAAGAACATGTTCCCTTTTCCTTGTTAAAACAATCTTTGCTACATTCTTTACAATACTATTCTTCTGTCTATCGATTGCTAATTCTAATTTCACTTATCCATTCTTAACTAACCATATGTATATTTGGGAATTGGTATTTATTGGACTATCATCATTCTTCCTTGCGCTTCAACCTAATAGTGAACTAATTGAAGGAAGATTCTTAACTAATATATTTAAAAAAGCAGTTCCTGCAGCGATTACAATTATTCTTTCTGTAATCGTGGTCTTTACCATGTATTTATTGCAAAGCAATAATGTAATGTATACTGGAATTAATACATCACAATCCGCTATATCAATGGCGGTACTTGCTTTTACCGTAATTGCAGGCGCGGTATTGTTTAAAGTGTGTTTGCCTTTAGATAAATATAGAGGGATAGTATTTGGCTCCGCAATCAGTTTGATGGTTATTCTTCTTTCTGTGTCAGCGGTTTTAGCGTATAACGGTTCTAGTTTGGGGGCATTCTTTAAGATCGATTTTAAATCACTAACCCCTCTTAACTATGTTCAAGTTTTAGTAATAGCTGTTATCTTTATTTCTTTATATCTGTTCCTAACATTCCTTGTAAATTATCTATTAAAAAAGAAGGGAGAAACTTCCAATGATACAAATAAATAAAGAAGTATTAGAAGCATTAAGAAGCAACAAACCAGTTGTGGCATTAGAGAGCACAATTATTTCTCATGGCATGCCTTATCCTAAAAATGTTGAAACCGCTTTGTTGGTCGAAAAAACAATTAGAGAACAAGGGGCTATTCCTGCAACAATCGGCATTATTGATGGTGATTCAATTGTCGGAATGACACCTGAACAAATTGAAGAATTTGGTAAAAAGAAGGGGATTTTAAAGGCTTCTAGAAGAGATTTGCCATATATTTACGCTCATAAATTATGGGCAGCAACAACTGTTGCAACAACTATGATAATTGCTAACCAAGCCGGAATCGAAGTGTTTGTCACTGGTGGAATCGGCGGAGTTCATAGAGGTGCAAGTGAAACATTTGATATCTCTGCGGATTTGCAAGAATTATCAAAAACAAATGTTACAGTTATATGTGCAGGAGCAAAAGCGATTTTAGATTTGCCGTTAACATTAGAATATTTAGAAACTATGGGTGTTCCTGTTTTGGGCTTTAAAACAAAAGAACTTCCTGCATTTTATACACCCCATTCTGGTTTAAATGTTGATTATGAATTAACTTCATATGTTGATGCTGCAAATGTAATAAAACAAAAACGCGAAAACAATCTTCAAGGTGGCATTTTGATTACAAACCCTATTCCAGATGAATTTGCTATGGATGCAGAAGTAATCAGAAAGGCAATTGACGAAGCATTAATAGAGGCAGATAAACAAGGAATAAAAGGAAAAAATGTTACCCCGTTCCTATTAGCAAAGATTGTGGAATTAACAGGTGGAGATTCACTAGAATCTAATATACACTTGGTAATCAATAACGCTGTTGTTGGAGCAAATATTGCAAAGGAGTACTGCAGGCTCAAATGAAAACAGAACATCTTTTAGCGTTTGAACTTAAAAAGATGATGGGAGAAATGCCTTTAGAAAACATCTCCGCTTTAACTTTGTCTGAAAGATGTGGAATTAGTAGAAAAACATTTTATTATTACTATCACAATATTTATGATTTGCTCGCACAAGTTTTTCTTGATGAGAGGATTAAGGGAGTCGAATATTGTAAAGACTACAAGTCACTTTTAAAAAAGATATTTGAATACTATCAAGATAATGAAAAATTTATTGATGCAACAATATCAAGCGCCGGCAAAGATTTGTTTCAAGAATTTATTTATAATATTTTTTATCAAATGACATTAAAATATGTTAATGAGCTTGATGAAGAAAAGAAGCTAACGCAAAATGCCAAGAAGATGATCACAAGATTCTATGCATCTGGATATTCAAATTCAACTCTCTATTATCTATCAAACTATAAAAATAAAACGCTTAATGGTTTGTTAAATTGCTACTCATTCCTTGGAAGTAAAGAACTAAAGAACGCAGTAACAAATTATATTAAAAACAACGCAAATCACTGATTATTTGCGAGAAAGAAGGAAATAAAATGAAAAAAGAAGACATTGCGGGTTTAATTGTTTACTTACTTATATTTGCGGTTGCAATCATCTTTGGACTAACGGTGTTGAAAAACTATGCTGTTGATTCAGGACTTAAAACCATATCATATGTATTCTATGTATTAGGTGCAATTATTGTTGGGTTAATCTTTAATGCATTTTTATTCGAACTTGGACATGTCGTTGGTGCCAAAATTGGTAGATATGAAGTTTTATCAGTGTGCATTTTAGGTTTGACTTTCTATAAAGTTGATGGAAAAAGAAAAGTTAAGTTCGCTGGATATGATGGATTAACTGGCGAAACCAAAATTGCTCCAAAAAACGAAAAGAAAGCTTCTAATCCAACACCATTCTTATTATTTGGAACAATCTTTTATGTTATCGAAGCATTGGTGTTTGTAATTTTATTTAATATTTTGGTTGGAATAAAAGGTAATGTTGTTGCAAGCAATATTGGTTACTTCTTATTAATTGTTGTTGTAATAGGTGCCATGATTCTTATCTATGATATTATGCCTTTCCAACTTGATAGCCTTACAGATGGTTATAGATTAAGGATGATTACAAACCCTAAAAACAAAGAAGCTTTTAATGAATTATTAAGAGTGGAAAACGCGATTAATAATGGAGAAAAAGACGTTGAAGTTAAGACTTTCACTGAAATTACAAATTTTACTGCCGAACTTAACTACAACAAAGTTTATGTTTGCTTGGATAAAGGAGATTATACACAAGCAGAAGAATTAATCGATCTAGTCATCAATTCACCAATGGGTGTTAGTCAAAAAGTCTATCTACGCGCCAAAGCACAAAAGATTTTTATTCATATAATGTCTGATTCTATTGAGGAAGCAAGAATATTCTATGATACTCAAGTTCCTGTTAGTGAACGCAGAGATATCTCTACTGATATATCAATGATCTCTATTAGAGCTTATATATTGATGAGCGGAATATTAGACAAGAGTAAGAGTGAAACAGAGTTGGCATTAAATAATGTTTTAAAAGCGTTTAAGCGAACAAGTAAAGCTAGACAACCAATTGAGTTGAAGTTGTATAATCAAGCCTTAGGAAAGGTGATTGAAGAACACCCTAATTGGAACTTAGGCGGCTACTTATTAAAAGAAGTAAAAGAAAACGGTAGCAAATAGCTACCGCTTTTTTATTAACGGGCCAATAAAGCAAAGTGTTGATAACTTTTCTAGATTACATCACGAAATTTCAACGTCTCATCTGATAAAAATAGTAATTTAAGTAATAAATTTGATGCAAAATATAGGTTCTCATCCTTCATTTTACAATTAGTTATAAAAGAGTATAAATTCAAATAGTCTTGAATGTTATCTTTGTCTATACCTTTATGCTTCGATAGGAAGTACTTTAATTTTCTGCATTCATCGTTAATCGGTTGAAGTTCTTTCATTGCTAATTCTTTTAATGTTTTGCCACCCGTTGCATTGTAGGCTCTAGATTTCAAATTAAGTTCTTTAATTAATACATTATGGACGTGCTCTTCATCGTGTATTAAAGTACTGCCCTCTTTTATATGCATCCAACAAGTATTGTAATATTGTTTTTCTTTTGGTCTTCCGAAGCCACATTTAACCGCTAAGACATGCTCACCATCATTCATTAATATGATACAGATCTTGTTTCTGCTTAAACCGCGCATCTTTTTGCCACGAACTCTTTTTTCTTTCGATTCTTCTATGCCGACATACGTTTCATCTAAATAAATATTGTTGCTTAAAACTATGTTTTCTTGGAATGATTCAAGCACTTTAAATATCTTTTTCATCCAATAATATCCTGTTGTAAACGATATTTTTGCTTTAATGCACGCGGCTTTAATTGATGTTTCGGATACCACTCCTTCTATGAAACTATACCAAGCTTTAATATTTACTTTAGTTCCGTGAAACAATGACTTTGAAGCAACACTAAATACTTTCCCGCATTCACATTTATATCTTTGGGTTCCGTTTTGAGTATGCCCATTTGATACACAATTATCCGAACCACATTTTGGACATTTAACATCTTTAAGTTCTGATATGTTCTTTTCAATATCTTTAAAATTCGTTAGATGATGGCTATCATATTCTTCTTTAATTTTAGTTATCAATTGTTCGGTAATTAAATCATCATCACTAAGAAGCATAGCAAAAAGCTTCCGATAGGACTTATTGGTTTGGCTCATATTACTCTTTATTTTTAAGCAACAATCTAGAAGAGTATGATCGCCAAACCAGTATCCAGGACTAGATTGCTGCTTAAAAACATCCTTTCTGGTTTGGCAAAAATATGATACCACAAAAAGAAAAGCGCTGATGGTTAATCATCAACACTTTGCTTTGTTCGCCTGACAAAAAAAGACCCTCAAATAATATTGATGGTCGTTAATTAATAAAGTTTTAGGTTAGTGATCTATTAGAATTGTCAACTCATTATTTTATCTATGTGTTCCCAAAATCTTGCAGTTAATCTTTTTTGAGTACAGTTACATGTAATGGATAAAGCGGTTGTCCAAATATTTTGAATCATCTCTTAAAGGTTTTTCATACCCATCAATATATTGAAGCAATTTTTGTTTGATGCCAGTTTTGTTATAGTATTGTGTCACTAGTTGTAGTCCTTGAGCGAGAAGCCCTCACTTCAAATCACTTGTGATTAAGTGGCGGGAGTATGTCACTAGATACATTATGTTTATTTGCAACCTTCCACTATTATATATAAATAATATTTTTAAAATTTAAAAATACTTGTTTTAATCTTTGATTAATTTTTTTATATATATTAATCAAAAATAAATCAACGCAAAAACAAAAATTATCACAAGAAGAGTAATACCTTCCTTGTTGCGAAAAATAATCATTATTACCTATAATAAAGGATAGGGAAAACAATGAAAACTTATTACATCACAGGTGGCACAGGATTTTTGGGATATAATATTATTAAGCAAATAGATTGCAACGACAATATCATCATATTCGCGCTAGAAAACGATCCTAACAAGGCATTATTTAATGGAATACCGAATGTTAAAATAATAACTGGTAATTTATTAAATAAAAATGATGTCATTAAGTTCCTGTCAACCCCATCAAAAGGTGATAAATATTTAATTCATGCAGCAGGCAAAATTACAACATTAAAAAAGGGTGACCCTTTGGTTTATAAAATTAACGTCTTGGGAACGCAAAATATTGTTGATGTTGCAAAAAATCAAAATTTTAAAAAAATATTATATGTGTCAAGCGTTGATTCGATGCGCTATCGACGTGATAAAAATACCATTATCGAGCAAAGTGAATATATTGAAGAGGAAACGCCTGGACAATATGGAAAAAGCAAAGTTCTTGCAAGCAATTACGTACGCAAAAACTTAAATAATTATATTATTGTGATGCCAAGCGCAATTTTAGGACCTGACGATCCACTAAATTCAGCAATTAATAGTGCTATCAAAAAAGCAATTAATAACAAATTACCTGCTATCGTTAACGGGGGTTATAATCTTGTTGATGTCCGTGATGTGGCTCACGGTATCCTGTTAGCATTAGAATCTAAACAAATTAACAAAGACTATTTGTTAACAGGGCATTATATTAAAATTAAAGACTTAATGAAGAAGACAAATAGTTTTGCAAAATCCAAAAAATATAAATTTATTGTTCCGCATTTTATCATTAAATTAATTGCTCCAATATTTGAAATATCCGCAAAAAAATCTGGTAAAAATCCATTATTTACTGGTTTTTCAATGGATTGTTTAAAACAAAACGCTAATTATTCTTATCAAAAAGCTAAAGCTGACTTTAATTATCAGCCACGAGATATTGATACAACAATAAAAGATACAATTATTTACTTACAAAAAAAGCCATTACAATAATTCATCTTTACTATAAGTTATAGGTAAAGGAATGCAGTATTTGTTTAATAAAGCATTTTGTCGCTTAAAATATTTGCGAAATAATTTAAAATACCCTTTTGTACGAGCGTGAACAAAAACTGGAGAAATAGAATTATCATTTTCTAAGTTTTTATATTTATAAGGTCCGTTAACAACCCATAAATTTAATATACCCATATTCATTGCATTATTAGGACAATTATAAGAACAGCGCATACATAACGCACACGATGTTTTAGATTTAATTTTTCCATTCTTTTTCATATATAGTGAATGGGTTGGACAATTTTTAATACAAAGCCCACATTTATTGCATTTTTTGCGTTTAGAATGTAAAAATAACACATTAACTTTTGGAGCAATCCATTCAATACGAAAAATAATTGTTATAAATCTTTCAAAAAAATTATTCCTAACCTTTTCTGGGGTATTTGAAATGATACCCATTACAAAAGCCTTTGTTAAAGGTTTTAAATATAAATACATTTGTTTAGCCAAGCTATCTTTATAACGAAAGATAATATTATAGGGCATCAAAAAATGTTTTTCAGCTAAGTATGTATATCCTTTTCGTTTTAAAATTCGAATTAATTTAACACTACTCGCATTATTTAACCAAAAAGGTTCGCCACTGACTTTATAAATAAAAAATGGGATTTTTGCTTTCGGTAATTTTTTGATAAACTTCACAAAATATTGTGGAGCATTAAAAGCATGAATCGGATACCCAAATCCAATTAGATCAAATTTATTTAAATCATACGAAAAAGTTGAATTATATTCACAAACAAAATGATCCACTTGGTGATTGGCGGACATAAAATGTTCTTTTATATATTCGCCACATAAAAAAGTATTGCCAGTTCCTGTGAATGTAATTAATAAAATTTTCATTATTTAAAATCGCCGGGATTTGGATAACAGCGATCCATAGTCTTTTTAATAGCTTCTTCAAGTCCACCACGGCCAATATGAAGTTCATTACAAACCTTATCTAGCACTTCGGGTTCCACTACTAAATCAATAGACATAACTTCTTTCATAACAAGGGCGTAATCAAGGCCACCTTCTAATCCTTGTTTATGGAAGCCTTTTTCAATAAGTTTAGCACCTAGTGTACACAACCATGTTGGTGGTAAAGATATTTTCTTCTTCACACCTTTACATTCAGACATATATTGAAGCATCCACTTATAAGACTTATTTTGGTCACCGACTGGATAACGTTCACCGTCTTTACCATATTCCAAAGCGCCAATAGCCGCTTCCGCAATATGCTCTACAGAAATCATTGTAGTGCTGCCTTTAGAAAAATACACTCTCTTATGGCCGTTAACATAGCGATCAAGAAAGACATCTCTCCAAATCGGTAAACGCGCTTCCATTGAGCCAAAAATATAAGGGAATTCTAACACAACAACTTCCATATTTTTCTTTTGCGCATTTAATAATTTTGCTTGTTCCACTCTACAACGAACGTATGGGTGCTTTTCTTGTAATTTGAGTTCAGGGTGAACACGATCAAAATAAGCAAAATATGAGTTAAACACTACGGCTTTTTTAACACCAGCTTTTTCGGCTGCTCTAAAACATTTTGCACAACTATCAACTAAACGATAATGGAAAAAGTCAAAAGCAGGAGCTTTAGGAGTGTATCGATCATCTGGACCAACGGAATAAACCATATAATCAAAACCTTCCATCGCCTTAGTAAGTTCTTCTTCACTTGCAGAAAATACATCAATAATTTGATTATGAATCTCTTTAGGAAACCAACTATCTAAGTCCTTATTAACTAAATCATCATCTAAAATAGAAATAGAAGCTACTTCATAGCCTTTTTGTAGAGCTAATTTTCCGGTATAATAACCAAGAAAACCTGTTCCACCAATAATCATTATTTTCTTTTTCATAAATTTACCTCCTTTTAATAATAACACATTATTAAATTATTTAAAAACTTTATCTGCTTGTTCAATACTTTTATCGTAATCAGTGAATAAACTTTTCCTTATTTTTTAACCTTTGGATAGCCACTTATATTAGCTATTCCACGCGGGCAAATCATATTATTAATATTTTTAAACATTTAGGAGCACATGGGGGATAGATTTTTGAACTTATATATCAAAGATATATCTCTATACTTTCTTCTTCTTAAAATCACGAAAACGGAGTAATTTTGACACCGAAATGACTCTTTTTAATAAGTTTAGTATAGCT
>JAZLFA010000036.1:0-3447 GCA_045615545.1 Bacilli bacterium | reverse complement strand
AAAACATTTAGGAGCACATGGGGGATAAAAAATGTATAATAATTCTGAGCCGAAAGGTTCAGATTTTTTTAAGAGTATGATTGGTTTCTGGTTTGGCGACCTCGGCTAGTCATCCTCTTAAAGAAAGAGGTCGCCACATATGAAGAAATTAAAAAGAGAAAAGACTCTTGTTTCTTCGACTATGCCTTCAGATATAGCTCTTGGAAAGTTAATTGATACAACAGTAGAGGATTGGTATAGCCAGAAACATAGGTCTATCAGTGTTGATGAAGTAACATTTATCAACAGTTTAGAAATGGATTGCTGTCCGTATTGCAAAAGTAAAAGATTTGTTATTTATGATCACCGTAAAGACGGTGTTAAAAGATTAATTTGTAAAGATTGCAAACGTAAATTTAATCCACTTACTGGATCATTATTTGATAATCATAAAATTGCAATATCTGAATGGATAGAATTTGTATATCATCTTCTTTCTTATGAGTCAGTAATGATATCAACATATAGTAATCGTAATGATAAAAATACAGGGTATTATTGGCTTAGCAAGATATTTTTATCTATAGATAAAATTCAAGAAAAAATCATTTTAAGAGGAAGAATATATTTAGATGAAACTTATCTTCCTGTCATGCCTAAAGAAGTTATTTACAAAGACGGAAAGAAATTAAGAGGAATATCTAGAAACAAGATTTGTATCATGACAGCTGTAGACAATAACGGAAATATGATTATCAAATCTAATGGCAGAGGAAAACCATCTAAACTAAGGATTTTAGAAGCGTTTGATGGCCATATTGAAAAAGAATCAACATTAGTTCATGATGGTGAGAATTCTCACAAAAGTCTAATAGAAAAATATAATCTCATAGAAGAAATTTATCCGACTAAATTAACTAAGAATTTAAAGGATGATGATAATCCAATGAATCCAATAAATTCAGTTCATCGAAGACTCAAGGCTTTTATGAGAGAACACGGAAGTTATAATCGCAGCAATATTCAAAATTGGATGAATCTAGTATATTTTGTCTTATCAAATCAGGGTGATAAAAAGGCCGAAGAAGCTATACTGAACTTATTAAAAAGAATCATTTCGGTGTCAAAATTACATCGTTTTCGCGATTTTAAGAACAAAACTACATAGAGATATATCTTTAGATATATAGGCTTAAAAATCTATCCCCCATGTGCTCATAAATGTTTTTTTATTAACTTTTGCTTTACAACGCTAAAGTGATAAAGTATAGTATTTGCATTGGGGTTACTTTAGTTGAGTAAAGTGAAGGAGTCATTTATGAAAAAGTTAAGCGCACTATTATTAACAACACTTATGTTAACAGGTTGTAATAAGCAAGAGGGAATTGGCAAAGAAATTCTTAAATTAGATACACAATTAGATTGCTTAGTTCAATTGAAAGCGGGGTCAATTGATGTTGCAATCATCGATTCAGTTATGGCTGGGTATTATACAGCTAATGGTGAATTTGCAAATGATTTAACTGTTGTTGAAAATCTAACATTAGCAGCAGAGCAATATGGTATTGCTACAAGAAAAAGTGATTTAGTATTCATGGAAAAAATTAATGAGGGGTTAGTTGGTACTGCATCAAATGGTAAATTAAACGAAATTGCTGAATTCTTTGGGGTTAAAGATTCATTAGCAGTTACTTCATCAACAACATATTCAAAAGATGCGATAGATGATAGTTGGGAAAAGATCTTAACATCAGGAAAAATTGTTATCGGTTACACAATTTTTGCGCCAATTGCTTATGAGGACGAAAACAAAAATTATTCTGGTAACAAATTCACAGGGTTCGACATTGAATTATCTAGAGAAGTTGTTAACTATTTAAATTCAACTTACTCAGCAAATCTGACAGTAGAGTATCAAGAAATCGATTGGGATTCAAAAGAAGCTTTATTAGCAAACGGAACTATCGATTTAATTTGGAATGGTCTAACCATTACACCAGAAAGAACAGAGAATTTAGCTATTTCTATTCCTTATATGAACAACAAACAAGTCGCTGTTGTTACAAAGGCAAACAAAGATAAATACACATCAAAAGAATCATTAAAAGAGGCTGTCATTGGCGTCGAAGCTGGTTCAGCCGGTGAAGATGTTGCATTAAATAAATAATGGAACAAACTTTACAAATATTAAGTCAATTAGGAACTGGATTCCTATATACATTGCTTTTATTTGCTATTACACTATTACTTTCTCTACCTTTCGGAATGTTAGTGTATTTAGCAAGTAAAAGCAAATTTAAGCCACTAGCATATTTGTTCAAAGGCATCATTTGGGTTATTAGGGGAACCCCATTGATGTTGCAAATACTAGTGGTTAGTTTTATTCCACTATTTTTATTTAATTTAATGAACAAACAGATAGCGGATTTCTTCAATATTTCTATATCTTCTTTGCTATTCATATTTGTTTGCATTGCATTCGTAATAAACTACGCATGTTATTTTGCAGAAATATATAGAGCTGGTTTTGAGTCAATTAATAAAGGGCAATATGAAGCAGCTAAAGTCTTAAATTTAAGCAAATCTGAAACATTTTTTAAAATCATTCTTCCACAAGTAATTAAAAGAATAATCCCACCAATCGGTAACGAAGTAATTACTTTGGTAAAAGATACTTCATTAGCGCAGATTCTTGGAGTTATAGAATTAATCAGTGCAGCAAATCACGCAGTTAATCAGTTTGTCGTTTTAACTCCACTTTTATATGCTGCAATTTTCTACCTAGTATTTACGTTGCTATTAACAATATTATTTTCAAAGATTGAAAAGAAATTGTCTTACTATGAGGCTTAACAATGGCATATTTATCAATTAAAAATTTAGTTAAGAAATATTCAAATGAGACTGTTTTAAACAATCTTTCTTTATATATTGAAAAAGGTGAAATCGCTGTAATTATTGGAGAGTCAGGAAATGGCAAAACAACACTGCTAAGATGCTTAAATGGTTTAACTTCGATCGATAGCGGCGAAGTATTATTGAACGGTGAAAAAATAGATTGCTTAAAGAATAAAGAATTTGGATTAATATTCCAAAATTTTAATCTTTTCCCTCAATACAATGTTTTAACAAATATCACTTTGCCTTTAAATTCAATGTATAAGAAAAGCCTTAATAAATTAAGTTTTATTGAAAAGCGAAGAATGTTAAAATTAAAAAAAGCAGAAAGCGAAAGGATCGCGTACGAATTATTAGAGAAAATTAAACTTAAAGATAAAGCTTTTAATTATCCCTGTGAATTATCAGGAGGGCAATGCCAAAGAGTGACTATTGCAAGAGCTTTAGCTCTTAAACCTAATGTATTGTGTTTTGATGAACCAACAAGTGCATTAGATCCAAAAACCACTATTGAAATCGCAAAAGTAATCAAAGATTTAAAAGCAGAAGGGTACACTTTATTAATTATTA
>JAZLFA010000035.1:0-12612 GCA_045615545.1 Bacilli bacterium | reverse complement strand
ATTCATAAGTCTAATGAGCTGTAATGCATTAGGAACATATTCTCCTTTTTCAAAATATTGATATGAGCGACGTGAAACACCAATAATGCTTGCAACATCCTCTTGAGAATATTTAAGGTCTTTTCTTCTTTGAGCTATCGCATCTAAGTCAAAGAACATAATGGCTGGGCCAACATAAAGCTGGTCCCAATGATCCTCGAGATATTGATAAACCACTGTCTCTGGATTTAAAACGATGTGGATGTTTATATTAAGTTCTGCACCGTCAGCTTTCTCAACATAGACTTCTTTTGCATCATTAATCCAAAGCAAAATCCATGTGAAATCGCAGGTATTTTCTTCAAAATTGTATGGAAGATTACCTTTAACGATTATTTCTCTATCCACTCTTTGATATGAACTAATTGTATATCTAAATGGAGCAGCACCACTATCAACTAAAAGCTTGTTATAAGCGTAAAGAAGATTCTTTGGTTCATAGTCAACTCCACCATTTTTATGGGTAAGTTCAACATAGTTAAACCATTTTTCAAAATCTCCAAAGTTATCCAATGAGCCAAATTGTCTTAAAACGTAACTAAAGATAGTTTCTAGGCTTAATTGATAAGTGTAGAAGAGTTTCTCTAGCATTGTAAATAAAGTCTCTAATTTCTCAGTTTTTGAATAATCCATAAATGAGGAATGTAGTGAATCAAAATCTGCATATAAACCTTTTTCTTTATTTGAGTAGATATAAAAGATAAATGGAATTCTTCTAATAAATGTTTCCATATCCATTTCATCATTCTCATCAAAATAACCAGTAACTTTATAGTATGGATTTTCTCTAACACCATAAGTCCTTTTTAAATAAGGGACGTGTACATCATTAACGCATGAGCGTAATACATCTAATGATACAGTTGCTCTTGATTCAATTGCTTCATACAAAACATTGATGTCAAATAACTTAGAATCGACATATTTAATTAATGTTTCTTTTAAGATTCTGTTTTCCATGATTTTTCCTCCATTGAAGACACTAATAGTTTATATCGTGAAAATGTGCTTGTCAAATAAAAAGCGCAAGTTGTTGCGCATAGCACTATTTTTTAATATAGAATTTTACTAATCGTGAAACAGTAGAACTTCACTACTATATATCTAAAGATATATGTTGGCTTGAAAAATGGTTATTTTAAAAGATGAAACCCTAATCGTGAAATTTTTTATTTTTTTATTTCAAATCGTGAAATTATTAATATTTTAAGCAAAGAAAAAAGATGCTCTACAGCACCTCTAGATTATTCAAATATTGTTATTTTCTTTAGTTTTTCGCATAAAAAGAAAACTTTGACCAACTATCCGTTGTATCAAAGTTAGAGTGTTATTTTGGTGGATCTGACCGGGATCGAACCGGCTACCTCCTCCATGCCATGGAGGCGCTCTCCCAGGTGAGCTACAGACCCATAATATGGACGCCTATTATCTTAAACAATATAACTAATGTTTTCAATATAAAAAATCCCCTTTATTCATTAATATTAATGTTCAATTAAAATAAAGTGGACATTTTTTTATTAATGTGTTTGTGCAACGATGTTGATATAAGTTATAAGTGAGTGAAACGAAGTTGATATATCAGTGAAACGAAGTTGATATATTATTTTTTCTATTTCCGTACTCTCTTTCCATTGCTTTAATAGAAACAACCCACTGCTTTCCATATTTACAAACATCAATGCCTTCGACAAGTTTTCCATATGAAACAGCTTTTCTGAGTGTTGATTCATTCAAATTCCATAATTGACATGCTTCAGTAAATGCAATTAATCCATCAAATGGAGTTTTTATTTTCTTACCATTGAAAAATAATTCATCGCAAGAAAGATCAATGTCATCAGTCCAAGATATTCCGTATCCGCCTTGATCAACTTTCACTTCTTCAAAAACATGTTCTTTTTTGAGTTCATTAAAAACTTCCCATTTGTTAAATAAAGGTTTAACGTCATATGTTTTACTAACCCCCTCAGCAAAAGAAACTAATAAAGTATAATTTGCTTGAGGAAGAACTGATTTAACTTTATGAAACATAAATTACTCCAATCCTGGAATACTGACAAATTCTTGAGTATCCCATATCTTTTGAACTTCGTCTCTATGCAAAGAAAGCCATTCTCTGATTAAAGAAACAGCTTTTGCTGGCAAATCTCCATCTAGAATAGAACCATCAGAAATAATAATTGATCCAGAATATTCAGCATAAATAGCGTGAATATGTGGAGGCTGATGCTCACTTTGTTGGAAATACATTTTGATAATAATACCGTAAAATCTCGAAATAACTGGCATATTGCAACCTCCTAGCTGATTATATTATATCACTATTCCGTGATATTTCAAGACAAAATATTGAAAAAATACATCTTTTAAGATGTATATTATTTTTAGTATTTGAAGAAAATTATATGAAAAATAGATGATTATTTTTTTATATGTTATATAAAAACGCAATTCTTTGGTTCGAATTGCGTGTAGGTCTCGAATGGCGCGCCCGAGGCGATTTGAACGTCCGACTTGCACCTTAGGAGGGTGCCACTCTATCCAACTGAGTTACGGGCGCACTAAGTAATCACCTATCAAAGAAAGCGATAATATCTTTATTTATTTCTGATGGATCGGTTTCGTTTAATATTTCGTGACGCATATTTGGATATATTTTACTTGATACATCCTTAACCCCTAAACCACGATATTGCTTCACAAGTTTACCAGTTGCTTTTCCATATGAAGTAACTGGGTCTTCTTGACCAGTAATAATGAAAATAGAAATATCTTTGTTTATTTTGTTTAGGTTCTTTTTTGTATATAGAGTTTTCATGCCCTTAAGGAATTCTAAACAGAATTTATTTCTTGGTCCAAAGCCACATAAAGGATCGGCAATGTACTTATTTACATTTTCTTTATTGTAACTTAGCCAATCAAATGGCGTTTCTGGGTTTTTAATTTTTTTATTGAAATTACCAAACATTAATTTATTTAAAGTTTTCGCTTTTTGATTTTCTTTCTTTTTTGTACAGATTAATTTAGCTAATAGATATCCAAAGCCGACAGCAGGGTTTTTAGCGCCACTACCGCATAAAACAATCTTTTTTACTCTATTAGGATATTGTTCAATAAAAGCTTGTCCCATAAATGAACCCATACTATGTGCGAAAACATATGTAGGAACTTTTGTGGATTCAAGTTGAGCAATTAATTGATCATAATGATCAACTTGTTTTAAAAATCCATCAGTAGGCCACATGCCTATATTTGATAGATCTTTATTAACATTTTCACCTTGCCCAAATGTATCAATTCCAAAAACATTGTAACCATTTTTATTTAGTTCTTTTGCAAAAGCATCATATCTAGAAATGTGTTCTTCCATTCCTTCAAAAATAACGACATTTGCTTTAGCTTTCTCTATTTTCCAACAATGGCCTTTTTTAATACAGCCACATCTGATTGTAATTTCAAAATTCTCCATAACTATTCTCCATATCCATTAGGATTATTCTTTTGCCAATTCCAACTATCTTTGCATGCATCAAAGACGTTATATTTTGCTGTCCAATTCATTTCTATTTTTGCCTTTGTAACATCGGCATAATTAGTTGCGATATCACCAGGTCTTCTTTCGCATATTTCATAGGCTATTTTTAAGTTATTAGCACTTTCAAAAGCGTGTACCATTTCTAATACACTGGTGCCTTTTCCTGTTCCTAAGTTATAAATCACAAGTCCAGGCTTTGATTCTAATTTCTTTAATGCCGCTAAATGTCCAAGGGCTAGATCAACAACGTGAATATAATCTCTTACCCCAGTACCATCAGGTGTATCATAGTCAGCGCCAGTAACTTTTAAATAAGGTCTTTTACCAACAGCAACCTGAGTGATATAAGGCATTAAGTTATTCGGAATACCATTAGGATCCTCACCAATAAGACCACTTTTGTGTGCTCCTATTGGATTAAAGTATCTAAGTATAGCAATATTTGCATCAGGATTTTCTTTTGCGTAATCTTTTAATAAGTATTCAATATCCAATTTAGTTTGCCCATAAGGGTTTGTACATCCACCAACTTTATCATCTTCTTTAAGTGGAACATGATCAGGTACACCATAAACAGTCGCACTTGATGAGAAAACTAAATTATGAACTTTATATTTCTTCATTAGCTTAAGAAGCACTTTACTAGACCCAACATTATTTTCAAAATATAATTCAGGATACTTTGTTGATTCAGCAACACTTTTTAGGCCGGCAAAATGAATGACATCAGTAATATTTTCATGTTCGAAAATTTTACTCATATTTTCTTCGTCTTGCACAGAAAATTGATAAAATCTAGGCTTTTTGCCAGTAATTTTTTGAATTCTATCTAACACTATGACCTTGGAATTACATAAGTTATCTACGATGACAATATCATACCCAGCATTAATAAGTTCTACAACTGTATGGGAACCAATATATCCTGTTCCACCTGTAACTAAAATAGCCATTATCTTTTATTAATCTCCTCTACTAAAAGTTTAGAAGTCATAGCAGGGTTCGCCTTCCCTTGACTTAAACGCATCACTTGTCCAACTAAGAATCCTAATGCACGATCTTTACCAGCTTTATAGTCAGCAATCGATTGAGCATTATTGTCTAAAACTTTTGTAATAATAGCAAGTAAAGAATCTACATCGCTAATAAGTGTAGTGCCACTTTCCTTTAATAATTTATTTGGATCAGCATCATCAATAACCATCTTAGCGAAAAATTCACGCGCCTGTTTATTTGAAATATCACCCTTTTCAATTAGTTTGATTAAATCTGCTAAATGTTTAGGTGATACTTTAAATTCTTTAATCGATATATTGTCTTTATTTAATATTGCTTGAACATCCACTAAAACCCAGTTAGCTAATAATTTGGCATTCGCGCCACTCTTAAGAGCTTCATCAAAGTAGTCTGAAGATTCTTTGTTACTAATGAGTAAACCACAATCATATTCATTTAATCCTAAAGTTTGATATCTTGCTAATTTAACTTCAGCTAGTTCAGGAGAAGAGGTTATTGCATCTTCAATAAATGATTTACTTAATTTAATAGGAGCAATATTAGGCTCAGTGAAATATTTATAGTCAACTGCGTCTGTTTTTAAACGCATTGTAACTGTTTCTTTAATACCTTCATCAAAACGACGAGTTTCTTGAATAACTTTTCCGCCAGTTAATAAGACAACTTGTTGTCTAGCTATTTCAAAATCTATTGCTTTTTGAATGTTAGCAATACTATTTAGGTTTTTAATTTCAACCTTAGTTCCTAAAACGCTACTATTTTTATCTTTTATTGAAATGTTAACGTCACAACGTAAAGAGCCTTCTTCCATACGTCCATCGCTAACTTCAAGGAAAGAAACTATTGAACGTATCTTTTCAACATATTTCATTGCTTCCTCACCACTTCTTAAATCAGGGCAAGAAACAATTTCAATAAGTGGGATCCCAGCACGGTTATAGTCAAGTAATGAACAATCCCAGGAGTGAAGTTGCTTACATGTATCTTCCTCCATGTGTAAACGTTCAATATTGATTTTCTTTTTTCCAGTAGATAATTCAATTTCAAGATATCCGTTTTTACCAATTGGTCTATCTTGTTGAGTAATTTGATAACCTTTTGGTAAGTCGCTATAGAAATAGTTTTTACGATCAAACCAAAGTTCATCATCAATTTCCATATGTAAAGCATTACATACTCTAATCGCATTAATAACTGCTTGTTTATTTAACAAAGGAAGCGTACCAGGAAAGGCCATATCCAAAGGAACAACTTCAGTATTTGAGTCTTCACCAAAACTAACTTTTGCGCTAGAAAACATTTTGGATTTTGTTTTCATCTCAACGTGTATTTCTAGACCAATAATAGCTTCAAAGTCCATTATTTTGCCTCCTTCGCTGAGATATTCTTTAACCCAGTACCATTCTCAATTTCTTTGGCAATTTTAAACATATTTACTTCATCAAAAGGTTTACAAGTTAAGTTAGCTCCAAATGGAAGTCCATCCTTAAAGCCAATAGGAAGAGTGATTGATGGGAATCCACCAAAATTGCCAATTGCCAAATGATTATCCGCAATTAAATATTCGCTTGAAAGTCTATCACCACTAGAGCCTTTAATTAATGGTGCTGTTGAAGGTGAGGCAGGAAGATATATTCCATCATAATCTTCGAAAATTTTATTAATAGTATCAACAATAAGTCGACGACATTTCTGTGCTCTAGTAAGAAGTTCATCACGGTTTTCCTTCAGTAAGGAGAAGCTACCAATAACAAAACGGCGCTTAATTAATTCACTAAATCCAGCTGTACGTGTATTTGTAATCACTTCTTCATAGGTATTTCCAGGTTTTCTATCACCAAATTTTATGCCATCCAAATTAGCGTTATTGCTTGTTGCTTCTGCACAAGAGATAATAATATAAGTAGGATAAATAGCCATCAATAAATCTTTATTAACATCAACATAATCAACGATGGCACCTTTACTTTTCAAGTAATCTAAAGATTTATTAAATGATTCAAGAATTTTTGGTTCATGAATAGAATCAACAACACCTTTGATTATCGCTATCTTTTTACCTTTAACTGATTCATTTATATCTTTTGCATAATCTTCGACTGGTTTATATGAGCTAGTTGCGTCTTTTTCATCATGACCCGCAAGAATTGAAAGTGCTAATGCACTGTCATCAACGTTACGTGTAAAATATGCAACATGATCTAACGAAGTAGCAAATGGAAATAATCCGAAACGAGAGATTCTTCCCCAAGTTGGTTTAAAACCAACTAATCCACCATTTGATGCTGGCTTTCTAACACTGTCGCCAGTATCGGATCCTAATGCAAATGGAACAATATTGTTACAAACTGCTATAGCGCTACCACAACTTGAACCGCCAATAAGATGTTCTTTCTTTTTATCCCAAGGATTAAAAGAAGTGCCTTTGTGACCGGTTGTGCCACTACCACCCATTGCTAATTCATCAAGTGTGGACTTACCAATAATAATTGCGCCTGCCTTTTCTAAACGCAAACATGCTTCACTAGAAAAAACAGGTACATAGTTCTTTAAAATATTACTTGAACCTGTTGTAGGAATATCTTTTGTTGAAAAATTATCTTTGATAACAACAGGAATACCATAAAAAATACTATCTTTCTTACTTTCGTCTAATTTGTTAACTGCTTCAATCGCTTCCTGCTCGCAAATATACTCAAAAGCATTATTGTCATCATTTTTTGCGCGAAGCAAAGCTTCTTTTACTAATTCAGAAGGAGTTACCTTGCCTTCTAAAATAGCAGAGTGAATTTCAGTGATAGGTAAATCTAAATAGTTCATTATCCAACCACCTTTGGAAGACGAATTTGTCCATCAACAACATCGCTAGCGTTTTTAAGCGCAACATCACGTTGTAAAGGTTTGCTTGGTTCATCTTCTCTAAGAGAATCAATGGTAACATCAAAAGGGAAAGTCATTGGTTTAGCTTCATCAACGCCATCAATCTTACCAATCAATTCCATTTGTTTTGTAATGATATTAAATTCATCGAGCAAAGTTTCGAGTTCTTGTTCACTCATCTCAAACATCATACTCTTTGCTGCTGAATCTAATACTTGCTTATCAACTCTTTTCATAATGTTTGTATTTTATCATATAAATGATAGTTTGTGAAAAAAAATCACACACGCATATGTATGTGATTGTATAAAAATTACTATAGTAGGTTATTTGATTAATTCTAAAAATGTTGCTTCATCAAGCACAGTTATTCCTAACTGATTAGCTTTGTCTAATTTACTTCCAGCTTCTGTTCCAGCAATAACAGCGTCAGTTGCTTTTGAAACACTACCAGTTACTTTAGCGCCTAAATTTTCTAATATTTCAGTTGCTTCTTTTCTACCCATACTACTTAAAGTTCCGGTTAATACAACAGTTTTACCAGAAAAATATGAATTAGCCGCACTAGAAACACTCCCTAAATATGTAAAGTTAACCCCCGCTAACTTAAGTAATGTAATTTTATTAGCGTTAGTTTCATTCTTAAACCATTCGAATATACTTTTTGCTACAACCGGACCAACATCAGGAAGTTCTAATAGTTCTTCTTCGGTAGCATTCATTAACGAATCAATATTTAAATAAATTTTCGATAATGATTTGGCCATTTTAGCGCCAACTTCTTTAATTCCGAGTCCAAATAACACTCTTTCCAAAGAATTTGCTTTTGAATTTTCAATAGCAGTTAAAAGATTATCAATTGATTTTTCTTTCCAACCATCAAGGGCAATTATTTCATCACGATGGTTCATAAGTGAATAAATATCAGTTATATCTTTAATAAACCCTTGGTTAAAGAATTGTTCTGCAACCTTTTCTCCTAAACCTTCAATATCCATTGCGTCTTTGCTCGCATAATGAATTATGCTTTCAATTTTACGAGCATCACAATTAGGATTTGTACAGAAATGCATGGCGTCAACACGAATAAGTTCAGATCCACATACAGGACAGTGTGTAATCATTAAAGCAGGAAGTTCTTCACCAGTTCTTCTTTCTTTAACCGGTCTAACAACTTCAGGGATAACATCTCCAGCTTTCCTTAGAACAACATAATCACCAATCATTAGACCTTTTTCTAAAATAAAATCTTCATTATGTAATGTTGCCCTTTGAACAACGCTACCAGCAACTCTTACTGGTTCAAGAACAGCGTTTGGGGTAATCTTACCGGTTCTACCAACCGTATAAATAATATCTAACAATTTGGTTTGCACCTCTTCAGGTGGAAATTTATAAGCAATTGCCCATCTTGGGGTTTTTGCGGTGTAGCCAAGTTTATCGTATAAAGACATATCATCAACTTTGACAACTATTCCATCAATATCATAGTCAAGGTTAGGGCGTTTCTCAGTATACTCATCAATAAACTTAAGTACTTCTTCAATTCCAGAACATAATCTTCTTTCTGGATTAGTTTTAAAGCCAAGCTTATCTGCCATATTTAGCGCTTCTGAATGATATCTAATATTAAAATCTTTAGCATTAACAAAATAATACCAGAATGCGTCAAGATTACGACTTGCAGCAATTGAACTGTCTAATTGACGAATACTTCCGGCGGCAGCATTACGAGCGTTTGCAAATAATGGTTCTCCGCTAATTTTGCGTTGTTCATTGAGTTTTTGCAGTGTTTTTTTGCTCATAAACACTTCACCACGTATTTCAAAATCTTCATCTAAATCAATATGAGATGGGATTGATTTGATTGTAACAACATTCGCAGTAACGTCTTCACCGGTGACACCATCACCTCTTGTTGCAGCGTATTGAAGCTTGTTGTGATAGACAAGTGACATACCTAGTCCATCAATCTTCATTTCAGCCATATAAGATATTTTGTCTAAGCCCGTAATCTCTCTAACTTTACGATCAAAATCACGAAGATCATCTTCATTAAACGCATTGGCTAAAGATAACATCATTCTTTGATGCGTAACTTTTTTAAATTCATCTTGGACAATACCGCCGACTCTTTGAGTTGGTGATAAAGGATTAACTAAATCAGGATGCTCTTTCTCAAGCATTATCAATTCTTGCATCAAACGATCAAATTCAGCATCACTCACTGAAGGATTATCTAATACATAATATTCATAAGTATACTTTTCGAGTAACTTTGTTAGTTCTGCTGCTTTCTCTTTATAAGTCATGATTCATGACCTCCTTTAGATAATGCTTTATGACTACCTAATAATGATTTTATTTCATGCTCATCAAATTTAACTTGAATAATATCATCACCTTCAAGGGCAATAACAACACCCCTCCCAAGAGTTTTATGAATAACAACATCTCCAACAGCCCAACTAATAACATCGTTGGTAACTTGAGAAAAATCTTGTCTACTAGGTTCATCTTTAGTAAAGTCCATAGGTTCTCCATCACCAAAATGGAAAGAACTTGGACGTTTATTTGAACGGAACGGTGTATATTCAAAATGTTCATCTTTAATCGCATTACCACTTTCCGCGAAAAATTGAGAAGGAGTTAAATTCCCACCAGCAACATAAGAAAAACCATCCGCACATGTTAAATATAACATTTCTTTTGCGCGAGTCATCGCCACATAAGCAAGTCTTCTTTCTTCTTCGAGAGCCTTGTATCCTTCCGCTACGCTTCTAGCGTGAGGGAAAACAGTGTCATTAAATCTAACTACAAATACAACAGGATATTCAAGCCCTTTAGCGGTATGAACTGTCATAAGAGTAATATTGTCACCCTCAGTAACTTCGTCTTGTGCAGAAATAAGAGTCACATTTTGTAAATATTCATCTAATGAACAATCAGGGTACGTTTTTAGAAAATGACGGAAATCAGCAAAAAGTTGTTTGACGTTTTCTAATCTCTCTTCCCCATCTTCTTCTTTAATTAATTCATCATAGTAGCCAACAGATTGAAGCATATCTTCTAAAACTTTAGAAAACACTTCTTCATCTTTATTCAATTCATCTTTTGTATGGTCTAATAAAACAATTAGTCTTTTTAAAGCATTTACAACGCGTGATTGAAGTGCTGTATTATCTCCGTCAACCTTACGAGCGTATTCCATAAGTGACATATTCATTTCTTTGGCTTCTAATTTAAATGTATTAATTGATGATTCACCAATACCTCTTCTTGGAACATTTATAATTCTTTCAAAAGAAATATCATCTTTATCATTAACAAGTAATTTAAAAAACGCTAAAACATCTTTTATTTCTCTACGAGCCCAGAACTTAAGTCCGCCATAAACAGAATAAGGAATTTGATGCGCTGTTAAGGCAGCTTCAAAATCAAAAGTCACATAACTGCTACGATATAAGACAACGATATCTTTATACAAATAATGTTCAACATCATGAAGCCTACGGACTTCTTTAGCCAAAAAGTTTGCTTCACTAGTTACTGAAGGGAATCTTTTGGCAGTAACAGGTTTTCCTAAATTGTTTTCGGTGTATAAATTTTTCTTAATTCTAAACTTATTGTAATTGATAAGTTTGTTAGCGCTATCAAGAATTGATTGGGTGCTACGGTAATTTCGATCAAGAACCACTGTATCAATGCCCGGATAATCTTTTTCCAAATTTAAAATAATATCTTGATTAGCACCTCTCCAAGTATAGATTGTTTGATCAGGGTCACCAACAACATATAAACATGTACTAGGTTTACTTAACAACTTAATTAAGCGATATTCAACATTGTTTGTATCTTGAAATTCATCAACTAAAATATGATCAATTTTTCTTTGCCATTTTTCGCGAATATTAGGAAAATTAGTAAGTATTTGATTGGTTTTTAATAATAAATCATCAAAATCTAAACAATACATCCTATCTTTATTTTCTTCATAAAGAGTGTAGATTTCTAAACAATCTTTTTCTCCCTCAAACTTTTCATGATCTATTTTTATATCATCAGGATAATGTTCTTGTAACTTATTTCTAGAGATGTATTCCATTGCTTTTTTAATTAATGGATCTGTGCGTTTATATCCTAAAGATGCGCCTATATCTTTAAGCATCTTGGTTTGGTCTTCTTCGTCAAGAATAGTAAATGATATAGGAAAGTTAATAACGTTAATTTCTCTTCTTAAAAACATTGCCGCAAATGAATGGAAAGTTTTAATGGTTAAATCCTTTTCACTAGAAGGAGCCAATTTAATAACACGATTACGCATTTCGTTAGCAACTTTATTAGTAAAAGTAATCGCTAGTATCTTCCAAGGTGCAACATGAAGTTCTTCAATTAAATATGAAATTCTATAAGTTAATACTCTTGTCTTACCACTACCGGCTCCAGCAACAATTCTTACGCGTTGAAAAGAAGTTGTTACAGCTTCTAATTGACTATCATTTAAATCATTTTGGTAATTCATGAATAAATAATAACATTAGTTATTATCACATTCAATTATTTTCGATAAGTTGAAAGAACATAACTAACGTCATTACTACCGATTTTATTATCTACAGCTATGTAGTTATTAATAGTGACTATTTCTGGTGTTAATCCAACCCAAATATCGGTATATTTAGTAGCACCAATAGTTTTATCAATTTCGTTATACGAATATCGATATAGAAAACTACTATTTGCTTCAATAAAATATATCGGCATTTTATTATTTAGCGCAAAATCAATTACTTCGTTTTTAATAAGCGAGCAATCATGACATGTTTCTTGATAAAAATATAATAAATAGAATTGATCCAGTTGATTAAAACAATCTTCATAATCAATCTTTAGAAAAGTGATCTCGTCATACGAATGTTCAGGGTAATCACTAGGAGGCTTTCTTCCAGTCGCGCATCCAGTAAGTAATAAAATTAATAGAAAGAAATTAACTTTTTTCATACCTACAATTATCAAGCATTTTTTTCTTAATTTCCACACTAAAAGAATCCTATCATAGATAAGCATTAAAAATATTTCTCTAATTTAAGCACTAATCAGAGGTGTTTGATGTGTAATTTTGCCCTGTTTTAAGTAAT
>JAZLFA010000034.1:0-5135 GCA_045615545.1 Bacilli bacterium | reverse complement strand
TGTTCTTTTGAAGGAGATAATCAAGCAGCTTCTGTTGTAAACAGTAATGGTAATCCTAATCTTAATTCTGGCATCTATGCTTATGATTATTGTGTCGCCCCTGCTTTCTGTATTTAATTATGAGTGGTCGGAACGCAATTGTTCTATATAGATACTCTGTTTGCCGACCTTTTTATTTTGATAAATAAAATAATGTATAATTAAATTAGACATGAAAAAGATTATGTTTGTTGTTCCTTTACTAGCGCTATCTTTTTTAGCGAGTTGCAATAACGGCGGAAAATCTAATACCTATACCATCACTTTTAATTGTAGTAATTGCAAAGCCTATGATATAAACGATAAAGAAGTTAGTAAAATTCAAGTTCCAGTATCTTCATATTCACCTTACTATAAATTCCATTTTGAAAGCACAGGAGATTATTTCTCACCAGTAAAATCTTCGATTGATGTTAAAAAGACCAATACGGAAGAAAAAATAGATTTTACTTTTGATAAAGAGTTGTGCGAAATTTTAGTGCCGGTTAACAGTGATTTAACTATTACTGCTTCTGGTTTAGCAAAACCAACACTTGAAGATTGTACATGGAAACAAATTGCTGAAATATCCGCTTCTGGTAAAGCCGAAGAATATTTTGATATTTATGATCCTACAAAACCTGACTTAAACTGTAAGGAAGTTTATTTAAAGGGACAAGATTTTCCCCATATTGTAAGAATTATTGATTTTAATCATGATACGGATGCTAATGGTAATCCTATTGGGATTACTTTTGAATTTGCTAATGTAATTACCGAAGGCACTACGGAACCTACTAATTCTTTGGTGGACTTCTGGAATGGAGAAGGGCAATATGAAGATGCGACTAATTATGATTACCGCAATTCAACCATGAACGATTTGCTAAATAACAAAAGTCGTACCGATAGTGTGATTAATATGCTTCCAGACGATTTAAGTGAAGAAGGAATAATTAAACCCGCTAATAAATTAGTTGGTGTATCAACCGATGAAGGAGTAACTTATATTCCTACGCCATTTGAAGAAGGAAAACTTCCTAAACTTTTCTTGTTATCTTGTGATGAAGTTACACAAGCAAAAAATCCTGGAGCAACCGAAGGTGAAGCTGGGGAAAATGGAGCATATACATTTTATAAAATCCACGACACTAATGAATGTAGAATAAAGAGACCAGCGCTTGCTACGGGCGAAACCGGGGATGGATATTGGGTGCGCTCTCCAAACATACAGGCTGGACTTGGTTATGCGGCATATTATGTTCCGTATAACGGTAATATTGGCGTAGGCACAGGGCAAGTGCTTTGGTTATCGGCTTCAATCGCCCCTGCTTTCTGTATTTAACTAATAGTAGTCTGACAAATTACCAAGATTGAATAATCCAATTAGCAGGAACGTGGTTTTCGTCTCTTTCCCAACTAGGTATTCCTCCTTTACCTTTCCAATAGAAAGTAGGAGTTATATCAACATCAGTAGAAGCTTCATGAAACCAAAAAGTAGTGTAGATTTCATCTACCCAGGTATCAGAGCCGGGTGTACCGAAACCAACTTTTATATAATTTAATTTCTTACATTTAGCGAACATATTGTAATAACAGCTTTTCGCTAATGTCGTTGCTGGTAAGATTGGAGCGACTTCTAAAGATTCACATCCTTCAAATATTTCCATATAACAATATTCTGATAAGGTAGTTGCAGGTAAAGATGGGGTGGTATCCATCAATTCGCAAAATGAAAACATATTACTATAGCATCCGCTAGCAAGTGTCATAGAAGGCAATTCAAGGGGCGGAATCTTAAGAGTATGGCACCTATAAAACATTTCACTATAACAACGCTCAGTTAAAGTATTTGCAGGCAAAAGTAGATCTTCGGCACTAACAACATTGAATGCGTATTCCTTTTCATTGTCATCTGGAAAAGGACTAAACAATAAATCGAAACAAAAGTTATCAGGAATGCTTGTAAGCGAAGCAAAGTCATTAGAGTCTAATAAAGACATAATGTTACCTGATACATTAAACATATCTTGTCCACCAATTGGTCCTGTCATGAAAGAAATAGTGAAAGCGCCTCGATCATCCATAAAGCTAAATCCACCTGGATTATTACCTTTAAACATAATCTTGTCGCCCTTATGAAGATATGGATCTCTAGTGTTAGGTGGGACTAGTCGCTTTACAAGCGAAATTCGTTCTCCTTCTACAACAAAATTACCATTTTCATCTGCTCCATCAACTGGAGACCATTCTTTTGGTTCAGCTTCACCACTTCTTACTAATTTGTAGAGTAAGTTTATTGTGTGGGCTGGGTGAACCATACCAATCATTCGAAGATTGATAGAAGCCCTATCATCATCTCCAGCATCGATGCAAGTGAACGTGAGAGGCGTTTCTAACAAGGAAGGTTTTTTATTTCCCCTACAGTTCGTTAGAAACGAAACCGCCATTAGTGGCGTTAAAACAAATTTAAGTTTTTTCATAAAATTCTCCTTTTGTTTCAATTATATATTTATAAATAAAAAAGCTCCCAAGTTAGGAGCATTCAGGGCAACCAGTTTTATATCCGGGCGATTGCTGACCCGCAACTCATAGCATGGTAACCAGTTTTGTATCCGGAGGATCACTGCCCCGCGACTTCTTCAAGTCGTGATTATTTTAGCAATTTTTTGTAGTAGAGACAAGAACAGCAAAAAAATAAGGGACGATTTTGGACGAAAAGGGACGAATTTTTTGGACGAAAAAGGACGATTTGGAATGAAAAAGGACGATAAGGGAAATTAAGGAACGATTTTAGCAAAACTACTCTCCTGACTCGTCGTTCCGACCATTTTTCGTGAAAAACTAAGTATTTATCGATGTTTTATGGTGGTCGGATTATTCAGAATCCGACCTTTTAAATAGTATAGTTTGCTATATTGCTATATTTATAGTTCCGGACCTTCATCTTCGAGTTCGGGTTCGTCTTGTGTCAGATTTTTTTCTTTCAATTTAGCATTTACCCAAGATTTATTCTTATTCAATGCCACTTTAATACTTTTCATTGAATTTACTGATTCTTCAAAAGGAATTCTATCACTATCTTTATAAACATATTGTTGTTGCATTTTTGCATAAGCATTTTGCACATCCTTGTTAGCGCTGAGATTATCAAAGAACGTAAAATCTTTCGGTAACACTCTTGGAATGCCATCATGTCGATTAAGTTCTTCTTCTAATCGTATATCTAATAAATGCTTCATTAATTTTTCATCTTGGTAAAGAGCTTTAATTTTTATATTGTCTTTTAAAATTGATAAATCGTAAATATGTTTGGCTGCTTCAAATGCTTTGTGTGGATCATTAGATTTTCTAACATATGCTTCAGCAGCAAATAATTTATCAATAAAAATTCTTTCTAGACTGATTGTTTTGATTAAAAACGGATGAATATCGTATTTATCTTCAAGAACCTTTCTCTCTTCCTTAGTTGCTAAATCATAGATTAAAGTCGATACTTCCATATCTTCTACTGGTTCGCTAATTGTAAAAGACGTGCCTTCAACTTTTAACTTCCCAAATCGCTGCAATTCATCATTAGAGTCATATGTTGTAACCGGATCGTATATATAAATCGCTTCAACTTCTGATTTATGAGTAAAACCTTGTTTATTATCTCTATTTAATGATGTGAACTTTTTAGTAGCGCGTTCTAGCATTTTATCTTTTTGCGTTCTACTTTCTATTCCACGAACATCAACCGATAAATCAATATCTTCAGAAAAACGATTAGTGGTTTTTAAAGCTTTATATAAAGCTGTACCACCTTTAAAATAAGCCTTTACTCCATTTTTTTGAAGATTAGCGATTTCTTGTAGAAACAAAAAAACATAATAATCTTTTTCAATGACATCGCTACGATAACCAGTTCGTTTGTGGATGTTAGAAATTAATACTTGAAAATCAGCTTTATTCTCATGTAGTTTCATAATATAATCCTCCTTCTTTAGCAATATGGGCGAGATTTAAAATAGCGTCTTTACCATAATATTCATCAGCATAGGCAAGAAGAATGTTGTAAGCTAATTGTTTCTTAACAATATAATCAGCGATTATCTTATAAGGATTATTAACATCAATCGGAGCTTTGTTAAAACAATCAACAATATCAAGAAGCTGGAAATACAAAATGTTTTTATCGTTAATTTTTGTTTTAGGTGGACGAATCCTAACATCTAATTTTTTATCGTATCTAGTTCCGTTTCTCGCAACATTAGTAACAAATTCTCGATTTCTTGGTATTTGCGTTGTTAGTCCTAAACGATACATAAAATTTAAACCAGTTTCATAACCTTTATTATTCGCTAAGTATTTATTAAAGATCAAAGCTTCATTATTGATATTAAAATCACCAAAAGAAGTTTTTTTAGTTAAATAATAAATACCATTTTGATAAAACCTAAGATTTAATTTATCATTCTTTTCTAAAAGTCTTTTTAACACAACTGCAACCGCTAGATTAGCCTTTGTTAATTCAATATTAAAATTAATTGCTAGTTGTTTGGCTATTTTAGCAGAATAAATCGGCTCACCAATTTTTTGGTGCTTTATGTATTTAATTATAAATTCAGGGTATGCCATAACAATTACCTTTGAAATATTATTCACATATTTTGAATACTATTTTCGTTATTATTATATCATATGCTATTTGTTTGTCTACTTCTTTGTAAATTATTTATTATTTACACTACGTTTATAAATCCTTGTCGATGGCTTCGATGATTAAATCTTGGACACTTGTTTTTGCATAGTGGATACATTTACATAAATTTAAAAGAGACGAAAAGGAACAAAAAGGGACGAATTTTTTGGACAAAAAAGGACGTTTTGAAACGAAAAGAAACGATATGAAACGTTGTTGAACGTTTTGGGCAAAATCACTCTCCTGACTCGTCGTTCCGACCATTTTTTGTATAAAAGTCAGTATTTATCGATGTTTTAAGGTGGTCGGATTATTCGGAATCCGACCTTTTAACTAGTATAGTTTGCTATATTGCTATATTTATAGTTCCGGACCTTCATCTTCTTCAATTTCAGGTTCATCTTTCTCTGGTGAACTTTTTTCTTTAGAAATA
>JAZLFA010000033.1:0-7365 GCA_045615545.1 Bacilli bacterium | reverse complement strand
TTTTCTTACTTTAGGAACATTTGAATGGGCATCAACAATAATGGTATCGATGAATTTTAATTTTTCTTTATGAGCGTATAGGATATCAATAATAGTTTTTCCACCCATTCCCGCTAATATGACAGTTGATACTGTATCTGGCAAATCGGATATACCATCAGAAAATAATGGAATAATATCATCGATGAGGTTATTTTCTTTAAGTGCTTTAGTAAGTCTTTCATACGGCCCTTTTTTATTTTCAACCGCATATCCTTTAATTATTTTTTCATCATTAAATAAGGAAATAATTAGTTTCCCATGGTCGGCGCCAATATCGGCAACCACCGCTTTTGGTACCATATTATAGATGGCTTGTAATCTAATAGATAAATTCATTATCTACTTCCTTGATAATCTCCTAAACGTTTACTACGGTTACGGTGTTTAAGTTTATTGATTGCTTTGGCTTCGATTTGTCTTATTCTTTCACGAGTAACACCAAATTCTGTACCGACTTGTTCTAATGTACGTGGATGATTATCATCTAATCCATAACGAAGTCTAATAACTCTTTCTTCTCTTGGAGTTAATTCTTGTAAAACAATTTCAAGCTCTTCTCTTAATAATTGATTGGTGGTATATTCCACTGGTGATTCGCTTTCTTTATCTTCGATAAAATCACCTAAATGTGAATCATCTTCTTCGCCAATTGGAGTTTCTAATGAAACTGGTTCCATTGCAATTCTTTGAATTTCTCTAATTCTTTTTGGTGATAATTCTCCACCCATCGCTTCACTTATTTCGTCCGCGGTTGGTTCTCTTCCTAAATCTTGGATTAATTGTCTTTGTACACGAGTCATTTTATTGATTGTTTCAACCATGTGGACTGGAATACGAATAGTTCTAGCTTGATCGGCGATTGCTCTTGTAATAGCTTGACGAATCCACCATGTTGCATATGTTGAGAATTTAAATCCTTTTTCATAATCAAATTTATCAACAGCCTTCATTAAGCCAAGGTTACCTTCTTGGATTAAATCTAAGAAGAGCATTCCTCTACCAACATAACGCTTAGCAATATTAACAACTAAACGCAAGTTTGCGTTGATAAGTTTTTGTTTAGCGGCCTCATCGCCTTCTAATATTCTTTTGGCTAAAATTGGTTCTTCTTCTGGTTTTAAAAGTTCGAATTTACCAATTTCTTTAAGATACATCTTAACGGAGTCATTTACTTTGACTTCACCAGATAATCCAGCTTCTAGATGTTCTAGGTCTAAATCTTCTTCTAAATTATTACCTTGTTCATCTTCAAAGAAATCATCTTCGGGTTCTTCGTCAAGATTCATCTTGCTTTCATCGATGTCATCTAAATCACCATCTTCTTCTGCTTCATCATCGGTGATTTCAATGCCTTTGCTTTTAAAGAATTTAATTAAATCTTCAATTGCGTCATCATCTAAATCATACGCTGCAAAAGCTTCATCGATTTCACTTTGATCGATGACACCTAAATCTTTGCATTTATCATAAAGTGAATTACGGACATCATCTAAAGTCATTACTTCGCCATCATCGTTAACGATGCTAGTTACTTTTTTACTCTTTTTAACGTCCTTTTTTCCTTTAACATTAACACTACCTTTTGTTCTTCCCATAACCTATCCTCCTAGTCTTGATTATTTTTCGCCTTGCGACGATTGTGTTCGTTCAATATACGCGCTTGTTCTAAAGGGTCTTTTCCTTCTAAAGATGCTTTTAGAATATCGTCTTCGTTAATCTTTTCTTTTTCTTTATTAATGGAATCTAACAAACTATTTAAGATTTCTTCAATATTTAAGTTTGGATTCCCCTCTTCATCAACGGTAATATTGATATGATTTTTTTCATACTGCATAGCAGTAAGTTCGTTAATTAATTGTTCACTATTACTTGCTTCGCTGCCATTAATGGTATCGATAATACCGCTAACATCAATCTCTTCATGGTTACTTGCGTACTCAATAATATAATTAGCGATTTCGCGGTAACTATCTTCATAAAATCCTGCCACTTTATTTTCATAAAATTCAACCGCTTCTTTATGTGAAGTCATGAGATAAAGCATTTCTCTTTCCGCTAATTGTAAACGATGTAATATTTTCTTTTCTGGTTGATAACGAGAAATAATATTTATACGCTCATGTGCGCCCGATTTTCTTGCTTCATTGACAAGATTATTGATTGATTCAATTTCGTAGCCTGTGATAGCGGAAATCTTACGAATATAGCTATCTACCTCCAAAACATTATCAATCGATAAAAGAATTGGTATATATTCTTTAATTAATGTTTTCTTTTCTTCTGGTGATTTTAGCGGATTGCTATTCTTTAAATAATTAAGGACAAAATCTGGTCTACTGATTAATGTAGATAAATATGTTCTTAACGCATTAGGTCCATCTTCTTTAAATATTTCATCTGGATCACGAGGATTATTTTGATTATCAACAATACGAAATTTTAAACCCGACTTTTGTAATAATTTACTGGCTTTAACAGTGTTCATTTGTCCTGGTAAATCTCCATCAAGACAAAGTCTTACTTCAACGTTAAGCCTTCTTAACATTTCAATGTGCTCTACTGTTAAGGCGGTACCCATAATAGCCACTGCACTTTCAATTCCTATACGAGAAAGAGCAAACACATCCATAAATCCTTCTAAGACATAGACATATCCATCCATACGCGCTGTTTCTCTTGCGCGGTCATAGTTATATAAAATATTGCTCTTATGGAATAAAGGTGTTTCTTGTGTATTTACATATTTAGCGTCATCTTTTGCTTTAAGTGTTCTAGCGCTATAGCCAATAACATTACCACTCGCATCTTTAAGAGAAAAAATAACTCTTCCCGCATTTTTATCGCTATAAGTTCCACCGCTAATTGTGGCGATACCGACTTGTTCAATAGTTTGAAGCGAATGTCCCTTACTTTGTAAGAAGGCAATTGTAGCCTTACCATCTTTTGGAGCGTAGCCTAAATTATATTTATTGCGCATCTCTTCATTTAATAAACGAGATTCTAAATAATCTAAACCTTCTTTTCCTTCTGGTGTAGTAAGTGCATATTGATAAAATGTTGTTAAGTCTTTTAAACATTTATATAAAGGCACCAATTTCTCATTTACTGGGTGAACATTAGCGGCTTTATCGAGTCTTGGATCAGATATGCCACTTAATTCTGCTACTTTACGTAAGGCTTCTATATAAGAAAGATGTTCTCTTTTTCTTACATATTGGATAGCGTCTCCGCCAGTACCACAAACAAAGCATTTAAATATTTGCTTTTGTGGATTGATATGCATACTTGGATTAGAGTCATCATGAAAAGGGCAAAGAGCAACATAATCTTTGCCTTTTTGCGTCACTGGTTGATAGGAAGAAATAATCTTCACTATATCAGTGTTCTTTTTAATATATTCAATTAACTCTGGATCGATTGCCATTAATTTAACTCTCTATCAAAATAGTTCTTAAGTTCGGAGATAGGTAAACGGATTTGTTCCATAGTATCTCTATCTCTAATTGTTACACAATTATCTTTTTCAATTGTGTCAAAGTCGATGGTGACACAGTAAGGTGTACCGATTGCGTCTTGACGACGATAACGTTTACCAATACTACCAGTATCATCATATGTAACCATGAAGTATTTGCTTAATAAACCATATACTTCTCTAGCTTTTTCTTCCAGCTTTTTGCTAAGTGGGAATATCGCCACTTTGTAAGGAGCGATATTTTTATGTAAATGCATGACGATACGGGTATCGTTTTCGCCAACATTTTCTTCATCATATGCTTCGCATAATGTCATTAAAACTAAACGGTCTAAACCAACTGATGGTTCAATACAATATGGAACATATTTTTCATTTGTTTCTGGATCGAGATATTCTAATGATTCTCCACTATAATCCATATGGCGTTTTAAATCGTAATCAGTACGATCGGCAATGCCCCATACTTCACCCCAACCAAATGGGAATAAATATTCAATATCAGTTGTGGCTTTGCTATAGAAAGCTAATTCTTCTTTTTCGTGATCACGATATCTTAAATTTTCAGGTTTAATACCTAAATTATTTACAAAGTCTAAACAATAATTCTTCCAATATGCAAACCATTCTAAATCTGTTCCTGGTTTACAGAAGAATTCCATTTCCATTTGATCAAATTCACGGGTTCTAAATGTCATATTACCTGGTGTAATTTCATTTCTAAATGCTTTACCAGTATTGCAAATACCTAAAGGTAACTTTCTTCTTGTGGTACGACAAACGTTTTTAAAGTTAACAAAGACACCTTGCGCTGTTTCTGGTCTTAGATATACTTCTGATTTGCTATCTTCGGTAACGCCAATATGAGTTTTAAACATCATATTAAATTGACGAATATCGGTAAATGCTTCGCTTCCACAGCTTGGGCATTTAACATGGTTTTCACGTATAAAAGCCATCATTTCTTCATTTGTCATTTTATTAACATTAACATCTGGGAAAGCTGCTTCAATAAGTTGATCCGCTCTAAAACGTTGATGACAATGTTTACAATCAATTAATGGATCATTAAATGTTGATACGTGGCCAGTTGCCATCCACACTTTCGGATTCATTAATATAGCAGCGTCAATTCCAACATTTGTTGGAGATTCTTGTACGAATTTCTTCCACCATAGTTTGCGAATGTTATTTTTTATTTCGCTGCCAATAGGGCCATAATCCCAAGTGTTTGAAAGTCCACCATAAATTTCACTACCTTGGTAATAATATCCAGAAGTGATTAGGTGTGTTGTAATTTGTTCATAACTAAATTTACCCATAATAAATTTTCTCCTTTAATAGTGCGTAACGGAAAAGATTGTATCCAAAATATTGTTTACTTGTCAACCACTTATAAGTGTACTTTTATTAAATTATTAATTAATTAATAGCGTCTAAGCTTTTAACCTTATAGCCATAACAGTTATATATAAATTCAAAGAATTTATTTAATAGATATTTACTATCATTTTCATCAACTTTCCATTCGGAAAAATCATAATTATCATAATTAACAATTTTTCTTAATAAGAGCATTTGATCTTTTGATAGTTCAAATACATCATCTTTATCTATACAGTTTCGGCAAATAAAACCGCCTTCAATAAACGAGAACATTACAATATCAGTTTTATTGCCGCATCGTATACATTCGTTAACATTTAAAGCAAAGCCACTAAGTGCAAATATTCTAGATAAATATTTAAGGACGATTAATTTTTTATCCTCTTGTTTTTTATAAGCTAAGATAACCTGATGAAGATCTTTATAAATCTCTCCTTTTTCACTATCAGAAAGAAGAGTTTTTGTTACTTCCCCTAATAGACTTAAATAGCTTAAGTATTCTAAATCAAAATTTGCTTTTAATGGAAAATGTAACACTTTTGATTCTTTGAGAATCATATTAGTGGATTTACTTTTTTCACTAAAAGTTAAATCTGCCTCTACTAAAGGCAAATTAATCGCGGCATTTTTATTTTTGGGATCAAGGATGCCATGTGCTTTAAAAGTAATGTATCCTTTTTCACTAATCGCATCTATGATGCCATCTTTTTCTTTGAATTTACTTATCGATAAAATTATCGCTTTCATTATTCTTTTTTAGTTTTATATCCGTAGGTAACTAATGATTTTTCTTGGTTTCGCCAATCATTATCTACTTTGACTAATAAATTAAGATAAACGTGTTTCTTTAATAAAGCTTCGATTGGTTGTCTTGCTAAACTACCAATTTCTTTTATGCGCTTCCCACCTGCTCCAATAACTATTGGTTTTTGGCTTTCTTTTTCTACAATGATGCTAGCTTGAATTGGAACAGGATTTTCTTCCCATTCAATATTCTCCATATAAACCGCGACTGAATGAGGTACTTCGTCTTTTAATACTTTCAGGGCCTTTTCGCGAATAATTTCTTTTATTTGAAATACTTCATCTTGATCGCTTATTACATCTCTTTCGTAATACATTGGACCTTCAGATAGTTTATCTTTAATCATATTGATTAATACATCAATATTAAAGCCATCTTTAGCGACTAAATCAACACTAATAGCGTTTGGTAAAGAAGCAAAATATTTAGCTTTTATTTTTTCAGCTTCGACAATTCGAGCTTGATCAATTTTATTAAAGGCAATGATTAATGGGGTTTTGTTATCTTTAAGTTTATCGATTAGATAATAGTCACCATTTCCAAATGGTAAAGAAATATCAACAACCAATATCGTTACATCAACATCACCCATACTTGATAAGGCCATTTCATTCATTTCTTCCCCTAATTTTTGATGTGGTTTATGAATACCAGGAGTATCAACGAAAACAATTTGGCTATCATCATCATTATAGATGCCTTTAATGTTATTTCTTGTTGTTTGGGCTTTTTCACTAACAATGGATACTTTGTGATTTAGAATATGGTTCAACAAAGTTGATTTTCCAACATTAGGACGACCTATGATGTTAACAAAACCGCTTTTCATTATTTTAATGCATCCTCACTGAAGGCAAATGGTAATAACTCTTTTACCGTTGTTTCTTTGATATCGCCTTTTAAATTAGCCATGTATATCGGAGCGTCATTTGGATAAAGCTCGCTAAGTACTTGCCTACACGCTCCACAAGGAGAAACAACTTCTTCAGTTGGTCCGACAACGGCAAACATGACAAAGTCATCTTTCTTATAACCATTCATCATCGCGTTATATAAGGCGTTACGTTCAGCGCACATACATAAAGGATAAGAAGCATTTTCAACATTCGCGCCTTTAAATACTTTTCCATCTTTTGTAACAACTGCCGCCCCTACTGCAAAATGTGAATAAGGCGAATAAGATAATTTTCTTGCCTCAATTGCTTCAGCAATTAGTTCGAGTTTGTCCATAGTTATTTTTCTCCTAAAATTTTTTCTTGAAGAGGAAACATAATTTCCTCGTCTTTCTTTTCCATATGGTCATAGCCAAGAAGATGTAATAGTCCGTGAATGAACAAGAATCTAAGTTCTCTATCTAAACTATGTCCATATTCTTTTGCTTGTTCTTTGGCTTTATCTAAACAGATATAAATATCACCTAATACCACCATTTCATTTTTTGCTAATATTTTAGCTATATCCTTTTCAGTATCTAAGAAAGCAAAGCTTATTACATCTGTTGGCCTATCGATTTTTCGATATTCTTTGTTGATTTGATGAATTGTTTCTAAATCCACAAAAGAAACAGAAATAATTGGATCAGCTTTTAGATTTAAAAGTTTGAATGTGGTTTCCACTAACGAAATATAAATATTTTCATATTCATTAAATTCGGGAT
>JAZLFA010000032.1:0-53883 GCA_045615545.1 Bacilli bacterium | reverse complement strand
ATTGTTAAGCCTTCCTAATTAACAAATACAATCTAACCGTAGGAACTACGGGGATAGCCTACTTACTGGCTAGAATACTAGCCTTGCCTAGGAATCTCCCATCTTCAAATCACTTGTGATTAAGTGGGAGTAGTTCAATTAACATTCTTAAATGTTTAGATAATGTTTTATTTAAAGTGTTGCTAACTGTTCCGCTTGCTGTATAAACATCAAAGTCAGTAGCAGAAACGTTTCCTTCTAGATTAGCGCCATAATAGGCTCTTCCCGTTTCTTTAAGAGCTTTATTTGGTCCGTCATCAATTACACAACCTTTTTGGAATTCAATTTCACTTCCATAGAACAAACATGGAACACCTCTAAAGGTAAACATTAAGTCCATATTTTCTTTCCAGGCTTCTGTTCCTTGATTATATCTAATGTTACTTATACCATCTGGCCCATAGTCGTGAGAATCAACATAAACGACGTTATATGAAGCATCGTTATACCATTTGTCATTGTTAACAGCAACATTATATGCATCACGTGCATATTGGAAGTTCCAATGCATTGGGAAATCAATGACACTTGATCCGTTTGATTTAGATAAATCTTGTTTATGATATGTAAGACCGTTATTGAGATAAACGTTATTTGAACTTGGTTGATTGTTTGTTGTTTTGTTATCATTCCATAAACTCAAAGTCGAATTCATGTTCTGAGATGTTGTTCCCCATGGGTATGATTTACTTTCTTTCCAAGTATAAAATGGTGCGGAGTCTATAGCTTGATTTCTATTCCACACTTCTCTTACTCTTGTGCAAACTTCACCAAACATATAAAAGTTTGGATTGCCGCATTTTTCAGCATAATGTTTAAAAGCCGGGAAGAAATAATTATTAAATGTTAAACGAGATATGTGCTTCATAGTATCTATTCTAAAAGCATCAACACCCATACGAATAAATTGTCCATATGCTTCGATTAAATAGTTCGCAACTGTTGGGTTTTCAGTGTTTAAATCTACGCAATCTCCAGCTATTTGGCCAGTTTGTTCAGTATATTGTTCCCATGATAAATTTTTCTCATGATGATAGATATCGTTTTTATCAGCGCTTCCTTTCATGGCGTTAATACGTGCATTGTATTGTTCGCCGCCATTGAGATTTGAGTAGTTATTTGGAAGGAGTGATTTATCTTTTTGTTTCATTCCTGCGTATGTTTCACTTGTTTTATCAAACATTGGGAAAAGGTTTTCTTCACCAAAGTTGCATGTATGATTTAAGACGATATCGAGAATGATTTTCATATCGCGTTTATGAGCTTCTTTAATAACATCCAAGAAACTTACATCACTTGATTCGTAACGTTTATCAACTTGTTTAAAATTGATGGTGTGATAGCCATGATAATCATATCCTGATGCGTTTTCTGTTACTGGAGTGATCCAAATGGATGTAAAGCCAAGTGCCTTGATATAATCCATTTTTTGAATCAAACCTTTAAAGTCTCCTCTCCATTCAGGATCGTCACTTCCATTTTTATTACCATCCCAACATCTTGTATTGTTATTTTTATCACCATCATAGAATCTTGTTGTCATTACAAAATATATTGACTCATCTCTGAAGTCTGTTCTATTTCCTTTATAAGGAGAAGCAATTTGCCAATGGTCATCTTTATATTTATTCCATAGAGGTAAATCAAGATAACTTTTTGCGCTTGTTACAACTGTGTAACCTTCTTTTTCATCATAGTAGTAGTGGCCTTCTTGTTTTTCACTACTTGAAGAAGAAGGTAATATTGTTGTAGTTGATGAAGATTCAGGTTTAGGTTCGCTAGTTGTAGTTTCACTAGTTTTACTTTCGCTGCTCGATGTTAGTGATTCGCTTTCTTTACTCGAGCTTTTTTCTTCACTTGATTCTTTACTTATTGATGAAGAAGATGTTGTTAAAGAACATCCACATAATATAAATGGAATTGTTAAGATTAATAGAATTTGTTTCTTGTTCATAATGATCTCCTATTTTTGTGTTCTTTTGATTGTTGACCAAAGTATAATGGTAATTTCTAGTGGAATTCCTACTATAAATAACGGCCATATTGCTTGTCCAATTGGGGATAAGTAAACTGTTAAAAATATTGATGTTATTAAGCTCCAAATAAATATTGACGAAACTACCAAATTAAATATTTTGTTTTGGAAATATCGAATATTGGATATTGATAGTACGATACACGTAGCGGGAATAGCCCAAATGAAAATCATCCAATAGTTAATATTATTTTGTAAGATGATATATACGTATGCGATAGTGGCAATTAGCCAAATAATAGATGCTAATATACATGTGATAGCGATAGCGTTTGGATTATACCTGTGTTTACTTTTAATAAACTGTTTTTTATCAGTTTTTTTACCATCACTGACTAAATAATCAAGTGACACTCCATAAAACTTGCAAAGTTCATTTAAGGTCTCTAAATCAGGTAATGTATCTCCTTTTTCCCACTTGGAAATTGACTTATCTGAGTAATTGAATTTATCTGCTAATTCTATTTGAGTTAATCCTTCTCTTTTTCTTAGCTCAGTAAGATTTGCACCAACAATTTCTTTAAGATTTTTCATATTTTCTCCAAATATACTTTGTATTTCTATATTAACTCTATTTTTACGAGAGTTGTAGAATAAATCTCAAAATTTTAGAATTCTCTCTATTTTGAAGGTTTATCTTATTATAGTTACATTATTTAATTATATATATAAAATACATGCGGTGAGGTTAAGAGTATGAAAAAGTTAAACTTTCACAAAAAAGCGAAAACAAATAAAAGCAAGAAAGAAAAGGTCGAAACAAAGATTGCTAGCAAGAAAGGTGTAATCATCTCATCTGTTGTTGCTGGTTCCGCAGTTGGTATCGGTATTGCGGTTTCTTTGTTACTAATCAACCCAAATCTTTTTCCACCTGTCGCACCAAATTACGCTGAATTAGCAATAAATGAACTTGATGATGACAATACCGCCCTTTTACGTAAATATAATAAGAATAAAACAAGCGCAGACTTTACTAATGACTTTAAACCTTATGAAATTATAAATATTGGGTTAACTAAAGCAACGGAACTAGAATCATTCAAAACTATACTTAGCGGTGATATTAAAGCATCAATTGCAACTCAAGTAGCTAATTCAACTTATATTAAAGACGGGGATAATCATTTTTATGAAAACATCTCTGCTGGATTTGTTAAGGTTGGACTTCGTTTCTATCAAGATACAACTGGTGTTGATATTTATAATGGTAGTGATGTCTCAGCAACAGGATGTACTTGGAGTGAATCAAATAAAAGCAATTTATCAATAAGTGAATATGATGAAATTTGGGGAAAAGATTTATCTAGAAGAACAATTTATATCATTTCTAGCAAAACCACTTTAGATACATCAACAGCAGAAAAAACCGCTGACGGATATAAAGTAAGTTTGGATTTGAATCCAGTTCTAGGTGCTGCAAGATATGTTAAACAAATGGTAATGACATCTGGATTAGATAGAGAGCCAATTTTCTCAAAGATTAATCTTACTTATACATTAGATAATGAACTAAATATTCTTAATGTTGATATGAATAGCGAATATCAAGTTTATACATTCACTTGGGTTAATAGTTATGAACATTTAGTTGAAAAATATTATTACGGCGATTATGAAATTCCTTCATTAGCCGAAGATTGTGAATACTAGGAGGTAATATCATGAGCTTTTTACTTAAACAAACAGGTATTTTCGCAGGAGCTTTAGGCGTAACAATTGCTATTTTAATTGGGGCAAAATCAGTTGGGTATGATTCAAACCCAAAAACATCATCAAATAGTGATAAACCAGACATCCAATTAACCAAGCAAGAAAAATTCTTACAAAACCTTATGTCTATTTCTAAGGCTGATGTTAATGGATACATCAATCTTAAAACAGAAAACTTTGAGAATGCGTATGATGTTTATTTGGACGCAAGTGCGGACTTAAGTGACTTAGAAGACATTAAACTCAACGGAAATATTAATACAAACATTGATGGTTTAACTTTGGGTGGAGATTTTGGTTACTATGAAAATACTGCATATCTTGCTATTGATACAAAAAACAAATTTTCTATCTCTGTTGATTCAATTACAGAATTTATTGATAAATTACCTAATGTCTATGGTATTGAATTAAATCTTCCAGAAGAATTAGTAAATCTTAATTTAGATAGCATTCAAGCTCAAATTCAAGACATGGAATACGTTGAAACTCCTGCTGGAGATAGATACTTTATTCTCGAATTATTAGAAGGTTTGAAACTTCATTTAAAAACTGATAACGAATATAACTGTAAAGGCGTTAGAACAGATTCAATATTCTTTGAAGGTATTTATATAAAATTAGATATTGATATTGAATATGTGAGCGAAACAAAATATGTTCTTGAAGCGCCAGACAAGAGTCAATATCAAGATGTTCGCCCTGCCTTTACATTAGTCGATAACTTATTTAATTTAGGCCAAGGTCAACAATTAGGTTTTGAACTTGAAGTCAATGTTAATCGTTTAAATGAAGAAAAAGAAAACGAAAAATTTATTGAATCTAAAATGTATCTTGGCTTAGATATGGAAAATAAAGAATACTTTGTTGAAGGTTCTTTAGAACAATCTTTTGTCGCTGCAGAAAGAAAACTCGACATTGCTGTTGGTTTAATTGATGACACAATCTATAGCAAACTTGGAAATTTAAAGGTATCAATTAGTAATTCCACAATTGGAACATTAATAAATTATGTAATAACAAAAATTAATGATGACACAACTGGCCAATTAATGGATAAATTATCTGAAATATTAGCTAGTGCTGATCTAGAAAGTTTATTAGAGAAAGCCAATAATGTGTTAGGACAAATTACTACTAATAACGATAATATTTCAATTGAATTGAATCTTGATGCATTTACTGAAGAATTATCCCCAATATTAATTAAAATAAGCTTTGCTGAAGAAGGCAATCCTAATAGCTTTGCTCAATTAGAAATTACAGGTTTTAGTTTTGGTGATTATAGTGGTTCGTTATCACTTAAAACAGTCCCATTTAAAACAACTACAATTGTTAAAAGTGAATATGTTGCAATTGATCCAGCTTTTAGATTAGTTAACGCAGTTGAAGAATTATTAGTCCGCGATGACTTTAGAATCGAAATGACAGGCGCTATTTCTGATGCAGCTGGTGTAAAAGATGATATTACAATTGATGGTGGTTTCCAATTCAACTTACCAGAAGAATTTGGTTATGGTGATATTACCATTATTGATGATAACAAATACACTCATAACATTCGTGCTGATAAACGCGCAGGGACAAATGAAATCATTGCTTCATATAACAACACGATGAACGTGAAATTCAACACTGACACTTTGATGGATATGATGGATTTAATCATGAATGTCATTGAAAATCCTGATGATCACTTTATGCAATTATTTGGTGATTTAATTAATTCATTTAAAGATGGTGTAATTGGTAAAATCCTCGATGGTGATTATGGTGCGTTACTTGCGATGCACTTTATTAATAATTTCTCTGTTACTGAGAGCAAGATTTCTATGGATATAGATTTAAGTCCTATTGGCTTTGAAGCCACTATGGGATTTGAACTTCGTTATAGTGATATTCTTGTTGATGGAGTTCCTTGTAGTTCTGTTCTTAATGGAATAACAATTAAAAATTGTACTGTTGGAAATACCACAATTAATATGGAAATCAATTTAGAAGAATTTGATGGTTCATTAGAAACTTCAAGATTAGATTTCTCAAAAGAATATATGGATTTCTCTGATATCAAGGTTTTATTAGAACTTGGTATTAATACATCAAAATACAATTACTACCACTTTAACTCAAGCGTAGCTTTAAATATTAAAGCCGGCTTACTCGGTTTAATTAAAATTAACTTAGAGTTTAATGTTGATTTAAAGATTAGAGTAAGTCCTGATGGCGGAGTTCAAATAGCGGCAGAATTCACTAACGTTCCAGTTCCGCTATCAATTGGTAATCAAGAAGGTTATGACTCTACTGAAGACGGAACAAGAAACTCATCTCTTTATTATGATGATGGAATGTTCTACACAAGAAGAAGTGAAGTTGTTCGTAAAAAAAGAGACTTTGTTGGTCTCTTCTATAATCGATATAACTACACCCAAGTTAGAAGATTTGAAACTGATTATTTCCTTGATCATATTTTAGAAATATTCTTAACTGATTTACTTGGTTTAAAGAGTTCCTTGTTTGATGGCTTAAATTCTGATGAATTAACAGATTCTATTAATTTAGATAAAATTTGTTATGAAAGAATATTAAAAACATTCACTTATAGTGAACCAAATAACTTGTTCTATTTTGGAATTAGCTTAAAAGCGTTATTAGGTATGGATGAAAGCAGCACTATGTTTAGTGATCTAAATCTTACTGTTAATAAAAAGCCTGGCTCTAGTGAATTAGATGGTTTACACATCAACACTTCATTAAATTTACTTATTATTAAAGCTTCCGTTAGCTTAGACTTCACGCTTTGTGATGATGGTGAAATTACATTAACTGATGCTTCGAAATTAACTAGACTTGAAGAAATGGTTGCGCTTTATGGTGGAGTGGAAATGAATAAATTACACGTTTCCGCCACAAAGATTTCTTAATACATCTTGTTGCAATAAGATAATATAACTAGTAAAGTAAAGAAGAATTGAGGTTTTAATATGGACATTACATTAGTAATCATGGCTGCTGGAATGGGAAGCCGTTTCGGTGGATTAAAACAAGCTGAGCCAGTTACTGAAGATGGTAAAGGTATTTTAGATTTTACTGTCTATGATGCTAAAAAAGCAGGCTTTAACAAAGTTGTATTTATTGTTCGTGAAGACATGCAAGAAGACTTTAAAACATTAATTGGCAATCGTATCAGTAAAACTATTGATGTTAGTTATGTTATTCAAGATACATCAGTATTACCAGAAGGAAGAAGTAAACCATTTGGTACAGGACACGCCGTCTTATGTTGTAAAGACGTTGTAAAAGGGCCTTTTGCAATTGTTAATGCTGATGACTATTATGGCTCTAATGCATTCTACGATATCTATAAACATTTATTAAATGCTAAAAAAGGCGAGTATGCTATGCTCGCTTATCAATTAAAGAACACTGTTAGCGAAAATGGTACTGTAACTCGTGGAGTATGCAATGTTAAAGATGGTTATTTAAGTGATATCGAAGAAGTTTTAAATATTGATTACTTAGGCAACTGTACTTCTAAAGGTAAAGACACTAAATTAGATTTAGACACACCTGTTAGTATGAACTTATGGGCTTTTACTCCTGACTTCTTTGATGTATTAGCTAAACATTATCAAACATTTTTAGAAACTGCTAACTTACTAAAAGATGAATTCTATGTTCCTATTACTGTTGGTAGCGCAATTATGGATGGCGATGCCAAAGTTAAAGTCTATGTAAATAAAGATAAATGGCATGGAATCACATATAGAGAAGACCTTGCAGGCTTGAAAGATGCAATCGCTGGTTACATTGCCCAAGGGTTATACAAAGGTCTATAATAAGTCTATTAATATAATATAAGCACTTTCGTTAACGAAAGTGTTTTTTTATCGTTAGAAATTATGCCATTTTTTTGTAATAATATATGTATATATGAGTCTATTTAAAGCAAAAGATAAGGTAATGCATTTCCGCGAAGGTTTGTCATTTATCGAAAAAGAAACATCTTTCAATGGGTGCAATTATTTTGTTGTTAAACTTATGCGCGAAGGTGGCGAATCGATTTTTGTTCCAATTGATAAGGCTGAAGCAGTCATTCGGCACCTAACCCCAATGAGTGAAATTGATGAATTGATATCCTATATGCGTTCTGTTGAACCTGAATATGTCACAAATACTAAACAAAGAAGAGACAACTTTAAACGCAAATTAACAAGTGGCGATATTCACGATCTTGCTTATTTAACTAGACAACTTTATTTCTTCCAAAACCCAGATCTATTAGAGGTTCCTGTTAAGTTTGGACCTGCTGATGTTGAGATGTTAAAATTTGCCAATCGAACACTTTATGATGAGCTGTCATTAACATTAAAAAAAGATCGAAACGATGTCGAAGATATTGTTATAAAAATGATAAAAAATGCCTAATTTGCGGCAGTTTTTCTTTCTATATATTTTAATAATTCAACTGGAGAATTAACTTTTACTGCATCAAATTGATCAAGTAATTGTTTATCTCTATATCCATATGTAACTAAGATTGGCTCGGCTCCAGCGGCTTTGGCAGTTTGATAATCAACCTCTGTGTCTCCAACATACATATAGCGAGCGGCTTTCGCCATTTTCTTTTTTACAATTTGAAAACTTGCTGGTAGTGGTTTAAGTGGAGTGTGCCCATCATCACCTTGAATTGCTTCAAAAATATTTGGGAAGAATTTATCAATAATTTGTTCAGCAACTTTCTGTGTTTTATTTGTTGCAACCGCTAAATGATAGCCATCCCTTTTTAAAATTTGTAATATTTCAAACATTCTTGGGTACGGTTTAACTTTAACAACACTATGATTTTTATAGTAGGTTCTATAGTCTAATAATATTTTATTAATTATTTCATCAGATGTACCTTCTGGTAAATATAAAGCGATTGTTTCACGCATCTTATATCCCATTCGTGGTTTTAATTGTTCTAATGTCATTGGTTTAAAGCCATTTTGTGTGAACGCTACTTCAAGAGCGTCATATACATCAACAACAGTATCAAATAGTGTCCCATCTAAATCAAAAACGATAGCATCATTTTTTGGAGCAAGTGCCTCTCTTACTGATACAATTTTGTCCATTCTACTAATCAACCAAGATTCCTTACATTTTGGGATGTGAAATAATGTTAATGGCCACATGTGATTACGGATAATATCTTTTTCTTTTTTACTTAAATCTAGAAATTCCTTTTCAGCATTTTCTAACGCAACTTTTGGATGTTTAAATCCGTGTGTAAATACTTGGATTTTATTATTTCTCCAATTATAGAAAAATAAGTCATGAAGGAGGCCGCCACGGATCAATGCTTTATAGTCAATATCCAATCGTTTTTTGATTGCTGCTGTTAATGCTGCTTTTGTTACGCTACAAACATGTTTATAGGTATTTGATGTATGATGTTGTTTTGTGTAAATTAAAGGAATTAACACGGGATCTTCAATCATTTCGTTGTAATAATCCCATATTTCTTTTAATTCTTCTTCTGTGAAATTTCTTTTTTTCATAGTATTTCCTTAACAACTTTTGTGATATCTTCATTTATTACCAAATCACACATATTATCGTATGCAGTTTCGTCTTTATTTATTACAATTAATGCATTGCCTTTAAAATAACGTAAAAAGCCTGCTGCTGGATAAACAACTAAACTAGTTCCAATCACAATTAATGTGTCTGCTCTAACTATTGCTTCGATTGCATTTTGTATAGCTTCTTCGTTAAGTGGTTCTTCATATAGAACAACGTCAGGTTTAACGTCGCCTCCACAACGCGAACATTTAGGTACACCGTTTGAATTTTTTATAAAATTGCCATCATAAAAGGCGCCACATTTTTCGCAATAGTTTCTATGGATTGAGCCATGGAGTTCAATAACTTTTCTAGTTCCTGCCATACTATGTAATCCATCAATGTTTTGAGTAACAACAGTAATGTTCTTACTATCTTGTAAAGAAGATATATAGTAATGGGCAATATTAGGTGTTGCATTCATAAACATCATTTTATTTTTATAAAAATCATAAAACAGATCTTTGTTTTCAACATAAAAAGAATGCGAAATTATTTGTTCTGGTGATAGACCTTTATATGCATCTTTATATATCCCTCTATCACTTCTAAAATCTGGAATTCCGCTTGGAACAGATATACCGGCACCTGTGAAGAAGACGATATTCTTTGAGTGATCAATCATGCTTTTTAAAATTTCGTATTTATTCATAATCGCTATTTTACACCACTTGCTCTATATTATATAGATAATTTGTATTATAATTATCTAGCAAAGAAAATATCCTCGAGGTGATTTTATGTTAAATTTAAAAGGCAAAACACTCCTTATTACTGGTGGAACTGGTAGTTTTGGACATGCGGTCGTTGATCGTTTTTTAAAAACAGATATTAAAGAAATTAGAATTTTATCTAGAGATGAAAAGAAACAAGATGATATGCGAAAGCAATATCAAAGTGATAAATTAAAATTCTACATCGGAGATGTTAGAGATTATAATTCCATCTCTAATGCATTTATTGGTGTTGATTATGTATTCCATGCTGCAGCATTAAAACAAGTACCTTCTTGTGAATTTTATCCACTTGAAGCAGTTAAGACTAATGTTCTTGGCAGTGATAATGCTATTACAGCATGTGTTACAAATCATGTTAAAAAGGCAATATTCCTTTCTACCGATAAAGCAGCTTATCCAGTAAATGCGATGGGAATTTCCAAAGCATTAATGGAAAAGAACGTTATCGCAAGAAGTAGACAATTACTCCCTGGCGACACAGTTTTGTGTTTGACGAGATATGGAAATGTTATGGCAAGTCGTGGTAGTGTTATTCCATTATTTTTAGAGCAAATCGCCGCTAAAAAGCCAATAACTGTTACAAATCCCGATATGACAAGATTCATGATGACACTTGAAGATGCTGTCGATTTAGTGCTCTATGCATTCGAGCATGGAGAACAAGGAGACCTCTTTGTTCAAAAGGCTCCAGCTGCAACTATTGATACACTTGCTAAAGCTGTCCTTGAATTAACCGGAAGTCCATATGGCGTTGAATATATAGGCACACGTCATGGTGAAAAATTATATGAAGTATTAGTCACCTCAGAAGAAATGGTCAGAAGTGTTGACCTAGGTGGATTCTTTAAAATCTCTGCTGATAATAGGGATTTAAATTATGACAAATATGTTGAAAAAGGAAATAAACATATTGATTTAAACGAAAGCTATCATTCCCATAATACCGAAAGACTAGATATTGAAGGAATGAAAAAGCTTCTTAAGAAATTAACTTTATTTAAATAATTATGAAAATATTAGTAACGGGTGCAAAAGGGTTTGTAGGATCTAACTTAATTGCTAGATTATCTTTTCTTGGTCACGAAGTTTTTAGTTTTGATAAAGAAAATAATTATGAAGATTTAGTCAAATTTATTTATCAAGCAGATTTTGTTTTCCATTTAGCAGGCGTTAATCGCCCAAAGGATAACAAAGATTTTAATCAGAACTATTCTTTAACAAATGATCTTATAACTGCTGAAAAGAAGACTGGTATCCATATTCCTATTGTATTTACTAGTTCAACCCAAGCTTTGCTCGATAATGAATATGGAAAAAGCAAAAAAGAAGCAGAAGATTTATTATTAAACTCTAACCTACCTGTATATGTTTGTAGATGTCCTAACTTATTTGGTAAATGGTGTCGTCCAAATTATAACTCTGTGGTTGCAACTTTTTGTTACAATGTTGCCCATAATATCGAAATTAATGTTAATAAAGACGCTAATCCTATTTCTTTCTTATATATTGATGATTTAATTGATTTATTTATCGATATTTTATATGGAAAAGTTAATCAAGGACTTATTACTGAGTTTAAAAATTCATATCGCGCTACCCCAAAAGAGATAGCAGATTTAATTTTATCATTTAAAGGTTCAAGAAAAGATTATACAATTCCTTTCCAAGCCGGTTTTGTTAAGAAACTATATGCTACTTATTTAACATATTTAGATGGTAGTGATTTTAGTTATGATGTTATTCCTCATACTGATGATAGGGGATCGTTTACTGAACTATATAAAACACCTGGTTTTGGACAAACAAGTATTAACGTAATTAAACCAGGAATTACAAAAGGTAATCATTATCATCACACTAAGAATGAGAAATTTATTGTTGCCTCTGGTGAGTGTGAAATTAAACAAAGAAAAATTGGCACAACGGAAACAATTTCTATTAAAACAAGCGGAAATTGCGTAAAAATTGTTGATATTATTCCAGGATTTACTCATAACATAACTAACATTGGCAATACCGACGCTGTTGTTATTATGTGGTCAAGTGAACTATTTGATCCAGAGCATCCTGATACATATTTTGAGGTGGTCTAACTATGGAAAAGAAAATTAGATTAGTTACTATTATTGGTACTCGCCCTGAGATTATTAGGTTGAGTGAAGTTATTAAAGCCTGTGATAAAGAGTTTGAACATATTTTAGTTCATACGGGTCAAAATTATGATTACGAATTGAACCAAATTTTCTTTGAGGAACTTGGTTTAAGAAGCCCAGATTATTATTTAGGTTGTGTTGGCAAAGATTTAGGCGAAACAATAGGTAACGCAATCGCTAAAAGTTATGAATTATTAGTTAAGCTTAAACCAGATGCTGTTTTAATTCTCGGAGACACCAATAGTGCGTTATGCGCAATATCTGCAAAACGTCTTAAATGCCCTATTTTCCATATGGAGGCTGGCAATCGATGTGGAGATTGGAATGTTCCGGAGACAATTAATAGAAAAATAGTGGATCATATAAGTGATATTAACTTACCCTACACAGAACACGCCAATGCTAACTTAGCGAAAGAAGGTATTGAAGAAAGATATCGTTTTATAACTGGCTCTCCAATGCTTGAAGTACTAAATGCACATATGGATGCAATTGAAAAAAGCAATGTGTTGAGTGAATTTGGTTTAGAAAAAGGTAAATATATCGTTGTCTCCTCGCATAGAGAAGAAAATATCGATATTGAAAAGAACTTTAATAAACTTATGCCTGCAATTAATGCTATCGCGGAAAAATATCAATTACCTATCATCTTTTCCACTCATCCTCGTACCAAAAAGAAACTCGAAGAACGTGGATTTAAGATGCACCCACTTGTAAGAAATGTTAAACCATTAGGTTTTATTGAATATGTAAAATTACAAAAAGAAGCATTTATTTGTTTAAGTGATTCTGGAACATTAACTGAAGAAAGCGCAATGTTTCATTTCCCTGCTGTATTAATTAGAACTAGTACTGAAAGACCAGAAGGAGTTGAAGCTGGTTCAATTATTGTTTCAGGTATTGATGAAGAAGGAATTAAACTTGCGATTGAAAGTGAATTGCTTCGTTATAAATTTGCTTCTACTCCTGAAAATTATGACAAACCACATGTTAGTAAAACGGTTGTAGATATAATTAAAAAATATATTGATGTTGTTAATAAAGAAATTTGGCTCAAATGAAAATTGTAATCTTTGGACTTGGCAATGTTGGTAGTGCTTATCTTAATTATTTAAAAGATCAGCACAAGGTCTTTTGTGTTGATCCAAAGTTTGAAAAGAAATTCGAGAATGGAAGTTACGATTTAGCCTTGATATGTGTCGAAACTCCTTTTAATGAGGAAATTCAAGGCTTGGATACAAGCAAAGTTGAATCATGTATTAGTGAAATATTGGAGAATAATAGAGATATAGATATTGTAATCAAGTCAACAGTGCCAATTGGATTTACTTTAAATTTGATTAAAAAATATGATTATAAAAGGATATTCGCGTCACCTGAATTTTTAAGACAACAAAATGCCTTAGAGGATATAAAAAATCCTTCCAGAATTGTAATTGGAACAATTGATCCTACTTTACAAGGTATCAACAAATATATGTCATTGTTCGGAAAAAATAACTTTGTTATTACAGGGTTAAAGGAAGCAGAAGCTATTAAATTATTTTCTAATGCCTATCTTGCAATGCGTTTATCTTTCTTTAATGAGCTTGATACATTTGCTGAACTTAAAGGTGTTAACTCTTCTGAGGTAATTCGTGGACTGGGTTTTGATCCACGTATTGGTGATACATATAACACCCCTGGACATGGTTGGGGTGGATCATGCTTACCAAAAGATGTAAAAGAACTTGTTAAAGAATCAAGTGAACTTGGTGAATTTTCGTTTGATGAAATTTTAATTTCAAATGAACGTAGAAAAAAATATAAAAATTAATATTTATTTAAAAATATATTTTTAAACATTTCGCTCGCATATTCGTGATATTTGACACGCATACGTTAAAAAGTATAACATTTTAATATATATAAATACATGAGGAGACGTGTATGAAAAAAAGTATTATTTTACTTACTCTTTTGTCTATCCTTGCTCTTGGATCCTGTACTGGGCCTGTTGTTTCGTCTAGTTCGGAAAGTACAAGCGGTAGTAGCAAAACTAGCGAGTCAACAAGACCTGAATCTTCTAGTGACAAAAAAGATAGTTCAACTGTAGGACCGGTTTCTTCGAGCTCTACACCAGTGCAACCTGGTCATACCGAAGAAGAAATTAAAGATTACATGAATAATCTCAAGAACACTTCGGCTGGCGATCACTTATATGTTCACTACTATAGATACGCTCAAACGACTGTTGATTATAATCAATGGGATGTTTGGTGTTGGCCATACAAACCTAGAGCTGGCGAAGGTTATAACTTTGACTGGTTCGGAAGAACAACTTCTGCTGATAGAATGAGCGCAACTGGTGATGCAGTTATTGATCCATTTGGTTACGTTCATGCTGATATTGATTTAACACTTCAATTTAATGGTGGATGGAATAACACAAAGAAAACTATCGGTGGTACTCCATCTAACTTCTATCAAAAAGATGGCAAAACATTAGATACCGAAGTTGGTGTTCAAATTGTTATGAGTGCCACAAGAAAAACTGCTTCTAAATTCTGGAGCAATGATGGTGGCGACGTTACCTTTGAATTATCTAAATATGCAATGACTAATACAAATGGTACAACCTCATATCATATCTTCTTTACACAAGATAAAGTTCCTGAACCAACAATGACTCCTCCAGCTACAAATGAGGACCCATTTGATGGTGATACTGGTGAAAAATACACATATGGTAAAGCTGAATATTCCAATGTTAAGTGGAATGATAAAAAGCCAGTTGCTAAAACTTCACCTGCTTTCTTAAGTGGTGGTAATGGTTCTAGCTTAGCTAAAGGTGCTGGTGTTGGATATCAAATTATGGTGTCCAGCTTTGCTGATAGTGATAAAGATGGATCTGGTGATATCTATGGTATTACTAAAAAGATTCCATATTTAAAAGACTTAGGTGTTAACGTTTTATGGTTAACCCCAATTCAATTATCTGTTTCTTATCATGGCTATGATATTAGTGATTACACACAAGTTGATCCTAAATTTGGTAGTAAGGAATCTACCTATTCAAGATCACATAACGGATTTGTTGACTCTAATAGTGCTATGGAAGACTATAAAGAATTATTAAAAGTTGCCCATGAAAATGGTATGGCAGTTATTATGGACTTAGTCCTTAACCATACATCTACAACTAATAACTGGTTTATTAAGAGTGCTAAACTTGATGAAACACATAGAGGTTATTATCAATGGGGCAATAACGTAAAGGACAAATCTGTTATTAATCAAGATAATTACTGGTACCCATATGGTGACCATGTATATAGCTATTATGCTAAGTTTGGTAGTCAAATGCCTGAACTTAACTATGCTTATGTATCTACAAGAGCCGCTGTTCTTTCTATGGCGCTTAATTGGTGTTCCATCGGTGTTGATGGTTTCCGTATGGATGCTGTTAAACACATCTTTATGGAAGATGAAGTTAAAGCAGACGCAAATGATACAATTGTTTCGGATGTAAGTGAATCTGGTAACTATTCAAGCAACATTACCAAGAACTTACACTTCTGGAATGAACTTAATTATGAAGTAAAGAAAGTATATCCTAATGCCTTCTTTGTTGGTGAAAACTTTGATGGCCATGCTTATCACGTTGCACCATACTATGGAGGATTTGATTCCTTATTTGATTTCTATTCATACTTTAACTTAACAAGTATTGCAGCACGTAGCTTCCGTAATGGTAGCAGTGGCGCCTTTGCTTTAAGCGCAAAAGACTTCTTAGGTGATTACAATACTCAATATGGTAACCCATATAGCGCTAATTCTGATAGTGCACTTAAGGGTAATAAGACCAGTACAATTAAATATGGCGGTTCTTGGAACTTAAGAGATGTCTATAATACAAATAACCAATATCGTGGTGGTTCAAAATTAGGTGAAAATACCACAACTGGCTATGATATGATTTCTGGTTCGTTCACTTCTAACCACGATATTGCTAGAGCAATCAATAGAATTGCGGGTAATAAATGGACTCCAGATGGACTAGAAGCACAAGGTAATGTATCTACAAGTAATTACAAAACTTTAGACCAATTAGCAACCTGTGTTGAAATTGCGGAATTAATGCTTCCTGGATGTACTTGGATTTATTATGGTGATGAAATTGGTATGACAGGCAACTTCCCACAAGGAACAGACGCTAATACAGGCTATGCTGATTTATGGTATCGTCAACCAATGAAATGGATGAACGATAATAAGACAGCTGATGCGGATGGCATATATACTACAGATTATAACGTTACTGGTAGTGCGATGACTGTTAAATGGGATGAAATTAACTCCACAAATACAGTCGCTCCTGTTTCAGCTCAAAAAGGAAAGACAGGTAGCCACTACGAAGCAATTAAAGCTTTCGCAAAAGCAAAAGGTACTACACCAGCCTTAATTAAAGGTAACTTTGTTCCATATAACTGGGGTAGCGAACAGTATGTTCTTAACTTCCTCCGTAAACTTGGAAATGAAGAATATCAAGTAGTAGTTAATCTTGGTAGTAATAAATTAGAAGCAGGATTACCTGGTACAGTCGTAGCTAGCTTTAATGGTGCTAGCAAGACAAGCATTCCTGCAAGAAGTGCAATCTTATTAAAAACTAAATAAATATATAAGAAAGGAGTGTTAGTATGAAAAAAGTTAAAAACATATTAATGCTTGGATTGGCGGCTATGCTGATTTCAGGCTGCAGTGGTGTTTCCTCTAATCAAAAAGAAAAATTTGTTGATGAATTAACATATAAAGATTTAGTGGCAACAGACATCAATAAGCCGATTGCAAAAGCAAGCACAGGGGAAGATATCCCTGATGTTAAAAAAGTCATTCTCCATTATCACAATGATAAAGGTGATTGCGGTGGTAGAGCTTTCTACCTCTGGGTAACTGGAGTCAATGGTAAAGAATTTAATCCTGACGAAGTCACTAATAATGGCGAAGATATGACATTAAATGTCGATTTTAGTGATGAAAAATATTCACATTTAGCGGGAAAAAGTAACCTTATGTTCATCGTTAAATTCAAGAAAAAGAGTGATACTGATGAAAACTGGGGTGGACAATCAATTGATATTAAACTTGACTACACAAAACACCAACCAAAGGATGGTGTAGTTGAAGTTTGGACAATGCCTGCTACTGGTGGTGGTATTTCAATCTTTGATACAGAAGCTGAAATCCACGTTGAAGGTATTAAGTATGCAGAATTTACTGATTGGAAAACTATTACCTGCACCAATACTGCACCAGGAGAAGTTAGCTATCAAATGTACGCTTTAACTGAAGTCTATTTCAAGATTGATGAAAAAGAAAGAGAACAACACTTAAAGGAATACTTGGTGTTAGAAGGTAAGGGAAGCGGAAAAACATTTGATATTAAACTTAAATATAATGCTCATATTAATATTACATATCAAATCGTTTCTAAAGATTTAAGTTCTACAATGGACTTAACAAAGACAACATTTGTTGTTTCTACTGGTTTATACAATACCCCTAGATTCAATGAGTTATATTGTTATGAAGGTGATGATTTGGGTGTTAAATATTCCCCAAATGACACAACCATTAAGTTGTGGGCTCCTACTGCAAGTAATGTTACATTACGACTTTATGATAATGGTACTTCTGCTGATTATGGAGGAGATAATAACTATTTCTCATACCATATGACATATCAACCTGGTGGAGTTTGGGCATTCCAAACATATAGTAATCTTGAAGGCAGATATTATACTTTCGTTGTTGATAATTCTGCTGGCACTAACGAAGTTGTTGATCCATACGCAAAAGGTGTTGGTCTTAACGGTGTTCGTGGGCTTATCTATGATACAAGTAAAACTAACCCTGCTGGTTGGTCACAAGTTCCTGCTAAATGGGACGGATTAAAAGGATACGATATTAAGTCTCCACAAGATTTAAGCATTTATGAAGTCCATGTTCAAGATTTTACAGGCGATAAATCTTGGAATGGCACAGAAGAAAATGGAACTTATAATGCTTTCGTTGAAAAAGGTACACATTTAAAAGATCATAATGAAATTTCAACTGGTTATGATCACTTAAATCAATTAGGTGTTAACGCTGTTCAATTACAACCAGTATTTGATCACGATAATAACGAAATCAAAGAACAAAACAAATATAACTGGGGATATAATCCTCTTAACTATAACTGTGTAGAAGGTGCTTATTCTAGCGACCCATACGATGGTACCGTTCGTATAAAAGAATATAAAAACCTTATTATGCAATTAAGTAAAACTAACGTACACACACGTGTCATTATGGACGTTGTTTATAACCACGTTAGTAGTGCTTCCGGCTCCAATTTTGAATTAATCATGCCAAGATATTATTTCCGTTTCACTCCTGAAGGAGAATACTATGATGGAAGTGGTTGTTCAAATGAAGTAAGAAGTGAAGCTAAGATGATGCGTAAATTTATTGTTGATAGCGTGACTTGGTGGGCAAAAGAATATAAAATTAAAGGCTTTAGATTTGACCTTATGGGTTTAATTGATGTCGGAACGATGAAAGCAATTAAAGATGCTTGCTGGGCAATTGATCCTGATATTTACATTTATGGTGAAGGATGGACAGCTGGAGGCTATCATGGTGGAGTTGATCAAGATGGTAAACCTACCGAAGGTACATTCTGCTGTAATGGTTTAGGCAATCAAGTTTATAGTCAACTATATAATGATAAAGCTGAAACATGTTATTTAGGCGGCTTTAATGATGCAGGTAGAAATGCGATTAGAGGCGGTAACGATGGTGGATGGGGTAGCACAAGCGCTCTTCCAGGATTTGGCTTTATGCAAAAAGGTGGAGATGCATCTCCAGAAGATGCTCAAAAAGTTGCAGAAGCTCTATGGGGCATCCATAGTGGAGTTGGTGGTAATCCAAATCAAACTGTTAATTATGCATCATGTCACGATAACTGGACATTATACGATCAACTTTATTACACATTAGGTGACACAGTAAAAGGTAAGGCTCCTGAAACAAAAGCAGTTTTAGATGCCAGTACCTCCGCTCATGCGATGATTATGGCTAGTAACTGCGCTGCATTTATGCTTGGTGGTGAAGAAATATTTAGAACTAAAACTATTCCAAGTGATTGTGTTGATCAAGTTACTAAAAAAACATATGAGATTATGTATGGAAAACCAGTTTCCCATAACTCATACAACGCTCCACTTAAAGTTAACTCATTCAAATGGGGTAACAAATTAAGTATAAACGGCGTTGATACAACTGGTTACTTCGATGCGTTTGTTAAGGCTGTTAAACTTCATAGTACAATGAAGAAATTCCCTTACGAAGAAACATTCCCGTACGCGAAAACAAGCGCGGGCAATCCTATTGATAATATTTACTGGTGTGGTAAAGATAAAGATAACAATAATTACTATGGTTCTGGTGGATTCCAATTAGATGAATATTTCATCTTCTTAAGTGGTAGATGGTGGAGTTATACCGGATTTGGTGACGTACCAAAATGTGGTAAGCCATTATATCAATTTGGTAATACCAACTACGACACTGATAATAAAACAGTCAATCTAGGTAATTTTGATAAGAATACTGGTGGTTCAATCATCATATTCTATAGAGGTAAATAGTATGAACAAGAAATTAATTTTATTCCCAATTTGTTTATTTTCTCTCATTCTTGCTGGATGTACTGGTATTACTAGTTCAACTTCTGTTCCTACTAGCGAAAGTAGACCCGTTAGTGGATCCACGGGTGGATCGGATGCTTCATCTACTTCTAAAAAGACCAATCAAACCTATAACTTCTATTTGGATTACAACCACTCAGAAAACCCATACTATATGATGAGATGGTATACAAGCACCCCACTTGGTGAATGTCCTGAATATTGTAAAAATTTAGGTCCTGAAAAAGCCGGAGATCCTACATTTTCAATATTTCTCGGATGGTCTATTTATAGTGGCTGTCTTGATGAGACATTGCTATGGAATTTCGCCACTGATTCACGTATGGCTACAACTGTAAACTTATATGGAGTTTGGGTTAGTGAATAATCGAATTCAATATGAATAAGTAGAGGAGCATTGCTCCTCTTTTTCTATATTTTTTGGCCTAAAAAAATAGTTGTATCTTAATAAACATATGTTTATAATTAAATTATGGATTTAAACAAATAGACGAAAACTGTATATCATTTTTGCTGTCTTTTTGTTTTGAAAGGAGAAACTTAATGAAAGTTCAAAAGATCCTAACTTTCTCTTTACTAGGTTTATCTTTATGTGTCGCTGGCTGTGGAGGCGGTGGCGACTCAACTGAAAGCAAACCAGTTGGAGGAACTTATGATATCGTTATGTGGGCTGATGAAGCTACTCATGAATTATTCAAGAGCCAAATCAAAGCATTTAACGATACTAACAATGGCGGTTATACCATCAATGCTACTTTAGAAAACTGTTCTGAAGCTGATGCTATTACCCAAATGTTAAACGACGTCGAAAGTGGTGCAGATATGTTCTGTTTCGCTCAAGACCAATTAGCCCGTGGTGTTATGGGCGGTGCCTTATCTGAATTAGGTCAAGGCGCAACAGCATTCGTTGCTGAAAATAACGACGCAGGTTCTGTCGCTGCTGCAAAAACTGGCGGAAAAACATATGCCTATCCTTTAACAAGTGATAACGGCTACTTCATGTACTATGACAGGAGTGTTGTTAAAGAAGAACATCTTGGTAGCTTGACTGATATCATTGCTGACTGTAAAGCTGCTGGTAAGAACTTCTCAATGGAAACAAGCACATCTGCCTGGTACATCGCTTCATTCTTCTTTGGCACAGGATGTCATTCAAACTGGACAACTGATGCTGATGGCAAATTCACTTCTGTTGATGACACATTTAACTCACCAGAAGGTATCATTGCTTGTAAAGGAATGAACGAATTACAAAATAGTGGTATCCATGTTTCTAGCTCAAAAGCTTCTGACTTCGCTGCTGCTACACCATCTGCAGTTGTCGTCTCAGGTACTTGGGACTATGCTGAAGCTTCAAAAGACTTAGGTAATAACCTTGGTGCTTGTAAATTACCATCATTCTCTGTTGATGGTAAATCTTACCAAATGGGTTCTTACAGTGGTTTCAAACTTTTAGGTCTTAAACCACAACAAAACGCTGGCAAAGCTGCTGCTTTAAATCAATTAGCTCAATACTTAACTGGTGAAGCTTGCCAAACAGAAAGATTAGAACAATTAGGTTGGGGTCCATCTAACAAAGTTGCTCAACAATCTCCAGCTGCAAAAGCAAACCCAGCTCTTGTCGCATTAGCTGCTCAATCACCATTCTCAACTCCACAAGGACAAATTCATGGTTCATGGTGGGATATTGCTAAAGCAATTGGTAGCGATATTAAAGACGCAAAAACTGATGGCGATTATCAAGCAGCCTTAGATCTTTATAAACAAAAGATTGATGACTTATTCTCAATGTCTCCAGAAGAAAAGAGAGCTTTCACTGTTATCGGTTCTATTGGTGGTACAAGTTGGGATACAGATTTCTCAATGACTGAATCTCCAGCAAACACCTGGAAATCAGCCGCTATGGAATTAAAAGCCGGTGATGAATTCAAATGCCGTCAAGGTAAATCATGGGATGTTGCTTACCCATCTGAAAACTTTAAAGTTGAAGCCGATGGTACTTACATCATCCAATTAGTTACTGACGAAAATGGTGGCAATGGTGTTGTCACTTTAGTTCCTGCTAACTAAGAAAACATTTATTTAAGGTTGGGGCCTTCAGGCTCCAGCCTATTTTATTAATAAGGAGGTATTATGGAAAAACTAAGTGATTTGCAATACTTAAAACTTTCTAAGGGTGGAAAATTTTTCTATAACTTAGGTCGTTTTTTCATTTCTATTCCTGGTTGGCTATTAAATTTATTGATTACCATTTTTCAATTTATTAAAAAAGTTGTCATTGGTATCGGTAATTATTTTGCCGATTTAGTTAATACATTTAGAAATGGTGATTATAAAACTAGAATTTCCTATGTAATTATGGGATTTGGAAATATCACCAGAGGTCAAATTGGTAGAGGTATTCTCTTCTTAGCATTAGAAGTTGGATTTATTCTCTACATGATTTTCTTTGGCGGACATTGGCTCTCTCAACTTGGTACCTTAGGTATTCAAGGACCTGAGAAGATTTATGATCCAGTTTATGATATTTTTATTACTATTTATCACGATAACTCATTTAAAATTATCCTTTATTCTATTCTTTCAATTTTCTTTATGATTGCAGTTCTATACACATGGAACTTAAATATCAAGCAAAACAAGATTTCTCAAGAAATCATTGCTTCTGGAAAACCATTAAAAAGTGGTAAAGAAGATTTACATTCTGTTATCGATGATCAATTCCATAAAACATTATTGGCATTACCGATTGCGGGTATTCTTATCTTTACGGTCATGCCGATTATATTCATGATTCTTGTTGCCTTTACTAACTATAGTGCAGCATATGATGGATATTACAACAATTTATTCCATTGGGTTGGATTAGATAACTTCAACACGATGTTATCCGGTGGAGCTGGTGGCATGGGCTCCACATTCGGAGAAATTCTTGCTTGGACATTAATCTGGGCATTCTTTGCCACATTCTCAAACTACTTCTTAGGTATGTTTGTTGCATTAATTATTAATAAGAAAGGAATTAAGATTAAGAAAGTATGGAGAACAATTTTAGTTCTTACCATTGCTATTCCTCAATTCATATCCCTTCTATATGTTTCTAAATTGTTCGCGCTTAACGGCGTTATTAACAAATGGTTATTAGACCTTGGTTGGCTTGGTGAAGCAATCGACTTCTGGGGTGATGTTAATAATGGCTGGCGTGCACAAATACTTGTTATTGTGATTAATATTTGGATTGGTATTCCATACTTAATGTTAATTGCTACTGGTATCTTGATGAATATTCCTGAAGATTTATACGAATCAAGTAAAATCGATGGTGCCAACTCCATCCAACAATTTGGGCGTATTACTCTTCCATATATGTTATTTGTTACAGGTCCTTACCTATTAACAAGCTTTATTGGTAATATGAATAACTTCAACGTTATCTACTTGTTGAGTGGTGGTGGTCCTACATTTAAAGGAACAACCGCTGAAGCTACACCAGGTCATACTGACTTATTAATTACCTGGTTATTCAAGATTACTACTGGTACAGACGCTAAATACTATTATGCTTCTGTTATTGGTATTATGGTCTTCTTAGTAGTTGCTTTATTATCCTTAATTATTTATAACGTATTACCATCTAATAAAAATGAGGAGGATTTCCAATAATGAGAGCACAATCTACATTAAAACAAGGAATGGGAATGCGTGCTAAACGCACAACCGCAAATACACTCATTTATGTCCTTTTAGTAGCTATTAGTATTATCTGGATTCTTCCATTCATCTTCATCATTTTACAATCATTTGATGTTTCCGTTACTGGTATGAGTGGTAATGTTATTCCAGTACAATGGGGATTTGATCACTATGTGAGATTATTCACTGAAAGTGACTTCCCAAAATGGTTCCTTAATACATTTATCATTGCAGTAGTTACAGCAGCACTTCAAACTTTGTTTGTCCTCTGTATGAGCTACACTTTATCTCGTTTAAGATTCTCAGGTCGTAAGTTCTTAATGAACTTCATGTTAGTCCTTGGTATGTTCCCTGGTATGTTAACAATGATCATCTTATTCAGATTATTAAATGACCTTGGATTAACTCATGAAAATTCTATTCCAGGTTTAATCTTAGTCTATGTCGCTAGTAGTGGTATGGGCTATTACGTCAGTAAAGGATTCTTTGATACAGTTCCAAAGTCTCTTGATGAAGCTGCACGTATCGATGGTGCTAGTAGAGCTGGTGTCTTATTTAAAGTCATCTTACCTTTATCAAAACCAATCGTTATTTATACCATTCTTACTGCGTTCATGGGCCCATGGGGTGACTTCGTATTCGCAAAATACGTTATCGGTGTTACTTCCAGTGGTATGAACGTCGCTGTTGGTCTTAACATGTGGCTTGACTTTAAATGGATTGGTGACAAATACCGTATGTTCTGTTGTGGTGGTGTTGTCGTCGCTGTTCCAGTTACATTACTGTTCATGTTCTTGCAAAAATACTACGTCGAAGGTGTTACCGGCGGCGCAGTCAAAGGATAATATTAGGAGGCTAAAATTATGGCTAGTGTAAAATTAACAAACGTTAAAAAGATTTATAACGGTAACGTTACTGCCGTTCACGATTTTAACTTAGACATTAAAGACAAAGAATTCGTCGTCTTCGTCGGACCTTCTGGATGTGGTAAATCAACTACATTAAGAATGATTGCTGGTCTAGAAGATATTTCTGATGGTACTGTTGAAATCGATGGTGAAGTCGTTAACGACTATCAACCAAAAGACCGTCACATTTGTATGGTCTTCCAAAACTACGCTCTTTATCCACATTTAACAGTCTTTGAAAATATGGCATTCCCACTAAGAATTGCCAAAGTTCCATATACTGTTCCAAAAACAGATGAGGAAAAAGAGCAATGTAAAAGAGATATCGAAGCTTGTAAACAAGATATCGCTGAACTTGAAGCAAAGATTAAAGATGAAGCTTTATTAGCGGAAAACCGTGAAGAACTCGCTTTACGTCTCGCTCCACTTGAAGAAAAAATTAAAAAGAATCAAGATAAAATCGCTGTCTTAGAAGCGAAGAAGGCTGCTACTAAATCAAGCGGTAAACTTGAAAGAATTAATGCATCTTTAGCTGCTTGTAGTTATCACATTACAATGGCACAACAAAAGATCAAAGGCATTAATGAAACATATTCATTTGAAGGAAAACTTAAATTCCATCAATTAGAATTAAAAGAACTCGAAAGAGAATTAGTTAGTGACACAGTTAAATATAAGAAGATGAGTCAAGATGAGATTTATCAACGTGTCACAAATGCTGCTGAAATCTTAGGTATTACCCAATACTTAACTCGTAAACCAAGAGCCTTATCTGGTGGTCAAAGACAACGTGTCGCTATTGGTAGAGCAATGGTTAGAGATAGCAAAGTCTTCTTAATGGATGAACCATTAAGTAACCTTGATGCTAAATTACGTAACCAAATGAGAGCAGAAATCATTCTCTTAAGAAAGAAGATTAATACTACATTTATCTATGTTACACACGATCAAACTGAAGCTATGACTTTAGGTGATAGAATCGTTATTATGAAGGATGGCTTCATTATGCAAGTCGGTTCTCCAGAAGAAGTCTTCGATCGTCCTGACAACTTATTCGTTGCAGAATTCATCGGTGCTCCAAAGATGAATACCTTCAAGTGTGAACTTAAAGAATCAAAAGGTAAATATACCGTTCACCCATTCGGTGCTAAGATTGAATTAACTGGTGATCGCGCTGCTAACTTAAAAGCAAATGGTGTTAAATCAAAAGAAGTTATTCTTGGTGTTAGACCAGAACACGTAAGTGTTGCTAAAGGAAAAGCAGAAAATACAATTCCAGTTACAATCCAAGTTAACGAAATGATGGGTAGTGAATTACACCTTCACGTTACTACAAAAGAAGGTAACGAATTAATCGTTAGAGTTCCAACTGTTTCTCTTACTGCTAAAGAAAGAGAAGAAATGGTTCCAGGAAACAAATTATTTATTACTTTTGAAAGTAAAGTTATCCAATTATTTGATCCTGAAACAGAAATTTCATTACTTAAGAAATAATTTAAGTAAAATTAATAAGGCCAACCTATTGGTTGGTCTTTTTTTGTTTTTACTATATAATAGTACTAATGAAACTTAAAAAAGAAGAACTCCATCTTGATCATGGCGAAATTCAAAACATTAAGGGAACGGTTAGATTTTCTTTAGCGCTTACTGATTTTCTTATTGCGATGGTAATGTTTTTAGGCGCTTTTATTTTTTCTTTGACTGTTATTTTACCTGCTATCCCTACTTATAGTGAAAATGTCACATGGGCAACTAATGAACAACTATATGCTGGAATCAAATATTATGATAAACAATTCAATGTCATTGTAGAAATAGGTGAAGAACACTATTTTGACCGCGTAGAAGACGATTATTTACCAAGAAGGAGCAAATACCTGTTCGTCAATACAATCGCCTATTATTACCTCTCTTATATGACTGGAAACGAAGTGGTGGAAGGATTTAACTATTGCGCATATGCAAATGATACTCAAGTGTTAGTGGATAATGTTACTGCTAAACCAAGTGAACATTATACTGTTAGTTGGTTTAATGAATATATTTTAAAAATAAATGAATCCAATTCTTATTTTGAACTTATTGACTCCGATCCAAGTAAAGTCGCAACAATAAAAGCAGAATTTCTCGATGATAAGGGCGACGTTAAAAGTGATTATTTATATGCCTTTATCCAAAACGTATATAAAGTAATGGCCCAAAATTATGGTTCTTTTGAAAATGTTAAACAACACGATGCAGTTATTAACAAATATCGCCAAGTAGCTAAAATGATTTCTGGCTTTGTTGTTATATTGATTTGTTATTTAATTGTCCCTTTATTTACTAAATATGGTAAGACATTTGCAATGTTATTGGATAAAGTTGGCACGATTAAACCTAATGGTGAATTAATTAAAAAGTGGCAATTAATTCCACGTATGATTCCATTTTTATTGCTTTGGGGTATCAGTGTTATGTTCCCACTTATTAATGCTAGTTTATATATCTTAGAATTTATCTTTATACCAATTTACGCGATTATCTGTTTTGTTATCTATCGTAGAGAATATCGTATGCCTCACGATTATTTATCTAATACCTTCTTAACTTATGTTCGTAAGGAACCAAAGATTGATTTAGAAAAGATTGTCGCTGATGCAGAAGAAAAGGAGAGTAATGATGATTAGAAGACCAATATTTATTATTATGCCTCTAGTGTTTTTAGCCCTGATGGGATTTGGTATTGCTAGCTTTGTTTATATTTTGCAATACAGTGTTAACCACTCGCAAATAACCAATAGCATCTTTGAAATGATATATATGGTTGTTCATATTATTATATGCGGCTTTTTCGCTGTTGTTAGTATAAAAGCGTTATTAACTAATAAGAGTTCAATTCTTGAACCAATTGCGTATAATGGTTTTACCACTAAACCATTTTCAACTTATGTTATTGCTTTCTTCTTTTTAGCAGTTGGTTTAGTGCTTACAATATTATCAATATTAGTATTATTTGCTAAAGTAATGGCACCTGGGCCATTAACAATACCTTTATGGCTTGATATGTTTAATGCAGGGTTGAACATCACCGCTATCACAACATTTGTGCTTACATATCAAAGATTAAAGTATTAATCTATAGATAGGAGATAAAATTATGAAAAAGAAATTTTTGACAATTATTCCGTTATTTTTGCTATGCTTAGCAGGCTGTAGTAACAATAATGGGTCTACTTCCTCGTCTGAAAAAATAAGTTCTTCTGGCGAAACATCTAGTTCGTCTTCATTTACACCAATAGGCAGTGATTCACTCTATGTCAAAAAGGTGAAAAATTTAAGTGATGACTTCATTATGGGAATGGACGCTAGTGCAGTTCCTTCATTAGAAAAAAGTGGAGTCAAATATTATAACTTCGAAGGCAAAGAAGCTGATGTATATGAGACATTATCATTAGCAGGAATTAATTACATTAGAGTAAGAGTATGGAATGATCCATTTGATAAAGATGGCAAAGGATATGGCGGTGGTAACTGCGATATCAATAACGCGATTGAAATTGGTAAACGCGCTACAGCTGCTCATATGAAACTTATTGTTAACTTCCATTATAGTGATTTCTGGGCTGACCCTAGTAAACAGATGGTGCCTAAAGCTTGGAAGAGTATGGATATTAATGCAAAAAGTGAAGCCTTATATCAATTCACAAAAGATTCACTTCAAAAATTAAGAAATGAAGGTGTTGATATTGGCATGGTTCAAATTGGTAATGAAACCAATGGTTCTATGTGCGGAGAAAAAATATGGTTTAACATTGCTTCCTTAATGGCAAGTGGCGCTAAAGCATGCCGTGAAGTAGTGCCTAATGCATTAATTGCAGTACACTTTGCAAATCCTGAAAAAATAACAAATTACCAGGATTATGCAAAGAAATTAGCATATTATGAATTAGATTATGATGTATTTGGTTCATCGTATTATCCTTATTGGCATGGTACTTTAGATAACTTAAATTCTTTATTAAGTGAAATCGCTACCACATATAACAAAAAAGTAATGGTTCTTGAAACCTCATATGCTTTTACATTACAAGATACTGACTTTTATGGAAATACAATTGGTGATGGTGGAGGAGTTGTTCAAAACTATCCATACACTATTCAAGGACAAGCTAATTCTGTTAGAGATGTTGTTGAAACAGTAAGTAAAACCACTAATGGTATAGGTATTGTTTATTGGGAAGGTACTTGGATTAGTGTTGGTACAAATTCCTATGAAGAAAACGCTGCTAAATGGGAAAAATATGGTTCTGGTTGGGCAGCAAGCTATGCTAAAGATTATGATCCAAATGATGCTGGTAGATATTATGGTGGTTGTGCAGTTGATAACCAAGCTTTCTTTGATGCTACTGGTCATCCACTTGAATCACTTAAAGTATTTGGTTTATGTAAAGTTGGAAATGTTATTGATATAAAACCTGACGCAATTGAAACAGTAACTATTAAAGTTGATTTAGCTGTTAAACCAGTATTACCAACTAAAGTTAATGCTGTTATGAACGATGATAGCAAACAACAAGTTGATGTTACCTGGAATGTTACGGACGAAGAACTTCTTGATATGCAAAAGCATGGACCAAAAGTCTATACCGTTAAAGGTGTTGCGGGTGGTATGGAAGCCACTTGTTACGTTAATATGATTGAATTTAACTATTTAGTTAATGATTCATTTGAAGAAGACGCAAATAAAACTAGGGTGCCAAAGGGATGGAAAGTTATTGAAACTGGAAAAGCTGATGAACTTTGGGTAGAAGATAAATCAACTGATTCTCCCGAAGGAGCTGGCACAAAACATTATCACTTCTGGAGTGCTAATACTAATACAGTGAATTTTAATCTTGAACAAGATGTTAAAAACCTTCCAGATGGAAAATATAAATTCTCTATGTCTATTATGGGTGGAGATGCTGGAAACACAGATGTTTATATTTACTTCAAAGTAAATGGTGAATTAGTTGCTACCGCTCCTCTTAGTATTACTTCATATAATGATTGGCATACTGCGTGGATTAAAGGTATTGATATAGTTTCTAATGATACAGTTACCGTAGGTATTCATGTTGAATGTGAAGGCGCTGGTAATGGAGCATGGGGTAAAATTGATGCCTCAATGCTTAACAGTGATAAATAGGAGGACATATGAATAGAAGATTATTTTGTTTATGCATTTTGCCTATGATTATAGCCGGTTGTAGTAAACCAACTCCAGTTGATGATGATCCGCTTCCTTTAAAGATTGATACAAGTGAAAAATACGATATAGATGACACTGTTTCTAATGAAAACGGTTCTATGTCATATGAATTATTTGTAAGAAGTTTCTTTGATACTGATAAAAACGGAATTGGTGATTTTAATGGTGTTAAGGTTAAACTTTCATATTTAGCAAGTTTAGGAATTAAAACCGTATGGCTTATGCCTATACATCGTTCAATTTCTTATCATGGATATGATGTTGTTGACTATTACAGCGTTCATCCTGATTTTGGTACATTAGCGGATTTTGATTCGATGATAGAAGAAGCAAAAAGAAATAACATAGACATCATGTTAGATTTTGTTATTAACCATTGTTCCCCTAGCAATGCTTGGGTAGAAGAATCCTATCAAGATTTAAAAGCTGGCAGAACGGGAGATGGAAGTAAAGCTGATTGGTTTGAATGGTCATTAACTAGTGGCCATCCTTACAAAGATATTTTCTTTCAAAGTGACTTTACTGGCGACATGATTAACTTTAATTTAGATAGTGTTTCATTAAGAGCAGAAATTGAAAAAATCTGCAAATTCTGGATAAAAGATCACGGAGTTAAAGGTTTTAGGCTTGATGCCGCTCAACATTATTACGCATTAAATGTCACAAAAAATAATGAATTTTTGACATGGCTTACACGTACAACAAGAAAATATGATCCAAACTTTTATATGGTTGGAGAATGTTTAAGTGCGGACTCAATTGTCGCGGATTACTATAAGAGTGAATGTCCATCGTTCTTTAAATATGGTAGTTCCATTAGTGGTGGTGGAAATGCTTTATTAGTGCCTACTGCAAAAGGTGGAACAATTGCTAAAAATGTCGTTAGTGATTTAGAAAATTACGAAAATAGAATTAAATCATATAATCCAAATGGATACTCATCTTATTATTTGAGTAATCATGATCAAGATAGAGTCTCTTCTAAAATTAATGATGATAGAACTAAATGCGCTGCTAGCTTATTAGCCCTTATGCCTGGCACATCGTTTATGTATTACGGAGAAGAAATCGCGATGCTTGGAAAAAGAAAAACATCACCTGATGATTATAGTGATGTTCGTAGAAGGCTTCCTATGGTTTGGAGTGAAACTGACAAGACTGGTGAATGTGATTTCCCAGAATGGACTAGACCAGATCTTTCATATAATGACCAAGTTAAGTTAGGTGTTGAAGATCAACTTAAAGATCCATTCTCATTACTTAACCATTATAAGAAAGCAATTAATGTTAGAAATAAGTATCCATTTATTAAACTCGCCCATTTCTCTAATATGGTTCCAAGTTTAGAAACAGATGATAAACATGTCGTCGCGTATAAATTATATTTAAATGACGAATATATTATTGTTGTTCATAATTTCAACCAATATAACGTAGAAGTTACTTCTCCAGGAGTTGAAATTGTAGACACAATTAACACGACACATCGTATTCCTAGTTTAAAAGATGGAAAACTTCGTCTTGGTGCGGGTAGCACTGTAATTTTAAAATAATTTCCATAAAAAATCCTTACCCCATAGAGGTGAATTATTTATCTATCGGGTGATATTATTTCTCCATTTTTTCGTAAATATTTTCATTATTAAATACCGCTTATATTGTTGTGAATGCAGTTATCTTTATTGGGCTCGCCGCTTACGCGTTAATAAATAAAAAGATATCTTCAAAAAGATATCTTCAAAGAAATACTCCGCTCTTTTGATTTGTATCGTTGTGGTAAATGTGCTTTTGTGGTTATTAGAAAGACTATTACCACATTCCGCAAAGTATCTATCCGCATCTTATGTAGTAACAGAGATTATATTGTTATTTATCTATAATCATTTACTTAAAAATGGAGTGTTTGATCTTTGCAGTGTGATTTTCACATTTGAAGATGATACAATGTGAATAATAAATACACGTTGACAATTGATAATGTCGACTTAGAAACTGTCAACACTAACTCGTACGAGTCTTTATACTTCCTAGATACACATAACTTAATCGAATTAATCGATCAAATGTTTGCGGATAATGACTTAACCAATAGAGAAAAAGAAGTTACTCATTAATGCTTAAAGGCTTTAGAAGAAAAGAAATCACTGCAAAACTATTTGCGAGCAAAGAGACAATTAAGACTCATATGAAACACATATTCCAAAAACTAAACATTAGTTCAAAAACGAATTAAAACATAAAGCTTCGGTATTTATTACTGAATCAATGAATCATTAGTTTATAGATCCTAGGGATTTTATAAAAAAGGTATTTATACCAGAAAGGAGAAATTGAATGAAAAAACATTCAAAAATTATTGCTCATTCTCTTCCTTTATTATTACTCCTAACTAGTTCTTTAGTAGGATGTAGTGGAGGAAATAGCAGTGGACCTTCTTCCTCTTCTACAAGTCAAACATCAAGTAGTAAAAGCGAAGATCATAACCATAACTTTGTTATTCAACATGACGAGGATGAACACTGGGAGGAGTGTGCCTGTGGCGAAACTAAAAATAGAACAGCCCACTCTTTTGAAATTATCGAAACCATTCCTGCGTGTTGCGATAAGGGAACCCAAACCGTTTATAAGTGTAAGGGGTGTGATTATCAATACATCGATGTTAGTGATGATGTTATTCCTCACACTTTTGTGGCTAGCGTTAAAAAAGAAGCCACATGTCAAGAAGATGGCGTTATGCTTTACACCTGTTCTAAATGCGCAGAACATTATGAAGTTAGCTTTATGAACGCTGACGCGCATAAATGGGATGAAGGAACTCTATTTGGTGGAGTAACAACACACAAATGTTTAAATGAAGGCTGTCATGCTGAGTTTAGTGTCGTTGATGCAAAAGAAGAAACCACTACTGAACTTGACATTGATGTTTTTGCTAATGTTGGTAGTGTTGCACTTAAAGAAGCAACAATATCACTAGACGATGACGCAATCGCGGGTTTAGAAAATAATGTTACTATCGGGGCTGAAAAAGTTGATTCTGCTGCCGCTCAAGCATTAGTCAAAGAAGAAGATAAGGAGTTACTTAAAGACGCTCCTGTATTTGACTTTACGATGAAAGATGGGGAAAATGACGTTCACGAATTCTCCGGTAGTGTTTCTATTTCTATTCCATATACATTAAAAGAAGGGGAAGACCCAGAGAAAATTGCTATTGCTTATATTAACGAAGCAACTGGTGCTCTTGAACACTTCGAAGCTAAATATAGTAATGGTCAAATTACATTTAACACCAATCACTTCTCATATTATGCGGTAGTGAAGATGGATAAAGAAAAAGCTTGTGCTTTATTTGGCCATAACCTTATTACAACTAAAACTGTTGATTCTACTTGTGCTCAACACGGTAAAGTAGTGAAAATGTGTACTAGATGTGGTGAAAACTTTGTTAGTGAATTACCTCTAGTTGATCACCACTTTGTTTATCACTCAACTGTACCAAGCACAACCACTGAGCATGGATACATTGAATATCACTGTGATGTATGTGAAGAAGTGACTAGAAGTGAACTTCCACTTGTGCCAGAAGAAAAGCAAGATTTCTTGATGAGCCTACTTACTTCTATTGCTAATGGTAATATCCATTTTGATGAAACTGTTTCTATGAGCATGGAAGACATCACTCAAAAAGAATCAATGATGATTGATCTCTTATTTAGTGATAAAGACAATATGTTAATGGCTTCTAGAAATACTTTTGGAAACCGAGTTGAAGAATCTTATATTATTGATAACTTCTCCTATAGTAGTACTGGTAAACGTAGTGACACTACTCTAATGATTATTAGAAATATTGTCTCTCAACTACAAGCGGCACCAAAATCAATTAACAATTTTGTTACTATCTTTGAGAAATTATTAGAAAATAACTTCTTCAAGAAGACTATAGAAAATCAACAAGCAATTATTGAATTAGACTTTGATAAGATTGAAGAATTCGTTAATTCATTAACTGAAGATAAATTAGATAAAGAATTCGATCGCTTATTTGGTGAAGGAAGTTTTGAAAGTGTATATAACTTCCTTAGAGATTTCTATACAAAGACAATTGAAGAATCACTTGAATACTTATCTAGCAAAGGATTTGATGTAAAAGAGATCCTAGCATTTGCAAACGCTGTTAGTATGGGCAGCATTCCAAAATTTGATGATATCTTTAATGAAGAAATGTTAAAGGCTACTGGTAGTCAATTGCTCGCTGGACTTCTTGGCGAACCATTTGATAAGTTCGACACAATTGATCAATATATCCAAACATTTAAAGAGATGACTGTTTTAGAACTCTTACAAAATTTTGACGCTCTTCCAGAAGAAATTACTCCTACTGAATTTAAAGGAACGATTAAAGAATATATTAGTTTTGCTAAGGAAAATGTGGAATTTTCCCTTCGTGCAACTAGCGAAGGTCAATTCATTAGCCTAGTCTTAAATATGCAAAATATCGAAGAAGTTGCTTCTTCTTCTTATGATGAAATGGATGTTAGTTTAAATGCTAACACCAATGTTAATGAAGAAGAAGTAAGAGCTTCATTCAACACTTTAAAAACTAAAGTGGATGCTGTGGAAGATGCGTTTGATTTGACAAAACACGACTATATCAAAGAATATTTAGATGCTACTTATGGGGTTAGCTTTGAAAGATATAGCGAAGAAGGAAGAAAAGAAATTTACTATCGAAGTGAAGAAATGACTAACTTCCCTCTTGCGACTTGTTATGGTGACCATGATTATGATGATCGTATTGCGGAAAAAGCAAGAGTGGTTATTGCTATCGAAAGTTATCAACTTGAAAACCCATATAGAGTAATCGAAGACCAACATGGAATTACATCATTTAAAGACGGTGAACTCTATGGACGCGAAATCACTTGCCATGCAAGACTTGATTACGTAACACCTGATTTTGTCTTAGAAGATACAATTCCTCTTATCAATCAAGAAGTAACATTTGTCTATGATTATGTTTCTAATGAGATGGAAGTCGTTAACACTCGTTTATTAGACGGACATTTATATAAATATGTTTCTATCTCAGAAAGAGAATATAACCGCCATTATGGTTATACTTATTCTAGTGGTTCCGATAGACACTTCTACAAGGGCACTTGCGATATCTGTGGAGATGAGGTTTATCGTTCAACTTATGATGACTATGGTTCATCTTTCTTTGAAGGCGTATTATCTTATTCATCCATGAATGAAGAAGCAAGAGGCCATTTACTTAGAATTGAAGATGGTTCTATTTACGCTCTCGATCTAACCAATCCATTTGGATATCAATATATGGATGAATATAGTGGTTATGGAATTAATTTACGTTATCGTAAAGACGAAACTATCACCAACTATACTTATACATTTGGCAATATGAAGATTGCTTATCAATATAAGTCACGTGGTGGACACGATTGCTGTAAGAATGAAATCGTCACCGTTTCTATTGACGATGAGAAATTATTCTCATTCACTAATGCGATTCACGTTCACGGACTTCATGATGTCGAGGAAGTTCTTGTATCGAGCGAAGCTCATGGATGTGAAACAGTTGAAACATACCATTACATTTGTGTAGAATGTGGCACCGTTATCGATGTGTATCATCATTACATCTATAACCATGATAATATAAAGGTTGCTGATGTTCCAGGCAGTAGCGAAGTAGATAACTGTCAATTAGTTGAACCTATTGAAGTGTATGTATGTGAAAATTGTCATAATGTTTCATACCAAGTATGTGGGCACGGATATCATTCTCTTTCTCGCGAATATGATGAAGAAACAGGCGAAGTCTATTATGTCTGCCGTGAATGTGGCGAAAGATATGATACTGATCACTTACCAATCGTTCAAAATGTCACCAATTTAGCTGATCAATTTACTGTACGTGGTGATATTAATCTTGCGGATTACTATCTATTAGCCTATGGTTCGTTAAATGGTTATGAATATTTCAATTTACAAAATTATGAAGTTTCATTAGCGTATGGCAGTTATAACGAAGATGGTGAACTTGTTTTCGCTGAGGATAAGGCTACACTTGATTTAGATGAAATTGGCTTATATGGCCGCTTACAAAGATTCATTACTATCATAGTGGAAGGACAAGAACTTTCTTGTTATATACTAACAACTGGTACTTTAATTATTCCAAAAGAAGAAGTGAATCAATATATCGCTGAAAACGAAGAAGAAGGCTATACCCTCTTTATTGTGATCACTGCTCGAGATGGCTCTGGCGATAGTGTCGCGATAGAAATTCATTTCTAGAAATCTACAATATAAACCTTAAAAAGAGATGTTTACATCTCTTTTTTTCTTATCTTACTTGATAAAAATTATATTTTAAATTCGTCTAAGCCAGGAAGAGCGTTACCTTTATAATCATATAAACATTGGTTAGACCACTCATTACGAGTAGATTTACCATCTTCGTGTATATAATGTTCTCCTTCAGGGGTGGCCCAATAAGTGTGTTTACGAGGTAACCACAATGGTTCCCAATAAAATATTGCTTCAATATATTTATGAGCCTTACAAAGGCTTAAAAATGTTTTTATGTGTTCTTTTTGTCCTTCAACAGTGAGTGGATAAGGGATATATGCACTTTCAAAGTTAGTAATCATATGGTTTTCATCTATACCATTATTGTTTTCGATATAATCTGCTTCTGAAAAACCATATGCATATTCAACTACCCAAATAGGTTTGCCTGTAATTTTTGTAATATTATCCATATTATCAAAGAATTGTTCAAAGCTACCATGCCAATATGGATAATAGGAACTGCCAACAATATCGAAGTCTAAATGATGTTTCATCATATATGTGAAATATTCGGCCCATCTTTCCTTTTGATGCGCGCTTTCTAAATGAATCACTATTTTAATTGATGGATCAAATTCTCTTACAGCTTTACCAGCAGATTCTAAAATTTTAAATAAACTATCATAGTTGCTTCTGGTATTTGTTTTTTCATCATAGATAATTTGACCGTATGGCCATAATGTACCATTGGTAATTTCATTTCCTGTTTGAACTGCAGAAATAACAATTTTGTCTTTTTTAAATTCTTTTAAAATTTCTAATGTATAATCATGAACTTTTGTGATTAATTGTTCAAGATTTAAACCTTCCCAAGCTTTAGGAATCATCTGTTTTCCTGGGTCTGCCCAGAAGTCACTATAATGAAAATCTAACAAAATTTTATAACCATATTTTTGTAATATTTTCGATAGTTTAAGTGTACGTTTTAAATCATTGGTTCCACCTCCATATGGATGACCTTTTTCATCATATGGATCAACCCAAAGTCTCATACGAGCGTATGTTAAACCATTATTTCTAAAGATTTGGATAGGATCTACTTTCTTACCTTTTATATAGTATTTTGCGTGATCTTTCTTTTCGTCAAAATAGCTACCTATATCTATTCCAAGTTCCATTATTTATGCTCCTTAAAAGTTATAGGTTCATTATCTTGGTTAAAGGAGATAACTCTCTTTTTTAAGTTCTTGTATTTATATTTATTTACTTCATTTAATTTAAGAACTTCTTCTTCGCTTCCGTGATAGCTACAACGAATGCAATAATATTCTTTTTTTGTTTCATCATAAAACATATCAATATCTAGCTCACGAGCAAAGCAACATGGGCATCGGTAGTTTAGTCTACCCTTTTTAGCTTGAGGCATGTGACAAATTCTCCTTTACTTAATTTTTTATTAGCGACTAACTTATAACAAGGTGAGAAGGCGATTCCTTCATGCACTGATAAAGTTAGTGGTTCGATAGCATTTAATTCAATGCGAGTATTGATGTCTGGAATATTTACATACGCTAACTTGGCATTTTCTAATTTAACTTCACGATCTTTGTACTCGTATTTTATTTCTTTATTATCAACACCTAATGTTAATTTGCTCATATCTGGTTGATATTCAGTTAATGAGAAGGCTCCAGTCATATATTCTTCAATTTCAATTTCTTCACCTTTTAAGTCATTTAGTATTTTTCTTGTGGTAATGATTTTGCCTTCACCTTTAACAAATAAGAAGGTAGAAACAATATCTATACTTAGACCATCTAATTCAACATTTACTGGATTAGTTGTAATCAAAATATTTCCATCTGGTAATTCGTCAAACTTCGCGAGCGTGCGTGTCAAACAGAGGTCAGCCTCCTTGTTATGATACTTAATCTTAGCGCTTTTAACAGTACCTGCTCCCGCATAGTGAGTGAAGAATCCCGCGCGGTAATTTGCTTGAATTAAATAAGGATAAGAAGCATCAAAAATATGATCAGTTCCAACCCCGCACTTATAAGGTACATGTGCGACATATGGTCTTAAATCAATCATCGCTCCACCTTGGTTAAAGTCTAAACATGTTCTAAAGAATGGATCGATATACCAGAAGTATTGTTTGTTGCTTCCATAAATTAAATCTTTCCATAACGCACATTCTCCGCGGTGATAGTCAGGGTGAACTTTACGGTAATGATCCGCAAATTCGCTCATAGTCATATCGATGAGTTTATTTTCTCTTTTTAATTGACCATAATATGCGCATCCATCTTCATATGATTGTTTAAGTAATTCATATGGAGCTTCCCATCTACCTTTTTTATTTAACCATCCTGGTCCGACAAACATCATGTTATAGCTATATCCGTTATTGTATTTTGATAAATGTCTATATTGATCTATTAAATTATATAAATAAGGATATTGCCATTTATCGTTTTCATCTTTGTAATAAATCATTCCTCTAATGACATTTTGAGGATGGGTTCCAAAATTGGAACCATTGCCATCAAAACAACAAATTAAGTCTCTACTTAGATGTGGAATTGCAACGATACCTGAATCATCTTTTTTATTCATCGCAGGGCAGTGGGAATTATCCTTACTAGGAATCCAAGGATTCCATGGACCTCCATCCATAAATGTGTACCAAGAGTTATTGCATGTGTGATAGGCCTTTGGGCCTTCTTCCCAACATGTTGCAATCGCACATTTTACGCTTGGATATTTTTTCTTAATATAGTTAATCGTGTAAGCATCTAAAAAATATGATCCAGTGGAAGCGGGATAAAATCCAAATGTTTCATAAAACATATTAAATACATCATCAATGATCATTCTTTTATCTTCTTCTGAGAATAACCAAATACAGAATTCTTCTGTTTGATATTTTTCCTTAAATTCTTTACATGGTAGACCTAATAAAGATAAGGCGATTTCATCGCCATATTTATCATGGTCATGTTTCGCTATCTTTACCGCTTCTTCATTAAATAAAGAAGCATATGTCATTTGAATGGTAGTTTTTAAACCATTTTTATGTGCGGTTTCTTGTTGAAAAATAAAGATATCAAATGATTCTTTTAGGATATCTTCTTTGTTTCCTGCTTTTAAAGCATATTCAGGCACCATTTCAGGGCGGTGCACTAAATTAAGAATTAACTTATCTTCCATATGCATTGACCTCAAAATATATTGTATATCTTTTGTGGTAGATTTGTATAAATGTATTTATAGTTATATATTTCTCACATTAAATGCAGGATTTTTGATAAAATCGGAATTTACTTTTAGAATTCACATATTCACTCCCAAGATGGGAGTTTTATTTTGTTTTTAAAAACAATGTATTAAAATATTAAATATGAATTTAGATATATTTAAGGCTAATCATGGGGTATATTTCATTTCTGTTACTAACGACAGTGGTTTAGAAGTGATTTTTTCCACTATGGGAGCAAGCATATATTCTATTAAATTAGACTTACAACCAATGTGTCTCACTTTAAGAGATTTTGAAGACTTTTATCATAGCGGTTCCTATATGGGAAAAACTATTGGCCGTATCGCGGGAAGAATTAAAGATGCAAAATTAACGATTGGTGATAAAGAATTATTGTTAGATAAAAATGAAGGTAATAATTGTTTACACGGTGGCTTTAATTCAATCGCTTTTAAAAATTTTTCCCATGGTATTGAAACTAAAGCTAATGGCACTATTGTTAAATTTTATTTAACCACCAAAAAAGGTGAATGTGGTTTTAATGGTAAATGTGAATATGTTATTACATACAAAATTCCTAAAAATGACAACAACATCATTATTGAGTTTGATGCTTGTTGCAAGGAAGACACATATTTTAGTTTAACAAACCATACTTATTTTAATCTTACTGATCAAAAAGATATTTTATCTCATCATCTTCTTGCTAAAGCGGGGCAAGTGTTAGAGATGGATGATGAACTTATTCCAATTGGACTTAAGGATGTCACTGATAGTGTTCTTGATTTTCGTCAAAGCACTTTGATTAGTAAAATCATTAACGATAAAGAATTACATAGACCAAAAATAAATGGTATTGATCATCGTTTTAAGTTAGATAAGGTGGATGGCGAAGAAATTGAGCCTAATCTTGTCCTATCTTATGGGATGTATAGAATGAAGATGTTTACTGACTTTGATGGTTTAACAATTTATTCAGATGGCTTCAATAGCGATAAGCCTTTACTTGATGGTGGAATAGATTCTTTATATAAAGGTATAGCGATAGAACCATGTAACTATGAACCGGAATTTGTTAAAAGAAAAACACATTATAAACATAAGATAAAATACGTATTTGAGAGGACATGTGATTAACATGTCTTTTATTTTATGAAAATCGTATATATAATTTTTGTATAAACAAGCACAGCTATACTTAAATATGCATAAGTATTTTTTGTGAGGAAAAAAGGAGATTGTATGAAAAATAAAATCTTAAAATCTTTTGTTCCATTTGCGCTTTTACTTCCACTTTTGGTGGGATGTAATGGTGGAGGCGGAGGAAGTGAATCAACTAGCAAATCTTCTAGTTCATCTTCCCAAACAAGCACAGTTATCCCACCAAGTTATGATGAACCAAGTATTCAAATTCACTATAACTTTACTGGCACTAACTACTCTAAACGCGCATTATGGATGTGGAACAAAGCTCTTGATAATGGTAAAGAGTACACCTATAACGGCAGCGACGAGTTTGGCGCGATTGCCGCTTATCCATTAAGTGCCTTTGGAGGCGATGTTCTTGTCGATGGATTAGGCTTAATCGATAAAGCCCTCAATTCCTGGGATGGACAAGGACCAGACTTAACATTTGATTTCTCTTTAGCTAAAAAGGATCAAAATGATGTTTATCACTGCTGGCTCAAACATTTTGAAAATAATGTTTTATATTATGAAGAACCTAGTAGTGGATATGATGTTACTGGATGTTATTTCACCGATGTGAATAAGTTATATGTTTCAGTAGCGGAAGAGGCTAAATATTATAAATTATATGAAGATAAAGATGTGATGATGGAAGGTGAATACTCACCTAAGACCATGCGTCTCACTCTTCCAAGAAACGTGAAGCTAACGAAAAACTATAATATGGAAATTACATTCGTTAGAAATGATCATGTAAAGACTGTTCCAGTCGATATTAATAGATTATTTAACACTGAAGAATTTAATAATTTGTATTATTATAGCGGTGAACTTGGTGCAATTTATTCTAAAGCTGCGACAGAATTTAAAGTGTGGTCACCTTTATCAAGTGAAGTTAAACTTAGAATCTATAATAACGGTACCCCTAAGAGTGTAGACGCTACTAAAGGCGATGATGCTTATCAAGAATATCAAATGAATATTGGTGAAAAAGGTGTTTGGAGCCATACCATCAATGGTGATATGGAAGGTAAATACTATACATATGTAGTCACTAATAGCAAATTCAAAAATACTGAAATCGTTGACCCATACGCCAAGAGTGCTGGTGTTAATGGTTTAAGAGGTATGATTGTGGACTTTAGTAGAACTAATCCAGAAGGTTGGGATAAAGTTACAATCAAACCATATGACCGTAAAGAATTAACTGTTTGGGAAACTCATGTCGCCGATGTTACTTCAAGTTCAACCTGGGGTGGTTCAGCGAAAAATGCTAAGAAATTCCTTGGTTTAATTGAACCAAACACTAAATACACCAAGAATGATGTAACAGTCACTACTGGTTTTGATCATATTAAAGAGCTTGGTGTTAATGCGGTACAATTATTACCAATCTTTGATCAAGCTAATGATGAAGTAAATGTGGAATTTAACTGGGGTTATAATCCACTTAACTATAATGTTCTTGAAGGATGTTATTCTAGCAATCCATTTGATGGATATGCACGTATTAAAGAATTTAAAGAAGTTGTTAAAGGATTTAACGCCGCTAATATCAATATCATCATGGACGTTGTTTATAACCACGTTAATGGTTTAAGCGGATGTAACTTTGATGTCTTATTACCTGGATACTTCTTTAGATATACATCAAGTAACACTCCATATAATGGAAGTGGATGTGGTAACGAAACCGCTAGTGATAACTTAATGTTCCGTAAGTTTATGATCGACAGCACAGAATTCTGGGCAAAAGAATATAAACTTGGTGGCTTTAGATTTGACCTTATGGGTTTACATGATTTGGACACAATGGAACTATTAAGCAAAAACTTAAAAGAAAAAGTAAATGAACATATTACTGTTTATGGTGAACCTTGGACAGGTGGCACTTCTGGTTTAAGCGCTAATAAACAAGCCAAGCAAGATAACTTAAATAGTTTTGTTGGTTATGGCTGCTTTAACGATAAGATGAGAGATGCTTTAGTTAAGGGTGGCTTAAGCACCGCAACTGAAACTGGTTGGGCAATGGATAATCCAAGTAAAGCTAATACCTCATCAATTCAAGAAGGTTTACTTGGTAAGTCAACCTATTCATTAGGTGAACCAGATAAGACTGTTAACTATGTTACTTGTCACGATAACTACTGCTTATACGATCGTATGAAAGCAGGTGGCATCACTGATGAAGAAAAGATTATTGGTAACTTAGTATTAGCGAACTCCTTCGTCTTTACAAGCCAAGGTACATCCTTCATGCTTGCTGGCGAAGAATGTGTTCGTACCAAAGGTGGTAATAGTAACTCATACAATGCTTCCTACGAAGTAAATGAAATTAACTATGAGCGTAAACTTAACCACTTAGATGTATTTGAAAACTACAAAGCTTTAATTAACTTTAAACAAGTTACTAAAGCTCTTCATTATGGTAAAGATGCAGCCGCTGATAATATGACATTTGAAGTAAATGATACTGCAAATTATATTGTTAGCACCATCAAAGATGGTAATACCGAATACAAGATTATTTATTGTAATGGTAAATTAGTCGCTGATACATCTATGGATTTAACAGGTTATAGAGTCATTCATGACACTGTTAATGAAAATACTGGTGTAATCGCTGGCTCAGTTACATTAAAACCATATCAAACACTTATTCTTAGTAAATAGTTAAATAATTATTTACGTGATAGCCTGGAACGATTGTTCTGGGCTTTTTCTTTTAAGTAAAAATATTTGTAAATAATATCCCAATATTTATATTAATATTTCTATTTATTTAGTTATATAACATAAACAAATATAAATATAGGGATAAAAATTATTATGAAAAATAACTGTTGTAAGTAGTGAAATTTTCCTTACAATAATGGCTGTATGGGCAAGAAAAAAATCATTGGCATCGATAACAAGTTATTGGAATATATAAAAACAGTCAAAAGCCCATTAATCGACACTAGGCACAATATAACAATCTATCTTGATGATAACCGTGCAAGAAGTAATCAAAGTCGATTTGAACATATAGTAAGAAAAGACCATAGATTATCTCAAAGCGATCTAAAAAGATTGTTTGAGCTATTTGTAATAGAGGGTAAATTTAAAAAAGATAAGGAAAGAAAAGGCACATATAACTATTATGTCTCTAGAAGCAAAAGGGGTTATGAATTCATTAAGATGTCGGTTCAAATAGATAAAAAAGATCCTCACATTGCAAAAGTTAAAACAATATTCATTACTCGAAATGTAAAATAATATATTGAGTTTGAAAAAAACTTGATATAATAAAATCACCAAGGGTGGAAATGCAGCGTACGACCACGGCGCATCTCGAAAGAGGTGGTACAGGGCGATTAACGATCTTAGCTGGCGTTATTGGTGAATAAGTCTCTTAATAAGGGACTTTTTTTCTTGCAGTAAATTAATTAACTGTATAAGAAATATTGAACTCGATTGTCGCAAATGATACAATCAAGTTATGAAAAGTTTTGATGTTGTAAAAGATATTGAAAGAATTAAACAATATTTTGAATTAAATGACGAAGAGCTTGCTTGTAAAGTAAGTATTTCTAGAGCAAACTTGATTCGTTATCAAAACGGAACATTAATTCCTTCTTTTTGTAGTCTAGAAAATATCTATTCATTTTCTTATACAAGTGGATTAGATCTTAATTTAATTAAGTCACGTTTTTTGCAAGAAAATAGAAATGGAAACATTTTGTTATTTCATGGGGCAAGAAATGTTATTGAAGGTGAAATAGATAATGCACATTCTATTAAACCTAATGATTTCGGTAGTGGATTTTATTTAGGTACCAATTTAACACAAGCGGCTATGTGGATTTGTTTATCTAGTAGTGGGTGTGTATATCCTTTTTATTTTGAAAATAAGGATAATTTAAAGTACAAAGAATTTTCTTCATCAAGAGAATGGTTATATGCTGTTTTATATTACCGCGGCGCTTTTGAGGGCAAACAAATCCCTAAGCAAGTATTAGATATTGTTAATGAGATAGAAAAACTAGATTATATCATCGCTCCTATCGCGGACAATCGAGTTTATGAATTGATCAACAGTTTTATTAAAGGCGAAATTACTGATGAAGCTTGTCTACATGCGATAAGCTTAACGGATCTAGGAAAACAATATGTGCTTAAGTCTAATGACGCGATTAAGTCACTAAATAATATCGAATGCCTTTATCTTCCTAAAGAAGAGAAAAACTATTACCTTAAAGTGAAGAATGCCCAAGTAGAAGAATATACTAAACAAGTGAAGATGGCGCTACTTGAATATCGTAGAAAAGGAAAATATATCGATGAACTCTTCTAATCTAGATAATTACGCAAAAAATCAAGCTGAACTATTTGAAAAAAGCGCAATTGAGCATTTGAACTCATCTATTTTTGTTAAAAGATTTATGTTCTCTTTTTATTCTAAATTAATGGATGATGATACATATCGCTTATCTCCATATGGAGATGATTATGTATATGCACGTATAAAGGAAGAAACAAATAGTAAAGGAACAATATATAATCCTGAGATTATGAGATGGTGTGGTTATATATATCGCTATCTATGTAACTATCTTCATATTACTAGTAAAAAAGCATTCCAATTAGTGCCTTTATCTTATATGGTAAAAGCCTATGTTCCTTATCACACTGTTTCTCCTATTAAGGCAATATTAGAAATTATCAAAGATAATAATATTGTTATTCTTTCAAAAGAAGAGAAAATTAAAAAAATAATGAAATTATAAAAATATAATTACTTCAATTGTTTAATTGATATAATTAAATAGCCTAGTGGAGGTAGTTCTATGAATTGGTGGGACACTGTATATCAAGTTTTTGATCAAATAAATAATGTAGTTTTATATTGTATTGGAGTACCTTTCTTCTTACAGCTTTTATATATGTGTTTATTTTGGCTTAAAAAGAAAACATTCCCAAAAACAGAAAAGAAAAACCGTATTGCAGTTATGATACCTGCTCATAATGAAGCAGATGTTATCTTTGATACAGTTAAAGATTTAGAAAACCAACAATATCCTCGCGATATGTTTGATGTGTATGTAGTCGCGGATAACTGTACTGATAATACTGCTGAGCTTGCAAGAAAAGCGGGCGCTAAAGTATATGTTCATACTGACGATAATCCAAAACATCATATCGTGGGATACGCACTTAAGTATGCTTTCGAACTTCTTTTAAAAGAAGGAATTGAATATGACTTTATTATTAGACTTGACGCTGATAACCATATTAATCCCGAATTCTTCTCACTGATGAATGATGCCTATAATAGTGGAGCTAAGATTGCTAGACCATATGAGTCTGCATTAAATATGACACAATCAAGTTTTACTAAAGCTTGTGGTTTATATTACATCTTTGATTCGAGATGTTCTTCTAGATGTAGAGAAAGATTACATTTAGACGCGCATGTAAATGGACCTGGAAGTTTAACTGCTTATGAGATTATTAAAAACATCGGTGGATATGACACTACCACGATGTGCGAGGATACAGAATTTAACTTTAAACGTATGTTTGAAGGATATCGTTGTCACTTTGTTGAAGATGCAGTAGTGTATGAAGACCTTCCAAGCACGTTTAAAGACACGCTAGCGCGTAATAAGCGCCTAGGTGCGGGAAATACTCGACTCTTCTTTAAATACACGCCTAAGCTCTGGTTTTACACCTTTATAAGACTTAACTTCTCTTTCTTAGAGAACTGGCTAACTTATATCTTTATTCCAATCTGTCCAATTCTTTGTTTATGGTTACCAGGATATTATATATACGGATATATTTATCACTGGATGTTCCCAGGAATTCATACCTTTAATGCCTTTGGTATTACTGGTGGAGACTGGGTAACATGTACCTCTATTGTTATCGCAATCGCAATAGGAGCGTTATTTGTGTTCTGTGGTATCTTACAATCTTCTTTACTAGTTATATCTGACTATAAGAAGATGGGAGCGAAAACTAGAAGAGAATTAATATCTGGAATATTATTATTCCCAGTATTTTCAATCGTTTACGTTATCACTATTACGATTGGTATATTCTCTAAACCTAAGTGGACTAAGGTTAATAGAAACGCGAATGTCACTGGTGGGAATATTCCTTCAGGTAAATAATACTTATAAATAATAATTAATTACTACGTCTTAAAAGCGTAGTTTTAAAATACAAAAAAACATATTGAAATCTCTATTAAATCCAATATAATTGTATTTGATGGAGAAAATAATATGATATTTACTATTCCAATGCTAAAAGAGAAATATAAGGATTATTCTAATCCATTAGATAAGATAAAAAGGGATTGTGATAATAATCTTTTATTTAGAATAAATAGAGGGATATATGAAGATAATAGAAATGTTGATCCCTTCTTTTTATCGCAAGTAATATTATCGCCATCATACATTAGTTTTGAAAGCGCTTTATCTTATTATGGTTTGATTCCTGAAAGAGTGTATGCAGTGACATCAGCGAGTTTGAATGAGAGGAAAAATAAGAGTTACACGAATGTATTTGCTAGATATACATATTCAGATATCCCTGAAAGAGTATTTCCTTATGGATTAACGTTGTTAAAAGATGATGATTATGTTGCTCGGTTGGCTAGTAAAGAAAAAGCCATATGTGATTCTTTATATAAATGGAGAATGGTTAAAAGCGTTAAGCAATTAAAGATATTACTTTTTATTGATAAAAGAGTGGATGAAGAAGAATTTAGTAAATGTGATATGGATATTCTTTTAAAACTTGCCCCATTATATAAAACAAATAACTTAAACCTATTGGTGAAACTAATTAGAAAGGAATATAAACATGAATAGTGAATTAGAAGAAATGATTTCTAAATATAACCCTATCAACAACAAGGAAAGAGAAAACGCGGTTAAAGAAGTAATGCAAGAAATAGTGTTAGCGGGTCTATCACGAGGGGATTTTTTTACTAAAGCTGCCTTTTATGGCGGTACATGTTTAAGAGTGTTTCATGGCTTGGATCGTTTTTCTGAAGATTTGGATTTTGCCATTATTGATAAGTCCAAGGGTTTTAACTTATCTGATTATTTTGCTAATATCCAAAAAGAGTTTGCTTCATATGGGATTGATATTTCAATCACTCAAAAGGAAATTAATCCTAATAAGATTGATATGCAGAGGGCATTTATTAATTCGAATAGCAAAATGGTGCTTCTAGAGTTTTTTCCTAAAAATCCCGAAGTAAATAAAGTGATTAATAACCAACTCATCAAAATTAAATTGGAAATAGATATGGATAATCCTATTGGTGGGGTAGTGGAATCGCATTATTTATTATTTCCTTCTCCAAGTAAAGTGACAATTTATAATCAATCAACTTTATTTGCGGGCAAGATAGCAGCTCTTATTTGCCGCGAATATCAAAATAAAGTAAAAGGGAGAGATTTTTATGACTATCTTTTCTATTGTAGCAAACACACTAAGGTTAATATCACTTATCTAGAAAACAAATTAAAAAAGAATGGTAAGATACCAATGGATATGAAACTAGATATAAACATATTAAAAGATATGCTTAAGGAAAAGTTTATAAGTGTTGATTATAAAATGGCAATCCAAGATGTTATTCCTTTTGTTAAGAACATAGAAAAAGTGTCTAGTTGGTCTAAGGAGTTATTTATATCAACCCTAGACATATTACAGAGTGAATAAGTTATGATAATTGAATTAGCAACAAAACTTGATCTACCTAATATACTCGCTATTTATAGTAACGCTAGGGCTTTTATGGTGAATAACGGTAATAAAGATCAATGGGGATCTTCTTGGCCTAAAGAGGAAGCATTAAAAGAAGACATATCATTATCTAGATTATTTGTTATAAAAGATAATAACGATATATTAGGAGTGTTCGCCCTTATTAAGGGAAGCGATCCTTGCTATTTAGATATCGAAGGTAGTTGGCTTAATGATAATGAATATATCACCATTCATCGATTAGCGAGCTCTTTTACCTATAAAGGTATATTTCATCTAGTAATCGAATATATTAAACATAATTATCCTAACTTAGATATTAGGATTGATACTCATAAAAATAATACCCCAATGATAAAAGCTATCCTGAAGGAAGGCTTCATCTATACGGGTATTATCTATGTTAATAATGATACACCTCATTCACCAAGGAATGCTTATCAGTTGGTAATAAAGTAATGATAAGGTTAATTTACGATAAGTTTAATAAAATTGTTTTCTTTATACATTGACAATATACCGGTGTACCGATATAGTATAAACATGGATATTAATCGATTATTAAACAAAATTGAAATGAGTCAATATGCACTTTCTAAACTAAGTGGAGTTCCCCAAGCTACGCTTTCGGATTTGTGTTGCAATAAAACAGAATTAGAAAAATGTTCCGCCGAAACATTATTAAAAATCTCTAAAGCAGTAAATTTATCAATGGAAGATTTACTTTGTAATGTCGATGACGATAAATATAATATCGACGATTTTGAAATATTTAAAAGTAATGTTTGTCACTTTGTTAGCAAAAATAAAATTGAAGATGTGATTAAAAATATAGAAGAATCTAATGATATTATCGCTTTTTATGTTTCTAAAGATTACACTAAATCGTTTTACTTGTTAGCTATGTTAGATTACTTGTCTGCTATTTCAAAAAAAGAAATAAACAAGAAATATGATTTTATTAGGATGCATAAATTGACCAATATTGTATATCCAAAAGATATATTGATTATGGATGCAGTTATGAATACTGATCAATACAAAAAGAAAAGCAAACAAAACTCAATAAAAGAGTTTATGAAGTACAATATTGTGGAGAATGATATATATGCCGCTGTTTAAAGCTTTTGATAAAGAGGCAATACAATTATATTTGACTAATTAGCCAAAGAACTTAAGAAAGAATATAAACAAGATAGGCCAGACATTGTTAATATTTTGATTGAAGAAGAGGAGAGGGGAGCTCCAATTCTTTTGGAAGATATTAAAAAAGCATTCACTGATTTATATGGATCTTGGGATGAGTTAGATACTGAATCAAAAACATTTATTGTTTCATTGGTGAATAGTACTAATAAAAAAGAAATATTAGAAGCGGTAAAATCTTTTGAAGCAAATAACAAAAATGAATTATTGAAAAATAATAAAAGATGATCGGTAAAACGATAATAAGATGTAATTGTGCCACTTTATAAGAAGAGAAGGCTTTATCTATACAAGTATTGTATACGTGAATAATGACGCTCCTCATTCACCGAGGAATGCTTATCAATTAATCAGCATCATCAACGAGCATTAATATACCCGCGATTAAACTAACAAATAGTAGGGAACAGACTTTACAGCCAACTCCTACTTTTTATTTTGACTACAACTTCTGAAGTAGTGGACCGTCATTGGGATTATCCAACATAAAGGAATAATGAATATTCCTAAACAAACAGTGCACAACACCATAAAGACTTTAGCGACTGTTTGAAGAGTGTTATCTTTTTCAATTGTTTCTATATATGCATTTGTTGGAGCGCCACACTTACTACAGTATTTAGCGTCATCCGCTGATTCTGTTCAACATTTACTACATTATTTCTAATTAATATAAACCTTTCGATTTTTGATTAATTATAACTGTATTGTACCACGTACATTCTGTCCAAATATTAAATTTATAGTTATTTGTTCGTAAAATGCGAAGTAATAGTTGATTCTAAGGCGTTGTTATGTAACAATGTATTTGTTCGTAATTGGCGAACTAATGGAGGAAAGAAGAATGGTAGTAATGAATTTAAAGGCAAATAACCTTTATGATTTTAATAATTTTGAAATGGATTTTTCCTATCCAAAAAAGATAGTGGGTAGTACTTTAGAGAAAGAATGGCTAAAAGATTATCCAAACTTTAGATATCGTCGATTTAACATTATTGTAGGAGCTAACTCCACTGGCAAGACTACATTAGGTAAATTATTCCAAAATATTTTCTATTTGCTTAATAAAAAAGAAATAAGCGACATTCTTGAAGCTGTTAATGATGAAGATAAAACATCAACTTTTGAAATTGATCTAGTAAATAAAGGTATTTTATATCGTATTATATGTCTTCTGCCGCCTAATGCTAAGGACGAAAATAGGGCTGAAATCAAGTTATCTATTCGCCATGTTGAACTTAACAAAGATGATACGTATGAATCTGCTTTAAAAAGACTAATGCAAATTAATGAAGAACCACTTTATTATGTTGACGCTTTAGAAAAGCAACTCACAATGGGCTGGAATTTTTCATATCCAGAAAATAATTATGTCTATTATTCATATAAAAAAGAAGATGAAGAAAGTTATCGTTTGTTACTTGAAACAATACTTAAAGTATTTGACCCTTCTATTGAGAAAGTCACAATCAATAAAGATATGGAAAAATGTTTTTACATTTACTTTAGAGGAAGCAACGACCCACTTGTCATTGAAAACGGAAGAAAATACACCTCTATTAATTATATGAGTAGTGGCACAAAGTACGCCTTTAGTTTAACGGATGTTATATGGGGTTTGAAAAGAGATATGTTTGGCTTTTATTATTTGGATGAACAATTTTCTTTTGCTAACTCAGAAATAGAACTCGCTATCATAGCGCACTTAAGTGGTTATGATAAAAACGATGATCAGATATTCATTACGACACATAATACTGATGTTTTGGATATGGACTTTCCAGTTCATACTTTTGGTTTTTTAAAGAAAACCATAATAGAAGATAACCAAGATTATATTCAATATATTAACGCTTCAAAATATGAAAAGCGCAATTCTGCTTCAATCAAGAATCATTATAGAAATGATTGTTTCTCGGTTCTTCCTGACTTAAGTCCAATATATACCTTAGGAGATATTAAGTAATATGCTTTATCGATATTATGTTGAAGGCGAAACAGAAAAGAAACTTATTGATGAAAATAAAATCATTAATAAGGATCCTAAGTTTTTGCCTGGCAAGGTTATAGTGTTTAATTTGTTATGTCAGGAATTTACATCTAATCAATTAAGAGATGTTACCGAACCGACAAAATTCATCTTTCAATATGATACCGATAAACTTGATAAAGACAAGAAAGAAAGACTTAAAACAAATATTACGATTGTTAGTGGCTTAAAACACTGTAAGGGAATAATACATATTCAATCTGTAAATAACTTTGAAGAAGAAATACTATACGCCAGTGATGCTAAAACAATAGATTCTATTTTTAAAACACAAGGTAATAATGCCTTTAAGAAAGCTTTCATTGCGTGCAGCAATATTAATAGCAAACTTAAATCAATTAATTTTGATTTTGATAAATTGTGGTCAAGAAGACCTAATGATGTTTTCTTTGCATCATTATTAAAGGGCAATGGAAAAGATATAAGGAAGAAATAAGTCGTGATATATGAGTAAGCAAGTAATAATCAAAAGTAGTGTTAGAGAAGTGATAACTAGATATCCTGGAAGATATTATTCTCAAGGTGATTTTTTATACAATGACGTTTGTTCAAATTCAATGGAAATGTCTCTAGATGAATATTGGAAATTTAAGAATTGGATTATTGGCAGATATAGAAATGAATTTATCGAACACGAAAATCACTATATGTTTTTAAATAAACATGTATTAGTAATTGGCATTGACGATATTAATATGTTGGATGAAGAAGAGTTCTTTTTGCCTAATTATGATTTATATAATGAGCTTAATAAGAATAGCTTTGCAAGACTTTATTCCCAATACAAAATGAGTAGTTTGGAGAAAATATAATGAAAAAACAAGAACAAGACTGTTTACATAGAGAACGCGATATAAAAATGATCAAAAATATCTTAGCAAATGGCTTGCGTGATGACGAAAGCATCTCTTTTGCAATTGATGGTAAGTGGGGAATAGGTAAATCTTTTCTTTTAGAATTACTAAGACAAGAAGTTCAAAATGATTATTTATTTGTTTGTTACAATGCTTGGGATAATGATTACTATGAAGAACCTGTTATTGGGATCCTTGATTCAATTAATGATCAAATAAATGAAATGATTGATTGCATGATGCATGTAGATTGCAAACAGATACTTGTTGATGTTGCGACGGAAATTGCTAAATTTTTAGACGGTATTGTTTATAGAAAATTTGGTTTCAAACCAATAGAAACTGGACAAAAAATCTTTTATAAAACCAAAAAATACATAAATTTTGGAAAAATTGATGACGGTTTTAATCCAAATAAAGAGTTGAAAGAAGCCAAGAATTTATTGTGTAAATCATTAATCACAATATCAGAAAAAATGCCTGTTGTTTTTGTTGTCGATGAATTAGACAGGTGTTTGCCAGAATATGCAATTAAGGTAATTGAAAGGATCCATCATATTAATGAACGAGTTAAAAATATCGCCACAATTATTTGTGTTGATAGTGAGCAATTAAATCCAATGATAGAACATTACTATGGAAGAAATGATATGGCTCCACAATATCTTCGTAAAATACTAGACTTTTCCTATAAGTTAAGTTGTGGTGAAAATTCTGATGATTATGAATGTTTGCTTTCAGACTTTTCAAATGCTTTTGGCCCACCTACTAGAGGGTTTAGTGAACAAGAGATATATGGTTTTCTGACCAATATGTTTGAAGGATTTAGGATAAGAAATATTTGCAAAATAATTAATCAAACAATGTTGGTAGATAAATTAGCTTACCCAAATAACGAGAAAAGGCCACTTGATTTTATGTGTGCGGAATTATTTATCGCTTGGTCAATTTTCGTTTATGGTGCTGATTTTAGAAACAAATTTTACAATGATTTTATATCAAATAAACCCAAGGAAGTAAAATTTATCAATTATTTGTCAAAACATAAAAATGGCGCTAATGTATTATTTCGAGATAGTTTTACTAACGAAGCAACAATAGATGTACATTGTTTTAAAGTTGCAATGGTTTATATGATGGTAAATTTTAAACCTATTCGACCGTTCGTAAGTAGTGGTATTTTAATTCCTGGATATTTTCATTCATTAGCAGATTCTTTTGCCCCGTATTTGTTACAGCTTAAGTTTTAATGATGATTAGTTGCTTACCATAAACGAGATAACTTTCTAGATTATTACTCAACAAAAAACACTCAGTGTTTATTACTACCAACTAAATTGGTATAGTAAATATGTTATGAAAAAACAACATTATGATTATCTTATCG
>JAZLFA010000031.1:0-3401 GCA_045615545.1 Bacilli bacterium | reverse complement strand
TTGATACTGGATTTTAAATTGATTTAACGACAACTTATTGGCTTGATTTTCTAAATTCGGATTATTTGTTTGTTCTAAATCATAAAACCAACCGCACTGTGTACATTGTACCGTATTAGGCGTATCACCGCTTTCAATATCAGATTCGCTTAATTCGGGAAAATAAAATTTACCACATACTGGACAAATCATTGGTTTAATTTGTTTTACTTCTTTATTCATCTTGATTTCCTCGCTTTTTCTTTTAAATAATAAGAGCGTCCACCCTTCGGTTTATAATATGATATTATAATGCCATTCTTTTTTATCAAACACAAACTATTACTCGTTCTACTATATTTATAGGTTGTTCCGTTGTTATCAATAAAGCTTTCATAGTTTTTTCTATCTACCGAGTTAGCAAAATGAATAGCATGTTCTTCATATTGTCGTGCACTCGCAACACCGAAATCGCTCCCATGATCGTTATAATGCCCTTTCAATGTAGATTTATTAAAAGCTGTTGCATATTGATAATTAATATGAGCTGACGGAACGCCTTTACCATTTGAACCACGTGTATTACCATATAAATAACTAGCACCTTTAGTTGCCATAATTAGTCACCTCCTTTCGCTTCTTGTTTCTTTTATCTATAAGAGTTTCGAAGTGATAAAAGCGAACTTTATCTTTAAACTCATTAAAAATTTCACCATTTAAATGCCCCACCACAATAAATCCAGTTGGCTGACATACATTAATTAATTTGTTAATCCAATAGCACCATTCATGTTTTTGCCATTTTTCTTTTATGAAACCATGTACTCCTAATACCAACAAAGTGTTTTTTGGGAAGGCAGCTAGATATTCATCATTAATTGAATCAGCGCCTCCTCGTGGGGCAGGATAAATAGGTATCCCAAAATTTCCATAAAAGAATGCTAATGAAAGGTTATCATTCATCTGTGACTTTTGTTTAATAATGGGCATATCACTATGAACTGAGAAATCGAAACCAAAAATTCCGGCTGTTCTTTTGAAAAACGAAATGTATTTTCTTGGATTTCTTCTTATTCGCTCAAATGTAGCATCTGGGCAAAAGAAATAAATAGCAGTTTTGCTTAAATCTCCTTTATAATTAATCGCTTCATTAAAAGCCATAACATTTTCAGGCGGTTCAGTAGGAACCATATCTGGTCGAATGATTGGATATTCTTCAATTGATGTAAATTTTGCTCCTTCCACTAGATAAGCTTGGAAGGAATCATTTACTGGGTGATCGAAATTATATTTAGACATTAGCATGCCCTCCTTTTCCAAAAATGGAATTTAATAGTCGAACATGCTAATATACTAATTGGAGATGCTTCAAGCATGTTCAGCCCAAATCATTGCAGTGATTTGGGTTTTTAGTTTCCTAAAATTTTCAATTTTATTTTTTGCCTCCTTTTTTTTCAAAAATCTTTTCGAACTCAAGATCTGGTTCACCAGCTAACGAATATAAACTTGTTTTAATGTTCTCATCAAGTTTTAAATGTTTGGAAGAAGCTCTGGCTGCTTCAAAAAGATTACGCATTGTTTCTTTAATGATTTCTGGACTATCAAATTTTGAATAACAAATTAATTTTGGATCAGATGAGTCATCATCCAATTTCAATTCATAGATGATACATTGTTTAGTCTCGATAGTATTATCTGTATAACGAGCTCTTGCAATGTAATAAACTTTATCAAACTTGTCACGAAGGAAATAAACATCATCATCTAAATTACAGTATTTATCAGTTAATTTAGTTTTGTATATAACCATTCCCATTCCAGTCACATCTTCTAGCAGGGGGTGGTAGTTGCTTCTAGCTTCTTCTTCTGCATCGCCTTTAAATTGTCTTTCCCATTGCAATTCTCCTAATTGTGTCCTTTTGATAATCTTTTCTATCATTTTGACAATAAAAGACTCTGTTTCACTCAATGAAGCATAATTATTCATAATAAGAGAATCGATTGATACATTAAGCTTTCTAGCCGCTCTAATGACAGATTGCAAATTAGGCATTTTATCTTTGTCTTCAGAATTACTAATACGAGAAAAGTAGCCAGGGCTTACCCCACAGGCCTTTTCAAGATCACCCAATCTAATTCCTTTAGATTTGGCTAGATAAATTATATTTTCGAAGAATATTTTATTTTCCATATTTCAAATTATAGATAATATTTACCAAAATGTCAAGTATATATAAATATTTGTCAAAATTGTAAAGTTTAATAATATATTTTATATATTGTGTTCTATATATTATTAAAACCGACATTTGTCGGTTCATTTTTATGCTAAATTAAGTGTATTAACAAAATACTATAATGCAAATGCAGTACAATATATAGGAGAATTTTAAAAATGAAAAGGATTAGAATTTTAAAGGTTACACTTTACATCATTTTATTAACTGCAAGTATACTTTTAGTGACACTATACTGGAATAACAAAATAGATATAAATACCAGAGTAGTGCTAATGTCCATCGGTTCAAGTTTACTTGGCTCAATTACTTTAGCCGTGCTCATAGATTTAATTTCAGTAGCAAAAATATTAGACGAGAAAAAAATAATGTTAGAAGATGCGAGAAAGGTAGCAAAGGAAATTATTAAAGAATTGAATAGCCTTTGCGATGCATTACGCAAAGAGACTATTTTTGATTTTGATTTTAAGGACGAAATGGATTTTATAAAAAAATCAACAAATTTATATTTTAAATATACAGATAAGAGGGAGACGGAATCTGATAAAATCGCTAGTGATATTGTAAATACCACGCGTAAGTGCATAATGGATACTTTCATTGTTGAAGTGTGCGAAGAAGCAACTCTTATTTATGAAAAACTGCTAAATAATAAAGAAATATTGTTGGTTTCAGGTCATTTATCAAAGAAAGAAATTAAATGCATATCAACAGCAAATACAAGGATTAAATTTTTTATTAAAGACTTTAAAGAAAACAGATTTTCAATCTTACCAACTAACAATTTAAAATTTAGAAAACATCTAGAATTAATATTAGGCAAAAAACATTAATGCAAATGTACTAACTGATTACATTTTTATTATATCTTTGTGCCGAACATAAAAAAAGAGGCTGTGCCTCTTTCCTTGTATTCTGGCGGAGTAGAAGGGATTTGAACCCTTGCACCGGTTGCCCGATCTAAAGGATTAGCAATCCTTCCCCTTCAGCCTCTTGGGTACTACTCCGTAAGTGCTTAATTATATTATCACAAAAGAAATAAAGTTTAATAAGCTTTTGCAAAATAGGCAATGTATTTGCCTTTCTTGCCACATATCGCACAAGTACCAGATTTAACTTCTTCTACTTCAATACAACGTAAAGTTGCCGTCGTTAATTCTTTTACTTTATCTTCACACGCCTCTT
>JAZLFA010000030.1:0-40994 GCA_045615545.1 Bacilli bacterium | reverse complement strand
CTTGTCACAGCAAAAACGTTTCTTCTTTTTTCCTTTAATCGAAACCATTCTTTTTCCGCAGTTTTCACAGTATTGGAATTCATTTTCTTCTTCCAAATCTTTGATGTAATTTTCTACTGCCGCTACCGAGATTTCTAAGATAAAAGCTATATCACTAGCAGACATCTTATTTTTATAAAGCGATAGCACTTTATTATGTATTGAGTCCATTTGACTACCTCCTGATAGTTAATGGACAAAAAGTAATGATTTGATAGACGATTATTTAATTATTTGTTTAAAAGCATCTCTTGCTAGACTATTTTTGACATTAAATTCTTTTGCAAGTTCATTTTCCATTTGAGAGTAGGTTTGTTTAGTTATCACATTCTCTATTAGCATTCTTTTTACAATAAGCATCGATAAAACATAATCTTCTAATCGGTGAAAATATTCGTCTGTTTTACCCATTTGGCTCTCCTATAGCATTCTCTACAGCAATAAATTCTGTTTTGGCTCTTATAAGTAACGAAAACTTTGCCACATATTGGACATTTCTTATAAACAGGATCTGAATGTTTAATTAAATCCTTATGAGCATTCCACCATTTAATGCGACATTTATCACTACAGAAATTCTTTTCTTTCTTACCTTTTGGTTGTTTTACATACTTACCACAGGTTTTACAATAAATCTTCTTTACCGGTGCTTTTCTAGCTCTAAGAACTGTGCTTTTTACATTACTTAATGGAATGTTCAAAAGAAAAGAAATCCTCCGATACGAGAATCCCTGCTCTTTCATTTTTAAGAGTTGTTCTTTAATTTTTGAGTCCATACGACTACCTCCTTGTAGTATACGAACATAAATCAAAGATTTAAAAAGTAAAGAAATTAATTACTGAACCTTCCACGTTTTTGCCTTCTTGATTTTTCTTCTATTTCCTCAGAATTCATGCTTTTTGAATTATCAATAAGGACTTCTTCAAGCCTTTTATTCATTTTTATGTGTCTTTCGTTTTTTCTTCTAATCATTCCATAACATCCAACAGGAGAAATATAAATATCTTCGGGTGCGTTAGAATCTACAATATCATACATATTTCCATAAACAGGCTTATTTGGTATATCAGAAACATTTAAGCAATTAACTTTTTTTGAGTCTAATAAATATAATTTATATGATTCATTTTCTATTAGAAAATCTGATAAATTTTTATCTTCGAAAATTGATTCTGTATCATAAAGATGCTCTTTTAAATTTTCACCAATTTTTTTAACAACAGGTACTGCCCAAGAATTTCCAGTAGCCTGATATCGACAAGTTTTTTTACATTTTTCTGAATAAGTATAATTATCAGGGAATCCCATTAATCTTTCAGTTTCTAATGGGGAAAGTCTTCTAATTCTTCCGTCTTGAACTACAAATAAAGAACCATTAAAAGCCGGTGCATTGCCATTCCACTTTGTGCCATATGCAGAATATAGACAGTCTGTATATTCACGAAAAACTTCAAATTTATGTCCATCTTTTTCAAAAACTAAAGCATTTTTAGGAAAACAATGCTTTGTTCCACTAAATTCTTCAAAAAGAACATTTTCAGGATGCGATTTCAAATCTGCAGAAATTAAATAGAGTCTCTTCCTTTGTTGAGGGACACCAAAATATTTTGCGTCAAGTACTCTCCACGCAACAACTCTATTAGGCCCTTTTAAATAGCCTGCTGTTGGCCATTTATCTCTGATTATCGCTTCATCTAAACCAACAAGTGCAGAAATCATACAGCCAAAAGCGTTTGTTTTATCAGAAAGAACACCTTCAACATTTTCCCAAAAAACTATTGTTTTATTGTCGCCATTTTTTTCTCTTATTGCATCATTAGCATTAACAATATCAACAAATTTTAGTGTTAAATTACCTCTTTCATCATTCAGTCCGTTACGCAATCCAGATAAAGAAAAAGCTTGGCAAGGAGTGCCTGCACATAAAATATCTGGTGAACGAACTTTTTTCTTAGCTAATCCTTCGGGAATAAAATTCATATCTCCCAAATTTGGAATATTTGGATATTTAAGATTTAGAACCTTAGATGGATATTCTGCAATTTCAGAAAACCATTCAAACTTAAAACCAAGTGGCAACCAAGCAACACTTGCAGCTTCAATTCCTGAACATACACTACCAATTTTCATGATTTTATTTTAACAAAAATGATTAAACTTTTCAAGTTTAATCACCATATCTTTTCTTTAAATCATCAAGAGCTTTCATAAGTTCTTTACGCCATTTTTCCATATCATACCAAGGGCATCCTTCACAGCCTTTTTCAGCTTCTTTGCCTTTTTGAGGAATATCTTTATTCCATTTATTTGTTCCTTTATAGAAAAATTCGATTCCAAACATAGAAGGTCTTTCACCGGTTTGAAAACATCTTCTGCAAACTTCTCTTTTTTGTTGATTTCTTTGATTAGAAACTAACTGAAATTTAGCTTTGATTTCATCATCAGACATCGATTCGGGATTTGATCCTTTTGTTTTATCATCCCATCGTATTTCGGAGAATTTATGATCAGGTAATAAATTTTGGCTTACTTTCCCTTCATATGCATCATAATTCCCTAACAAATTAAGGATTCTTTTTCTCATTTGGTTGGACCAAGTTTCATACCCATTGCCATCAATATCATTGTATCTTGGCAAATGAATGCACATGACATAAGTTGTTTTTTTCTTGCAAATTGGACAATTCACTGGTGTTTTTGTCGCAAATGTATATCCATATTCTTTTAAATCTTGGAATCTGCGAGCCCAGTTACCATTGTTAATTTTGCATCCAATGCAAATCCATTCGCCTGAACATATTTTGTCAAAAACATCTTTTGTAACACCCGCATTAGGTTTTGAATCCCAAAATTCTTTTTGATCTTCTAACCACTCTTTATATAAATTAGGATTTAAAAAATCGTAAATCTTAATTAAATACTGCTTAATTTCATCTTCGGTTTGCAAATTTAATCCTGTTCTCCTATATTCAATAGGAATCCAACCATCAAAAACGCCACCTGTTTTATATTTCATTTGCACAGAAATATATCTTTCGCTTGCTTTTGTATGAAAGTGGATTTCAGGATCGTATGAAATATAGTCATTAACTTTTACCATGAAAATATGATATCAAACGGTAATAATTTTTACAATTTAGATGTAAAAAAAGCAACCTTTTTTAGGGGGTTGCACTTTTTAACGATATGGTGCCCGTAGTCAGACTCGAACTGACATGGCTGTTAACCGATGGATTTTGAGTCCATTGCGTCTACCAATTCCACCATACGGGCGACGAATAGAATTATAAATAATTAATCAAATAATAACAATTGTTTTTTGGTGTGGCTAGAGGGACTTGAACCCCCATGATTACTCATTAGAACCTGAATCTAACGCGTCTACCAGTTCCGCCATAGCCACATTTATATAATAGGATAATCTAAATAAAGGTATTTTGAAATAATATTACGAGGATAGGCATCTTCAGTAACGTTAGTATAAACAATGTCATAATGCATTGATGGGTTTGTTTCATAAGCCATATAATCATATTTCTCGCTTATAAAGTTAATAGTTAAAATAAAATAATCAGCATTTTTATCAATATTATTACCATTAGGATAATAATCATATTCTTGATAATATTGCATAAAATAATTATTGCTTAACAAGAAGGCACCTTTTACCTTAAGTACGACTATATAATTATCAAATGGAAACGATTTATAAACTTGACCATAGGTGATATTGCCTTTAGGAATGGCGGCACGGGAATTATTGTATTTCACTAATGCGATTTTTTCCTCTCTCTCACACTCGTTTTGATAAAACACGTAAGAATACTTGATTGCTAAACTTTCGAGCTCTCCAAAGCGCTCTAAAGTTGAATCAGTATAGCCTACCACCTTATCAGTTATGGAATGAATTATATCCGCATATTTATCATAGATTTTAACAGTGGCTTCATCATCATTTAACTTTGAGATAGTATTAGCGCGAGTATCAAGAATATTTTTAGAATCGTAGATGCTTTTATTATTTGTAAAATCATACTTCATTCTAATAAATCCAACGTCTTTTCCGTTAGAATATGCTTGAATTACAGGGATTTTCTTTCCATTATATGAAATTAATACATCGTTTTTAGCGTGTGAATGACCCGCAAAACATAGATCAACATATTCATATAAAGACTTATCAAAATTTTCCGCTCCACTACCTTTAGAATTCATATCATTATGTTGTAAATATAAAATTAAATCTGCGCCATGTTCTTTTAAGTATTTAGCGTGTTTAATTACATATTGAGTTGGATTATCAAAAGATAAACCTTTTACATTAGAAGAAACAATATCTTTAGTTAAGCCTTCTCCTATTGCACCTATAACGCCTATATGTACGCCTCGTACAGTTGCAGTTGTGTATGGAAGAGCCCATGGAACTGCTTCTTTAGTTATTTCATCAACAATATTACACGCTAAGAAAGGTATGTTAGGTGCGTAGGCTTGATTATCAATAATGGTTTCCACTTTCCAATCAAAATCATGGTTACCAATTGCCATTGCCGAGAATCCGCATTCATTCATCCAATCTAATACATATTTACCTTTTGTAATGTTGCTAGCTGCGCCACCTTGCCACATATCACCAGTACTTGTAAGAAAGAAACCGGCTTTATCTTTTTCTTTTTCATTTTTTAAATATGTAGTAAGTTTAAATAATCCTGGTTCATTTATCGAATAGTCATTATCAAATTCAGTCGCGCCATGAAGATCGTTAATATTATAAAAGTTTACCGTCTTTACACCTACGCGGAGATTGTTTTGACTTAAGTCCCATAAATCAGCAGGATAATCAATTGAAGAAGATGAAATAACGCTTTCGCTAGAAAAACTTAAACTTGATTCACTAACAAAAGTTGAACTAGATACACTAGTTGAACACGAAGCTAAAATTATTGTTAAAAAAGGAATAAGAAATTCTTTCTTATTCATTTAGTAATCCTCTTTTAGTATCCTCAGCTATTTGAAGCTTATTAAAATCAACCTTACCAAGCATAGTCATTGGTAATTCTTTTACAAATTCTATTTCTTTAGGAACAGACCATCTAATTAAATATTTACGGCATGTATCCATAATTGTGCGTCGCATTCCTTCTTCATCAAAATAAGTAGCAACAACAAATAATTTAACCGCATGAACAAGTTTAGGATCAGGGATAGAAATCGCACAGCAATTAGTAACTCCAGGTACACTACCGACTAATTGTTCAATCTCACTAGGGAAGACACCAACGCCAGAAACTTTAATCACTCTTTTTTGACGTTGTTTAAAGAAGATAAATCCATCTTCATCGATATATCCAAGATCGCCAGTTTTAAGATAACCATCTTTAGTAAATGTTTTTTTAGTTGCTTCTTCGTTATTGAAATAATGAAGCATTGTTGCAGGCGATTTAATGCAAATCTGGCCTATTTCTCCCCTTTGTAAATGATTTTCATCTTCATCAATGATAATAAAATCAAAGTCAGTACCAGGATATCCAATAGAACCTAATTTATTATGTGCGAAAGTATTTACACAGTTAACAGCAATTGCTTCTGTTAAACCATATCCTTCAAATAATTGGCAAACAGAGCCATTTTGTTTCATTGCTTCATCCCAACGTTTCTTTAATGTTGGGGACATAGAATCGCCACCAGAAAAACAAATATGTAAATATTTTAATCTCTTGTTATTAGTGAATTTTGGATCTTGCAATAAGCCTTCATAAATTCCTGGAATACCGCACATAGAAAAAATCTTAACTTTGTTCATTGCTTCTACGACATCTTTACTGGAAAACTTTGGTATAAGAGCGCTTCCAAATCCACTACAAAGTGGAGCAAGCATAGTCATACATAAACCAAATCCATGGAAGCTAGGTAAAACAGATAGCATAAATTTATTTCTAACTTCTTCATATGGCAAAGAAACAAATTCATAACTATGAGCATTAATAAAATTAAATGAATCGTTACTTAAACATATTGTTTTAGGTTCACCAGTAGTTGAACCACTGTGAAGCATGATAGCGACTTTTTTACTATCATTAGGAACAAGAGGTACTCTTGAATGACTAGCTTTATATTTGCATAAATAATCAAATCCATCAAATTTACCACGCCACTTCCCAAGTTTGCGTCTAATCGCGCGGTTCATGAATGTGTGATAAATAATCTTTTTACCTAAAGGTAAATAATCTTCAATTCTTGTAACAACCACCTTGCCAGGAAAATCTCTATAAGCTTCAACTTCTTTAGCGACTCTTTGTTCGAATAAAATTGCCAATTTTGATTTTGTGCTTTTAAAAATATTCACTAATTGGTTATATGGGGTGAATGGATGGACAAGATTATTTATTGCGCCAATTTTATTTAAAGCAAAAGTAACAATAATTACTTCTGGAATATTTGGTTGTGATACTAAAACAATATCTCCTGCCTTAACCCCTAATTTATAGGTAAGGACATTAGCCATTTTATCGATTAATTTTAATAACTTACCAAAACGAATTATTTTGCCTTTATAGTATAAGGCTAAATCATTAGGTTTAGCTTTAGCGTGTTTAGCGAAATCTTCATACAAAGTAAAATTAATGTCCACCATAAATAGCCTTCACAATCGCATCAATTGCCATAAATACAGGAATAATTACAGCTTGATGTCCTAAATAAATCCATAATGTATGTCTACCAACATAACAAATAGGTCTTTCAAATTCTCTACGCTTAAACAATGGTTTCTTTTCTTTATAGATGATAGTTGTTAATGTTGCACCAAGGAAGAAAAAGAAAATATAAGGGAGTAATGGCATCCAGTCCGCTTGAGGTTGTCCAATTAAGCTTGGATCAAATAGGAATGGGCAATACACTTTATCAATATTAGGAACAGCCTTTAAGATATATAACAATACAGTAGAAGCTAAATACCATAATAATGAACAAGCAAGTTTACCTTTCCAAGATTGATTTTGAACAAAACAATAAAACAAAGTAGAAAAGGCAAGAACGCCAATGATATTGAAATCAATGCAAGTGCTAAAATCGACAACTTTAGAAGCAGAAATAATTCTTCCACCAATAAAGATAACGAACCATAAAACAATCATTTCACCTGCTCTTTTCCAGTTATTTCTAGAAAAAGAACAGCTTAAACCACTAACAAAACAGAAGGCAAATAAACAAACATAACGAGTAATCGCTCTAGCCCACGAATCCCAATACCACTGTAAATTTTTGGCTGTTTCATAAAAACAATTAAAACCAGTAATTTCAAACCAAGTTCTATTGTGAGTACAAAAAGCATTCATCAAGTGATCGAATAAAACAATCAAAATTAAAATGCCTCGAATAAAATCCACTTCATGAATTCTTTTTTCGAATGGCCCTGCTTTTCTTGTTACTTGTTCAGCTGCTATACTTTCGCCCATACGGAGATAGTATAATACATTTTATATATTAATAAAACCCTTCTAAAGAAGAATTATATTACTCTACAAATAAGATAATACTACCTTAGAAGATATAAATTCAGTAGCATCAAGTTTAATTACTTTTCCAGGATAATTTACTTTGCTCACATTTTTATTGTACGTAGCAAATTCTTCTTTCGTTTCAAAGTTAGCGTGAGCTCGATGTCTATTTTCATTTTGAAATCTATTAATATATCTTCGATATAAGACATCTTCTTCTCCGTATAGCACAATAGAGATAACTTTGTAATTAGCGTCAGAAAACATTTTATAAAGTCTATCTAATTCTTCTTGACGGAAATTGCTTTCTAATATTAAAGATTCACCGTTATTAATATATTGTTCTGCAATATGGCAAAACATATAGAAAGCTCCTCGACTGAGTCGAAGATTTTCTTCGCGATTAGTAAAACCAATTACATCACATAAACTTTCTTTAAAAATATCTTTACAAAAGAAATCAATTTTTAGTTCATTACAAAGATTTCTTGCTAAAGTAGTTTTACCACAAGCAAGTTGACCGCCAATAAATAATACTTTTTTCATAATTTTCCTAGATGGTCGGGAAGATGGGATTTAAACCCACAGCCTTCTGGACCCGAACCAGATGCGCTATCAAGTTGCGCTACTTCCCGATTATAAACCAAAATCAAATAAAGATAGTTGATCGCTTTCTCCTAAATCTGCTAATGCTCCTAATCTATCTAAGTCAGATATATTTGTAGAAGACAAAGATGTTCTACGTTGTAAGTCTTCTTTAGATGTAAATGGTCCCTTTACACGTTCATCAATAACTGTTTGAGCGTTATTTTCTCCTAATCCATCAATGGTGATAAATGATGGGATTAAACATTTATTTTCCTTATCAACAATAAATTTTGTTGCATCGCTCTTCATAATATCGATATTAGAGAAAGAATAACCACGTTGATACATTTCTAATGATACAGTTAATGTTTTAATTAATTCTTTTTCTTTTACACTAAGTTTTTCACCTTTTGTGTGGTCTTTAATCTTTAATTCATCCAAACGATTTTTAATTGCCACTTCGCCTTTAATCATCGTTGAAATTTCATATTGATCAGTACGCACACTAAAGAATGTTGCATAGAACTCTAGAGGGTAATATAGCTTAAAATATGCCACTCTTACAGCCATAATGACATAAGCACAGGCGTGACCTTTAGGGAATAAGTATTCAATTTTATTACAAGAATTGATGTAGAAATCAGGAACATTATTTGCTTTCATGACATCAATCTGTTCTTGTTTTAAGAATTTATTTTTCTTACGGACAGTTTCCATAATTGTGAATGAGACAAATGGATCAATACCCTTACTAATCAAATAGGTCATAATATCATCACGACATCCAATAACAGTTTGTAATGTTGCTTGTCCAGATTTAATTAATTCATCAGCATTTCCAGCCCACACACCAGTACCATGGCTTAATCCAGAAATAATAACTAAATCAGAGAATGTCTTAGGGGTTGTAGCTTCAAGAGTTTTTCTAGTAATTTCAGTACCGAATTCAGGAAGAGCAATTGCGCCTGTTTTACAACCCAAGTAATCATGTTTCATTCCAAGTGCTTCTGCACTAGAAAATAACGATAATACTTTAGGATCATTAAATGGGATTGAATATAGATCAACGCCAGTTAAATCACACATCATCTTTAACGCTAATGGGTCAACGTGACCAAGCATATCAAGTTTTAATAATGTATCGTGAATCTTTTCAAAGTTAAAATGGGTAGTCATCCATTTACTTTCTTTATCATCAGCAGGGTATTGAATTGGAGTAAAATCATAGATTTTATGGTCATTTGGAACCACGACAATTCCACCAGGGTGTTGACCTGTACTACGTCTTACATCTTGGCAGCCACTAGCGAGATACTCAATCTTTGCTTTTGGATATGTATTAGGATCAATACCACTACGTTCAATAAAGCCACGTGCAAAACCAAAAGCAGTCTTGTCCGCAACAGTTTCAATTGTACCTGCTCTAAATACGTTATGTTCACCAACTAATACTTTAGTATATTCGTGAGCCGTAGCTTGATAATCACTAGGGAAGTTCAAATCAATATCTGGAGTTTTATCAGCATTAAATCCTAGGAATGTTTCAAAAGGAATATTTTGTCCATCGTGATGCATAGGAGTGCCACAATCAGGACAATTGATATCAGGTAAATCATACCCACTCGCGCATTCACTACCAATATCTTTACCCCAAATTAATTTATGACATTTAGGGCAAATATAATGCGGAGGAAGCGGATTAACTTCTGTAATTCCCGCCATAGTGGCAGCAAAAGAAGAACCAACAGATCCACGAGAACCAACAATATGACCATCTTCATTAGTCTTTTTAACTAAGCGGTGAGCCAAATAATAAATAACCGCGTAACCATTATCAATGATACCATTTAATTCACGATCTAAACGATTTTGAATTTCTTTTGGAAGAGGGTCTCCATAAATGCTATGTGCTTTGTCGTAACACATATTCCTTAACAAATCATCAACACCTTCAATAAATGGCGTATATAAGTGATCATTTGGAGCAGGTTTTACTTCCTCAATCATGTCAGCAATCATGTTGGTATTTTTAACAACAATTTCATAGGCTTTTTCTTCACTAAGGAAGTTAAAACAATCAAGCATTTCACGTGTTGTACGATAATGTTGATCAGGATTAGGGAATTTCTTACCGCGTTTAACCCTTGAATATGGATTAAGAGGATGGTTAATTCCTCCAACTGCTTGTGAATCGATATAAACATCTCTGAATATTTTTTCTTTAGGAGTCAAATAATGTACGTCACCAGTAGCAACAACAGGTTTACCAATTTGTTCAGCTGTAGAAATAATATCATTTAATAAACTAAATACTTGTTCTTGGCTAATTTCATCCATATTAACAAGATATGAGTAGTTTTCTGGAGGTTGAACTTCAATATAATCATAAAATGACATTACTTGTTTTAATTTTTCTAAAGTATAGTCTTTCGCGGTTTGGAAAACCTCACCATTAAAACAAGCGGATCCAAGTAATAAATTGCTTCTAAACTTTTCTAAAACTTTACGTGGAATTTTTGGAACTTCTGAGAAGTACTCGATATGAGAAATAGAAACTAATTCATATAAATCTCTAATCCCTGCCATATTCTTGGCTAAAGCAACAACGTGTAAACATTGATTTGTGCGGTAATGATTATAATAAGTATTTGGTAATTCAAGTTTTTCTAAATCACTATGAGTAATATTTGGATTAGCACGCGATAATCTTTCAATCATTGCTTGCCAAGCATTATTTAAAACTTCAGCATCGTAATCAGCACGGTGAGCTTCGTCTTCTCTATATTCAATTTCAAGTGTACGACATAAAGCTCCTAAGGAATGTCTACTTGATTCAGGGAATAAATATCTCGATAGCCAAAGAGAGTCAACAACCGGATTAGTTAATAAAGGTAAGCCTAATCTTGCAAGACTTTCTTGCATAAATGAAGTATCAAATTCCGCGTTATGTGTCACCAAAATAGCATCACCAATAAATTGCAATAATTTAGGCATTACTTCAGCAATTGTAGGTTGTCCCATAACCATTTCATTTGTAATATCGGTAATCTCTGTAATTTTTGGTGGAATAGGCATTTCTGGATTAATTAAAATATCTAATCTATCAATAACAACACCTTGACTAACTTTTACAGCGCCAAATTCCATAATGCGATCATATCGACAACTTAAACCTGTTGTTTCTAAGTCGAAAACAACGTAATTTGCCTTTGAAAGTTTGATATTTACAGGGTTTTTAATATATTTTGGCGAGTCCTCAATCATATAAAACTCACAACCATAAAGCATCTTAATTTTGCCATTAGCGGCATTTTGAGCATCAGGGAAAGATTGCACAACACCATGGTCAGTAATAGCCATAGCTTTATGGCCAAGAGCCTTAGCATAATTAACATAATCACCCATATTAGTAATGCCGTCTTGATTAGACATGTTGGAGTGTAAATGTAGTTCAACTCTTTTTACCTCTTCTTCATCAACAGGAAGAGTATCAGGAGGTAATAAATCTATAAAGTGTCCTTGAATGGTTAATTGCTTTGTAAAATCATCAACATAAGCAACACCACGAATACGAACATTTGTTTTAACTTTTAAATTATTAATAAAATCAGCATTAACAATTGAGTTTGAATACATAGTAACGTGAATTGCACCACCAAAATTATCATTAACGCCAAGAGTTAATCTTATCTTGCCACGATATTCTTTTGTTTCAATGGAGAATATTGAGGCGTCAAAATCAACACTATTACTATTTTCATTAATGCTATCAATATTATCGATTGGGGTATAGTTACCACGCTTATTTCTTCTTACACGCTCACGTTCTCTATCCATTTGGATTTTATTCTTACGCATAACTTCAAGAATTTCTTCTTCAATCTCCATTAATGGTGTACGACGTTCTTCTGCTTCAATCTTATTAGCGTCTTCACGATTTGATTCTTCGTTTCCTTCTTGGAGTTCTTCAAAACTTTCAGCAGAGACTTTGATAGCCTCTTTATTAATTTTATTAAGTTCTCTTTTTGTTAAATTAACAGTGTCTTCTTTTTCCATTAACTTTTCAGTAATAACAAAATCGTAATTAATAAAATTAAGTAAGTCTTTAAAATCTTTTACAATACTAGCTTCTCTAGTTTGAGTTTCTTCATCTGGATATTCAAATATTAAGTTTCCTTCTATTTGGGTTGGTAAAATATTTACCTTTGAAGGAATATGATAAATAGATTCATGCCACTGCTCAAATAAACTAATTACATCGGTAAAAATTGGATGATGAATATAAGAGAAAGATAATTTGTATTTATAAGTAATGTTAGATAGATTATTAACGAATTCATTTAAAAATGAATAAACCCATGGTGAATCTTTAACAATCACCATATTAAGTTGTTTAGGATTAAATCTATCATAACCAATCATTTCGAATTCAAGATCAAAATCATCGATATTTTCGATGTTAAGACTCTTTAAAAAACGAAGCATCTTTTCGCTCATACTAGAACAACCCAATTACATCCTTTATTAATATAATAATCATAAACGCAAACAAAAGAGCAATGCCAATCATTGACATAATACTTTTTACTTTTTCTGGTATATCTTTATGGGCAATAGCCTCAACCGCAATAACTAAGATTTGCCAGCCATCAAGACCAGGGAATGGCAATAGATTTACAATTGCTAAGTTAACTGATATTAATCCCCATACATATAAGAATTTTCCTACCCCCATGTTTTGAAGGATGGAGGATGTTTGTACACCAATAGAAACTATGCCACCAATTTGACCCCATGTTTCACGGGAATAGAATAAGCTCGCAACTGTTTGAACAATTGCTACTGAAGATTGACCAAAATCAACAAATGTTTGTTTAAAAGCGGTACCAATATCGTTATAGTAAGCCTCTAAATGATATGAAAGGCCTATAGATTCAAATGCTTTACCTTTATCATTTTCAGTAATGCCAAGAGATAAATAATGTGGCACTAAATCAAATTCTGGATTATAGAATAATTCAAGTTCTTTAGGTGTTTCTGGATAAGTTGTAGAAGAAATAAAATCTTTTCTAATCCAATTGGTATTATCCCAAACATAGATATTCGAATTATCATCAACGTAAGCATCACCATATTGTGGATTAATAACTGGTTCACTATGAAGTTTTAATTGAACCCAACTACCAGATTTATATAATAAAAAGCTACCTATAGTTTCAGTAACAACAAAATCAACAGAAACAAGTCCAGTAGCAGTTGGAGTTAAAGTATCAGACAAAATTGTGCCTTCATTATCAATAAAATGATAAGAAACATAATCATCGTAGCTACGTTTATCGTATGAATTAACATTCGTGGAAAGAACAACCGCTAATGCATCAACTTTATCTTCGTATGTAGCAAAAGCAGTTTTATCTAAAACATAATAACTATTTTCACCCGATTTAACAGTTTCAACTTTAATTGTGTCTAAAGAAGTTAGTCCCGCTTTTTCTGCTACGGAATTAGCCTCAACATCAATAAGGTTAAGATACATTTGTTTTTGTTCAAAGCACGCTTCCGAAATGAAAAAGATAATTAAAGCTAAAATAGCATTATTGAATACACCAGCAAAAAGAACAATCGCTCTTTTCCATTTTGCAATTTTAGAGAATTGACGCGATTCATCAACAACTAATCCTTCTGGAAGTTCAACCCCTTTATCATACATGGAGACATATCCACCAAAAGGAATACTTCTAAGAGAAAAATATGTTTCTCCATCTTTACGTTTTTTATGAAGGAACGCTGGTCCCATACCAACAGAAAATTCAAGGCAGTAAACATGAAACATCTTTGCGGTACAAAGGTGTCCAAGTTCATGAACAATGATTAGTATTGAAATACAAACAATGAATAAAAGGATAAAGCCAATAGTTTGAAATACAGCCATTAGAATTCTCCTTTCTTAACTAAATTACGCGCAAATTGACGAGTTTCTGCATCGATTTTTGCTAAAATATCATAATTAATATCCTTGATTAACTTATGTGATGAAACACATTTTTCAATAATAGTTTCAATTGCAAGGAATGGAATCTCATGATTTAAAAATGCATAAACCGCTACTTCATTAGCGGCATTATAAACAGCACCAATAGATCCACCTAAACAAATAACCTTATCAGCAAAACCAACCATTGGATAACGAGATATATCAAATTTATGGAAATGATAATTACCAAAATCATGATAATCATTAGCTACATTAGTTTTATATTCATTTTTCCCTTCATAAAGAGCGTGTTTGATTGGGTTACGCATATCAGGTTTATTAACATCCGCTCTATATAAACCATTATTATATTTCACCATCGAGTGGATATATGATTCATCATGAAGAAGTACTTCGATTTGATTATATTTATAACCAAACAAATAATAAGCTTCAATTATTTCAAATGACTTATTAACCATCGTCGCACAGTCAATGGTAATTTTATTTCCCATCTTCCATGTTGGGTGTTTTAATGCATCTTCGGGAGTAACAGATGCTAATTCTTCCCTACTGAGTTTTCTAAAAGCGCCACCAGAAGCGGTAATGATCAATTTATCTACATTATCACTATCGACGGATAAACATTTCCATAAAGCACTATGTTCGCTATCGATTGGGAAAATCTTTCCATGGCCTTCTCTAAGTAGTTTATTAACTAGTTCTCCACCCACTACTAAAGCTTCCTTATTCGCGAGAGCAACTTTAATATCTTGTTCTAATGCAAATAATGTTGGTTCTAATCCCACAAAGCCCACCAATGCATTAACAACCATTTCAGGCTTAGTGTAACTAATTAAATCTAATAAGCCTTGATCGCCAGAAAAGAATCTAATATTAGGATATTTTTTACTATAGTAGTTAATCTTTTTATTATCTTTAACACAAATCGCTTTTATAGAAGGGAAAGATGAAACTAAAGAACTAATTATTCTAGTTCTACTTCCAACTGAAAAACCTAAAAGAAGAAAATCTTTAGGATTCTTTTTAAGTATAGAAATAGTCTGCGTTCCTATTGAGCCAGAAGCGCCAAGAATAACAAGTGATTTCATATTAGATTAAAATTGAAGTAGTAAACCCATTAGATGCCCAAATAGCAATACTAATAAATAAAGCCATAACTAATGCAGAGAAAATATAAGAATCAGAACGATCTAATATTCCCCCATGGCCAGGCATGATATTACCAAAGTCTTTAATTCCATAATGACGTTTAATAGCGGAGAAAACAAAGTCACCTAATGTAGCAAAAGGTGGAATTAACATAGAAAGAATTAAAATGTTATACCAATGATCTAAATCAAAAATTGCTAACATTGGTTTTTTACACGCTGCTAAAGTGATACCGAAAGCAAATGAGAATATAGTAGAAACAATCATTCCACCAAAGAATCCAGCCCATGTTTTATTTGGCGAGATTCTCTCATTAACTTTGCGATGACCAAATAAGATACCGATAAAATATGCTCCTGTATCAGTCATCATTGTAGCGATTAATAAATATACAATTGGGGTCATCGACTCAAATGTATTTGTAATATTATAAAAACCTAAATTTGGATCAGCTGTTTGTCCAATCATTGGAATACTACGAATATAAATAACAGATTGGAAACCAAGAGAAATCATAAAGCTCATTGTAAGAAGATAGCAAACATCTCTAACAGTAAAGTTTTCCGTACACATTACGACAAAAAATAACGCAAACAAGGCAACAACAAATAGCAATAATGAAACAACCAAATTATCAAAACCGTTGTAAATATGCCAGTTTAGTGTACTTATATTGCCTTTAAAACCTAAAATAAATAAGTTTCTTATAAGCGGCCAACACATAATTAAGCTGCACATTATAAACATAATAATGTATGCCCAAATTGGATATTTTTTATTTGCGCATTTTAAAATTTCAAGCAAGGCAACAGCAAGGGCAAAAAGCATAAAAACAAATAAAGCCCAGTCACCTAAAATTAAAACAGGAACAAGAATTGCTAAGGCCACAATAGCGGAAATAATTCTAACTTTTAAATTAGCTTTAGTTTTTTCATTCACTTTGTTAATTGTAATTGTACTACTCTTTTTCATATATTCCTCCAAAGCGACGATCGCGTCCATAATATTCATCAATACATTTTCTAAATTCTTCTTTTGTAAAGTCCGGCCACGGCACTTTCGGGAAACTCATTTCAGCATAAATAAGTTGATACGGCAAAAAGTTGCTGGTACGTAATTCACCACTTGTGCGGATTAACAAATCAACAGGAGGCAAATCTTTTGTATATAAGTAATCATTAAAATTATCAATAGTTAAGGAATCAATATCTTTACCATTTTTAACATCTAACGCAAACGCTTTAGCGGCTCTAACTATTTCATGGTTGCCACCATAATTTAAACAAATATTAAATGTAAAGTTCTTGCAGTCTTTAGTTTTATTAATAGCTTCAACAACAGTGTTATATGTTTTTTTAGGTAACCTAGTAATATCACCACTAGCAATGATTCTTGAACCATCTTTAAGCATTCTACCTATTTCTTTTTTAAAGAATGTTTCAAGATAGCCAAACAACTTTTTAATTTCAGCTTCTGGCCTATTCCAGTTTTCAGTCGAAAAAGCGTATAGCGACATCACTTTAATATCTTGCGCTAAACACTCTTCATATATATCAGTTACACGATCACACCCAGCCTTATGTCCAGCTGTACGAGGAAGACCACGTTTTTTGGCCCAACGGCCATTACCATCCATAATGAAGGCTACATGTACTAACTTATTTTTTTCTTTTGCCATATTTAAAGTATACACGCTTATGCTCGCGTAGTCATTAAAATAAGCAAACTTCTAAAGAAAAAGGAGTATTTTGCTACTCCTTATATTGACATCAATTCTTTTTCCTTTTCGGCGATAATTGTATCAATTTGTTTTACCGCTTCATCAGTAACTTTTTGAATATCTTCTTCAACTTTCTTTTGATAATCTTCACTCATATCTTCGTCGATCTTAACTAAATCCATATAATCTCTACGAATATTTCTAATAGCGACCTTACTTTCTTCGCCATATTTATGAGCTTGTTTTGAGATATCTCTTCTTCTATCTTCTGTTAGAGGCGGTATATTCAAACGAATTTGAGTTCCTTCGTTGATAGGGTTAATTCCTAAATCACTTTTATTAATTGCTTCAATAATGCTTTTAGCGTCATTTTTATCAAAAGGCTTAATCAATAATTGTCTAGGTTCTGGAACAGAAATTGTCGATATTTGATTTAATGGAGTTGGACATCCATAATAATCAACTTCAATTCCATTAAGCATCGCTGGAGAAGCTCTACCAGTTCTTAATGTTGTTAAACTGGATTTTAATGCTTCTATAGAAGAATTCATCTTCTTTTGTGCGTCTAATACGATTTCATCCATATATTATCCTCTTTTCACGGTTGTACCAATGTCGCTGCCATTTACCACTTTAATAATGTTATCGGCATCTTCCATTGAAAACACTCTAATTGCTAAGTCAGTATCTTTCACAAGTTCAATCGCTGAAAGATCCATAACTCCAAGCTTTAAATCTAACACTTGTTGATAGGTGATGTTTTTAAAGAATTTAGCGTCCTTATTTACTTTAGGATCTTTATCGTAAACACCATCTACTCCATATTTTGCCATTAAAATGGCATCACAGTCAACTTCAAGCGCTCTTAAAGTTGCCGCTGTATCGGTTGTAAAAAATGGTTTTCCTGTACCGCCTGCGAAAAATACTACATTACCTTCATTAAAGGCTTTTTTTGCTTTTTCTTTATCATAAAATTCACAGACATCTTTAATTTCATTAATCGCGCTAAAGACTATGCTTTTAACACCTAATACCTTTAACGCTCCCGACATTGCAACAGCGTTAATCACTGTCCCCATCATGCCCATATAGTCGGCAGGAACTCTTTCCAACGAAAGTGAATCAGCTAACTTACCGCGCCATATATTTCCAGCGCCGATAACGACACCAACTTGGGTACCATTATCAACTAATGATTTAATCACATTAGCGATATTTTTAACTCCATCACTATCAAAGATAGATTTGTCATTTTTATCTGCAAGCGCTTCACCTGATAGCTTTAACAAAATGCGTTTGTACATAAGAAACTCCTTTTTACAAAAAGAAACACCGAAAGGTGTTCCTTTAAATATTAATTATTGCCTGCTTCCTTCATTACTTCGGCAGCGAAGTCATCGTGTCTTTTTTCAATTCCTTCACCAACCATGTAACGTACGAATGAAACAATAGTAGCTTTATTTTCAGCTAATACTTGAGAAATGGTTTTTGAATCATCCATTAAGAATGCTTGATTCATAAGAATCATTTCAGCAAAGTGTTTATTAACTTTACCATCAATAATCTTTGTTAAGAATTCTTGAGGTTTGCTCATTAATTTTGGATCGCTTTTAGCGGTTTCAAGTTGAACTTCTCTTTCGTGTTCAATTTCACTAGCAGGAACATCCTTCATTTCAATATATGATGGATTGTTTGCTGCGATGTGCATTGCTAAGCTCTTAACAAGTTCAGCATCGCCACCTTTAACTTTAACTGCACAAGCAATCTTGCCACCCATATGGATGTAAGTGCCAATATTTTCACCTTCTGCTTTATCGATAATAACGAAACGTCTTAAATCGAATTTTTCACCCATCTTAACAGTAGCATCAGCTAATAAATCTTTTGTTAATTCCTTAGCTTCTTCAAGGGTTTTGCAGTGATTTTTAAGAATTGTACCAGCAATTTCATCAACGAAATTATGGAATTGATCACCTTTAGCAACGAAATCAGTTTCGCAGTTAACTTCTAAGATAACAACAGAACCGCACTTTTCGCAAACTTTAGTGATTGCTAAACCTTCAGCAGCAATACGATCAGCTTTCTTAGCGGCTTTTGCAAGGCCTTTTTCTCTTAACCAGTCGGTAGCTTTATCTAAGTCGCTATCACAAGCAAGAAGAGCACCTTTACAATCCATTAAGCCAGCGCCGGTGCGTTCACGTAAAACTTTGATTAAATCAATTAAACTCTCAGCCATTATTCGTTACCTTCGGCTTTCACTTCTTCAGTTGCTTTTGCTGGTTTTTCAGCTTTTGGAGCTTTTGGTTTTGCTGATTTCTTTTCAGCTTTGATTTCTTTTTCTTCAGCAATGACAGCATTAGCTTTGTCATGGCTTACAGTTCTTAATTCTTGTTCATGTTGAATTTGAGCTTGTCTAGCTGCTCTTTCAGCACGAATACGAGCTAATTTTTCAGCATTTTCTTTATCTGTTTGTTTGATGACTTCTTTCATAGTGACATCTTCGCCTTCTTCTTTAGTATAGGCAACAACTGGAAGTCCACCTTTTGCTTCAACAATAGCATCAGCAACAACAGCCATAATTAAGCTAACACTACGGATAGCATCATCATTTGCTGGAATTGGATAAGTGACAAGTTCAGGATTGCTGTTTGTGTCACAAATAGCAAATACTGGAATATTTAATTTAATAGCTTCGCTAACAGCGTTATGTTCAATAGTTGGATCAATAACGAATAAGGCATTTGGAACCTTTCTCATTTCTTTAATACCAGCTAAGTTGCTGTTTAATTTTTCTTTTAATTTTCTTAAGTTTGCAGCTTCAGTTTTTGGGAGAAGATCAAGTTCTCCTTCTTCTTCACGTCTTTCAAGTTCTTTTAAGAGTCTAATACGACCTTGAATAGTCTTGAAGTTAGTTAAGGTACCACCTAACCAACGATTGTTGATATAGAAACTACCACTTCTTAAAGCTTCTTGTTCAACTGCTTCTTTGCATTGTCCTTTAGTGCCGACAAATAATACTTTACCACCAGCTTCGACAATTTCTTTCATTTTGCCATATGCAACATTGATAGAATCAACTGTTTTGGCTAAATCAATAATGTAAACACCATTACGAGCACCATAGATGTATTTCTTCATCTTTGGGTTCCAACGACGTGTTTGGTGACCAAAATGTGAACCAGCTTCTAAAAGCTTTTTCATTGTAATGATTGGTGCATTTGGGTCATGCATAACTGCTTCCATAGTCTCTGGAGCAGCCACTTCTGCAGGAGCTTCTGCTACTGCAACTTTCTTTTCTTCTTCGCTCATTTTTGAGCCTCCTTATGTTAGTTCCTCCACTGTTTCTAACAATCGCCTCAGAAATATTTTCTGCACAATGGAAATTGAATCCGCAGTGTGTGTAGTCTCTACAACGTAGAGCGGGTATATCTTACCAAAAAGGGATAATATTAACAAGATAATTTTTAATTATTTTTTCTTTGCTCTTGGGAAGGCGCTGTAATACGCTTCCTTCTTAGCTTCTTCTGAAACATGCGTATAAACTTGAGTTGCATTTATTGATTCGTGGCCCAAAAGTTCCTGAATAACACGTAAATCAGCACCATTATTTAATAAATGTGTAGCAAATGTATGACGTAATAAGTGGGGGTGCAATCCAACATAATTTCCTGTCTTTTCTTCGATAGCGTCTAGAATATATTCTAGACCTCTTGTTGTTAACTTTTCGCCTGCACTATTTAAAAAGAAATAACTATTAGCAACATCAGCTTTTTTAGCGAGAATAGGTCTTAGATTTAATAAATAATCCTCTAAAGTCTTTTGGCAATCAAAAGTAAAAGGTACAATTCTTTCTTTATTTCCTTTTCCGATTATTCTAACAATGCGTTGTTTCATATTAATGTCAGATAAAGTAACGTTAACTAACTCGCTCGCTCTTAAACCACAATAATAAAGCATTTCTAATATTGCTTGATCACGCTTTGCCATTTCATCTACTCTATCCTTATTTGCTTTTAATAAAGCAATAATTTGATCTTTATATAATGCGTGGGGATATTTTATTTCAAGTTTCGGACTTTGAATAAATAGGAACGGGTTATTCACTAATTGTCCTCTTGATACTAAATATTTATAAAAATGTCTTAACGAACAAAGCCTTCTTTTACACGATCTTTTACTAATACCGTCATTAAGTTCTTCAGTTAAAAAATTACGGATTAATAAGGCGTCAACATTTTCAATAGTCTCGCCTTCAATAACCAAAAACTTAAGAAACTTTTCAATATCAAATTGATAACTTTTAACAGTTTGAGCGGAATAATTTCTTTCATATTGTAGATAAGTTAAAAATTCATGGTAATCAATCATGAAAATATTTTATCATGCGCACGGTAAGAAAAAAACGGAATTATTTCCGTTTCCCTCTTTTAATTTTCTCCATGTAATTACAGGTTGGATAATTCGTACATCCTAGGAATGTACCATATTTACCTTTCTTTTTAATTAAGTGTCCACCACATTTTGGGCAAACCTTAACATATTGGTCTTCTTTAACTTCAACAGGTGTTTGAAGTATGTACTTACATTTTGGATAACCAGAACAAGCAATAAATTTGTTACCTTTTTTATCAGTTCTTTCAACGAGTGGCTTTCCGCATTCAGGACATGTTTCACCTGTATAAACAGGGGCTTTCTTTGGTTCTTTTTTAACATAATCACATTTTGGATAATTACTACAGCCAATAAATGTACCATTTTTGCTCTTTTTCACCACGAGTGGTGATCCACAAATAGGACATTTCTCATCAAGAAATTCTTCTTCGTCTTTATACATTTTGACTTTAGCTTCTTCTACTTCCTTATTGAATGGTTCATAGAATTCGTTAAGAACATCAAGTCTCTCGCTTTTTCCTGTTTCAATTTCATCGAGTCTACTTTCCATTTCAGCAGTATATTTAACGTCGATAATGTCAGGGAAATATTTGCCGAGAACATGAACAGTTTTGCTTCCTTGCTCTGTTACACTTAATATGCCACCTTCATTAGTAACATAACCACGTTTATGTATCGTTGAAATCGTCGATGCATATGTACTTGGTCTACCAATGCCAACTTCTTCCATTAACTTAACAACTTTGGCTTCAGAATATGGGGACGGTGGTTGGGTGAATTTTTGTTCACATTTCTTTTCATTGATGACAAGGTCATCACCAATATTAATATCAGGGAAAGAAATATTTCTATTCGCGTTCTCTTTACTTAGTAATTCATAACCAGGGAAGATGGTGCGAGTGAATTCAATTTCAAATTTATAACCATTTCCATCAAATGTAACAGTTAACACTTCTTCTTTTTTATTCGCCATCAAAGATGATAATGCTCTATTATAAATTAATTTATAAAGATTATATTGATCATTAGTTAAATAAGGTCTAACGCTTTCAGGCGTACGATGGTTACTTGTTGGACGAATAGCTTCATGTGCACCTTGAGTCATATTAGTCTTTTTGACCTTTTTGCTTGCCCCTAAATATTCTTTTCCATATGTTTCAATGATGAAATTAGTCGCTTTTTCAATATATGTTGGTGATAATCTTGATAAATCGGTACGCATATAAGTAATTAAACCAACATGTTCACCATTGATATCTAAGCCTTCGTATAATGATTGAGCAACTGATTGAGTTTTAGATGTTTTAAACTTCAATTTAGAATAAGCTTCTTGTTGCATTGTTGAAGTAGTAAATGGTTCTTTACTTTCAATAACCTTGATAGTTTTCTTAACATCAATTACTTTTAGTAATTCAGGCAAATTATTTATAATTTCATTTGCTTGTTTTTCGTTTTTAACTTCTTTAACTCCATCTTTACCAGCGTATGATAAATCAAGTAATTTTGTACCATAGTTTACATTAACTAAGATGTTCCAATATTCTTCTGGGACAAACGCTTTAATTTCTTTATCATGGTCATCAATTAATTTAAGAGTGGCAGATTGCACTCTACCAGCACTTTTAGACTTAATTTTGTTATAAATAAGAGTGGATAATTTAAAACCAATTATACGATCGACGATACGTCTTGTTTCTTGCGAAGCAACAAGGTTTAAATCAATGGTGCGAGGATTTGCTAGAGCACTTGTAATCGAATCTCGTGTAATTTCATGAAATTCGAGTCTTTTATTAGTATTAACATCCAAACCTAAAACATTCGCTAAATGCCAAGCGATTGCTTCCCCTTCTCTATCAGGGTCGGTTGCAAGAATTACTTCATCGTATTTCTTTGCTAATTCTTTAAGTTCTTCAACAACTTTTATTTTATCTTTATTTATTTTATACGCAGGCGCGAACCCATTTGGAATATCGACGCCAAGTCCACCTTTTCCCGATGTGGCTAAATCACGAATATGGCCCAATGAAGCCTTAACAACATATTCATCGCCAAGGTATCTTTGAATGGTGTTACACTTTGCAGGAGATTCAACAATAATTAATTTCATCAACAAGCCTCAGTCAAAAAATATAGAGGTTTAGAAAACATAAGTCAACACTTGCATTTAATTAAATAAATAAGTTTTTATTTAAGAAAATTTTAAGAATCTAAACCTAAGTAATAAAGAATATCTTCACCACAAGTTACAATGTGTGCACCGTCTCTAATTAACTCATTACAAACACTATCTTCATCGATTCCAGTTGGGCAGCAAAATATTTCTCTATCCGCTTCAGTTGCAAAGGAAATCGTGGTGACAGAACCACTATTTTTTCTGGCAGAAATCACAACTAACGCGCGCGAAGCATAAGCGATGATTCTATTACGGATGATAAACCATTGAGGTTGAGGTTCAAGATTATTAGGGTATTCACTAATAACTAAACCATCTTCTTTTAGCTTTTGATATAAATCTAAATGCTCTTTAGGGTAACAATAATCAATGCCACACCCTAATACCGCAACTGTTTTAGCCCCATTATTATAAGCAGTCCTTTGCGCGGTAACATCAATACCATAAGCTAACCCTGATACTATAGTTACATTCTTGCCTAACTCCTTTACTACTTTTTCGCACCAGCCAATTTCTTTTTTCTCAACCTTTCTAGAACCAATAACTGATATGCAGTTTGAATAGTTCCTAAGTAAAGAAATATCTCCGTAATAGTAAAGGACCAGTGGCCCATATGGAGCGCTTTTTAATGCAACAGGAAAATCGTCATCAAAAATGGTGACTATTTTACTTTTCACTTTTGCAATTTCTTCAAGCGCATGTGTTGTATCAATATCCTCTTTATTAACAAGACAAGATACAATCTTTCCGCGATCCCCATTAAATAAAAGGGATAAATAAATTAGAAAATCTCTATGACTTAACATAAAAACACCTCCTATTTATAAGGAGTGTATTTTTTGAAATTTTTTAAAACAATTTTACATTTTCTGTCAAAATATTTTTTACAGGCTTATATGAAAATCGGTAAATTTCTTTGATTGGGCCATATTTTTTTAATATTTCCATATGAAGCTCAGTTACGTAACCTTTGTGCTTAGCGATTAAGTAGTTTGGATACTTTTTATCAAGCTCATAACAAATATGATCTCTTGTAACTTTGGCAATTATTGACGCCGCTGCTATTGAAATTGCGCGTGCATCTCCATGTATTAATGCTTCGTATGGTTTATCGATATCAAATAATTTCATCGCGTCAGTTAAAATATAATCATAATCAATATTTATTTGTTTAATTGCCCGCATCATTGCTTCTCTTGAGGCGTTTAATATATTCATTTCATCAATCTCTTGAGCAGAACACACTCCTACTCCAATCGCAATTGCGTTTTCTTTAATAATTTGAAATGCTTCTTCTCTTTGTTTTTCACTAAGTTTTTTTGAATCATTAATTAAAGGATGATTAAAGCCTTTAGGTAAAATAACAGCCCCAGCAACAACCGGACCACATAAACAGCCTCTTCCGGCTTCATCTGTACCCACAATTAATTTAATCTTTTTGGAATATATATGTTCTTCGTAATCTAACATTATTTTGGCCACTGCAAAGATATTTTTCCAAGTTTACCTTCTTTAAATTCTTTTAATAATAAAGACTCAGCTTTTTCTATATCTAATTCTCCACCACTTACTAATAAACCACGTTTTTTAGCGATAATAGATAACACTTCATCACTATTAGTGATTTCATCAATATCGAAACGCGATTTTAATGAATTAGGATATAATTCACGTAAAGCATTTAATAGATAATTAACTAATTCACGATTCGGTAAAATATCTTCTTTAATTGAGCCCACTAAAGCAAGTAAAGCGGCTTTGTTTTTATCTTCATAACTACTAGGTAAAATACCAGGAGTATCTACTAGAAGATAATTATTATTTACGCGAATAAATTGTTCACCCCTCGTAAAACCAGGTCTATTTTCAACCCCAGCTGCTTTACGCTTTGCTAAACGATTTATAAGTGATGATTTACCAACATTAGGTATACCAATAATCATTACTTTTATTGGTTGAGGTTTCATACCTTTATTTATTTCTTTTTGATGTTTCTCTTTCGCTAAAGAATCAATCTTTTTATTTATAAAAGAGGTGACATCAATATGAGCTACATCGACAAAATAATAATCTTCTCCATTTTGAGTAAAATATTCTTTCCATCTTTTAGAAATGTTATCATCCGCTAAATCACTTTTATTGTACAAGTAAAGTCTTTTTTTATTTTTAATAAATTCTTCGAATTCATTATTTCTGCTTGCAAGAGGAATACGCGCATCTAAAACTTCGATAATGACATCGATGTTTTTAATTCGCTCTTCCATTTCATGTAGAGCCTTATTCATATGTCCTGGATACCAGTGTATTTGATTTCCCATACTAATAATCTACTCCAAAGAAATATCGAGTCGCATAAGGTCTTTTATCTGAAATCGTATGGTTAGAAGAATCAAAATGACATCTACCAAGCATCTTAGTTACTACTCCAACTATATTTTTATATGTAATTGGTTGATGTACAGATAAACAATCATAACTATTTCCTGCTTCCCAATTATCTCCAGCAACGATATATTCGTCAGGACCAAGTGTAGTTTCAGGATAATATTTTGTGACATTATTTAAATTGCGTTCAAAAGGAACATCTAGAGATACCCAAGCTTTTTGATCATTTTTATATATCTCAATGGAAAATTTTCCATCCATATTAATTCTAAAGGTTTCATTTGGAAGAATAAGCACTCTTTTAATGACGACCAAATCATCCGATTGCCAAGGATAGGTAGCGGTAACAATTTGATAACGCTTTAAAGCTTTTTTAGCAGCGTCATGTTTATCAACTAATCCATAATCAGCGTCATTTGGATTACCTACAAAAGTAGGATTCATAGAATTTCCATCAACATATATCGTAGTAAAATAGAAATTTCTAAACGCGTAGTAAAAACTAATAGCTAAGCCAATCACCAAAACAGTGTATATTCCAGGCATTAATAGTTTCGCTAGTGTTGGATTGATTTTATGCGTCTTCATACACACATTATATGTGAGGAATTGTAATAAAAAAAGGGTTTTTCAACCCTTAATTTGAAATTAGATAATTTCTTTAATACGTGCTGATTTACCAGAACGTTTACGAATATAAGTGATTTTGTTTCTTCTCACTTTACCTCTTCTAACTACTTCAATAGAAGCAATTGATGGGGAGTGAAGTGGGAATGTTCTTTCAACACCAATGCCACTTGACATCTTACGAACGGTAAACGTAGCAGAAACACCACCACCGCGACGAGAAACGACGACACCTTGGAAGGCTTGAAGTCTTGATTTGTTACCTTCAATAATTCTAACAGAAACTTTGACTTCGTCACCTGAACTAAATTCAGGAAGATCTGTGCGGAGTTGGCTCTTAGTAATTTCTTCAACTAATTTGTTGTTCATACTTACGCCTCCTATACAATATTTTTCTCTTGATGTTCATTCTCATTTTGACAGCGGAGCACCCGTATCATGTTTAAAACATGCTTAGTTATAATACCATAACAATAATATCTTTCAATAGAAAAATGTTTTTTTATCTGTAAAGCAAAAATACTTGACACATAAATATATATAATATAAAGTAGTTGACGTTAATAAGGGGGAAATTATTATGGCCGTTAAAATTAGATTAACAAGAATTGGACGTCATAGTGATCCATTTTTCCGTATCGTTGCAGCAGATTCAAGATTTGCTCGTGACGGAAGATATATCGAACAAATTGGATACTTCGATCCAGATAAAGGCGTTGAAAACGCAGTTATCGATGAAGAATTAGCATTAAAATGGTTAAAGCTCGGTGCTACACCAAGTGATACTGTTAAGGCTATGTTTAATCGTAAAGGTCTATTAGCAAAACATGTTGGTGGAAAAGCTCCTAAAGCAAAAAAGGCTAAAAAGGAAACCGCTCCAAAAGCAGAAGCACCTAAAGCCGCACCAAAGACAACAGCTAAGAAACCTGACGCGAAGAAAGCTGCTAAATAATGGATTACGAAAAGCTTATTCATTCAATCGTTGACCCAATTATTGAATCACCTGAATCAATTCTTATTCGTACAAGCGAAGGCACCACTCCTAAAGATTTATTAATCTTAATAGTCGCTGAAAAAGATGACTGTGCAAGATTAATTGGTAAAAAAGGCAGTGTTGCGAATGCAATTAGAGAGGTTCTCTCAGTTGCAGGCAGGAGTGAGAACATTCACGTTCATATTAAATTTGAGTCATTTGACGAAGGTAAAGAAGAGGATTGATCCTCTCTTTTTACTAATGTATCTTTATGGAACTTGTTGAGTTAGGAAGAATTGTTGATAGTTTTGGCTTATGTGGAGATGTTAAAATCTTATCCTCCACTTCTTTTGCTGATAAAAGATATCAAATTGGTAATCATGTAATACTTGAAAACCCAAAAACAAAACAACAAGAAACCTTAACAGTAATTGCATATAGAAATCAACTAGATATTGATATAGTTCGCTTTAATGAAATTAACACTAAAGAAGATGCATTAGCAAAAAAAGGCTACCTTATAAAAGCAGAAAAAGATTTATCTTTATTAAACAAAAATGAATTTTATTATTCTGATTTAGAATCATGTAAAGTGATTGATCAAGATAAAAAAGAATTGGGAACGGTCATTAAAGTTGAAGAGTTTCCAGCACAAGTCACATTACGTGTAAAATCCACAACAGGAAAAGAGTTTTTTGTCCCTTTTGTGAAAGCATTTATTCGTAACGTAAATATTTTTAATAAAACTATTGAAATTAATGTAATAGAAGGTATGTTATGAGAATCACTATATTAACTTTATTTCCTGAAATGTTTGATGGGTTTTTAACAAACTCAATTATTAAACGTGCGATCAGCAAAAACGTAGTTGAAATCAAGATTGTAAACATCAGAGATTTTACATTAGATAAATATGGTAGGGTTGATAGCGCTCCTGTTGGTGGAGGAGCGGGCTTGATCATGAAATGTCAACCAATTATTGATTGCCTAAATAGTGTTAGAACCGAGCGTTCACACGTCATACTATCTTCTCCAAGAGGAACAACATATAATCAAGAAAAAGCGCACGAATTTGCTGCAAAATACGAAGATTTAATCATAATTTGCGGACATTATGAAGGAACTGATGAACGAATAAATAAATATGTTGATGAACAAATATCTGTTGGAGATTACATCCTTACTGGTGGAGAAATACCATCAATGGCAATAGCTGATTCTATCATTAGACTTCTTGATGGAGCGATTGCCGAAGATAGCACAGATGAAGAATCTTTTGAGAACGGATTATTAGAATACCCTCAATATACAGAACCATATGAATATAATGGTGATAAAATTCCAGATATTTTATATTCAGGAAATCATCAAGCAATTGCAAAATGGCGTAAAAAACAAGCCTTAAAATTAACAAAAGAATATCGTCCAGATTTATTCAATAAATATCATTTAACTAAGCAAGATATTAAACTATTAGAAGAATTAAAAAATGACCAAATTGCCAAATGGGAAATTGACGCAATTAGCAAAGGCCATAAATTTATAAAATAGATTAGAAACCTGGGAAACCACCCATGCCGCCCATACCGCCTAAACCACCAGGAGGCATACGGCCACTCTTCTTATAAGATTCCATTTGTTTCATGACCACTTTCATCTGGTCATATTTTTTTAATACACGATTAACATCGGCAACTGTTTTACCACAACCATTAGCAACACGCATCTTACGAGAATATTTAAATAGTTCAGGATTGTGTCTTTCTTCTAAAGTCATGGAATTAATAATTATTTCAAAATTGCGCATTTCTTTTTCTCCAGCCGCAATTTGTTCTTCACTAACTTTAGGCATGCCAGGAATAAGCTTTAATAATCCACCCATCGATCCAAGTTTTTGAACTTTTTTCATTTGCTCAAGCATATCATCAAGGTCAAATTTACCTGACATCATTTTATTCATTGCTTTTTTAGTTTCTTTTTCATCAAACTCTTCTTGAGCTTTTTCAACTAAAGTAACAACATCTCCCATTCCCAAAATACGGTCAGCCATACGATCAGGATAGAAGATATCTAAATCGGTAAGTTTTTCGCCAGTACCAGAGAATTTAATTGGTACACCAGTCATGTGTTTAATAGATAAAGCGGCACCACCACGAGCATCGCCATCAAGTTTAGACATAATAATACCGGTAAGCTTAAGCTTATCATTAAATGTAGTAGCAACATTAACGGCGTCTTGACCAGCCATAGCATCCACTAATAGTAAGATTTCATCAGGATTAACAGCGTCTTTAATATGATTAAGTTCTTCCATTAATGGTTCATCAATTTGTAAACGACCGGCTGTATCAATAATTAAAACATCATAATGTTCATCAAAAGCCTCTTTATAGGCTGATTTAGCAATATCAACAGGAGAAACATTAGTCCCTTTATTAATAACCGGAACTCCAACGGTTTTAGCTATTTGTTCCAATTGGTCAATAGCGGCTGGACGATAGACGTCACATGCAGCTAAAAGAACTTTCTTATTTAGTTTATTTTTCATTAAGTAAGCTAACTTACCAGTAGAGGTAGTTTTACCACTACCTTGTAAACCAACCATCATAATGACGCATGGTCTACTTGTTGGATAATTAATTTTACTTTCATCACTGCCAAGAAGAGTAACTAGCTCATCGTGAACAATTTTTACTATGACTTGGCTCGGATTTAATTTACCAATAACTTCTTCACCAATAGCTTTTTCTTTAACATTATTTGTAAATTCTTTAACAACACGATAATTAACATCAGCCTCAAGAAGTGCGACACGTATTTCTTTAAGCATGTCATCAATGTTAGCTTCAGTTAATCTAGCTTGGCCCTTAATCTTTTTAAAGACCATCGATAATTTATCTGTCAATGATTCAAATGCCATCTTTTACACTCCCTTCTATCTCGTTTATTATTTTAATTTCGTCGTTATTTTTAGCAAATTCTTTTAGTTTTGCAGTTTTTTTGAGCAATATTTCTTTCTTTTCTAATAAGTGAAGTTTGCTCTCATATTCATCTAATTTCTTACATGATTTTTTTATTGCATCTTCCACTGCCGCTCTTGAAATATTGTGTTCACTAGCGATTTCTCCAAACGATAAATCGTAAACATAATAAGAAACCATGCATTCCTTTTGAGTGGGAGTCAGAAGTTCTTGGTAAAGGGCTAATAGCTCATTAATACGAACAGTTTTATTTATATCTGCCATATTATTCACCAACACAAAGACCATATAAATATTGATCTAAATCAAATTCTTCAAGGTCTTCCATTTTTTCTCCAAGTCCAATAAATCTTACTGGGACACCTAATTCATCACGTATAGCAAGAATTATTCCACCTTTTGATGTACCATCCATTTTTGTAATTACCACACCGGTAAGTTCAGTAACTTCAGCAAATGCTTTAGCTTGGATGACGCCATTTTGTCCGGTTGTAGCATCAATGATTAAGAAAGTCTCTTGAGGAGCGCCTTCTATCTCTTTACCGATGACACGCTTAATCTTAGATAACTCATCCATTAAGTTTTGTTTTGTTTGTAGTCTTCCAGCTGTATCAACAATAAGTAAATCAACATTTTTAATTTTTGCTTGATGCGCTCCATCAAATGCAACAGATGCAGGATCACTATTTGCTTTACCAGTAACAATATCTATTCCTAATCTATCGGCCCAAACAGTAAGTTGCTCAATTGCGCCCGCTCTAAAAGTATCAGCGGCAGCTAACATTACTTTTTTACCTTGAGAAATATAACGTTTCGCTAATTTAGCAATTGTTGTTGTTTTACCAACACCATTAACGCCCACAACAAGTAAGACAGTAGGACCATTACCACTAAATTGAATTTCATTAACTACATCGCCTTTTTCGGCATAATTAATAAATAATTTATCAACAAGTAATTCATTAATTTCTTTTGGTTCGCTAATTTTCTTTTCTTTAGCTTCGTTTAATAATTCATCAATTGTTTTTAGAGTCAACGAAACGCCGACATCTGATTCAATCAATATTTCTTCTAATTCATCAAAATATGCCTGATTTACAGACTTATATCTATTAGAAAGTTCGCTTAATTTATTAGAAAAATTTCGACGAGACTTTTCTAAACCTTGATTATATTTCTCGGTTTTCTCATCTTTATTTACAAACTTATTTTTAAGAAATGATATTAATCCCATTAGACACTCTTCTTTTCTAAAGCTTTACGCGCAGCATCTTCTTCTGCGGCTTTAATTGATTTTCCTTTTCCCGTAGCAAGAACCAAATCGTTAAAAGTAACATTTACTGTAAAGGTACGATCATGAGCAGGGCCTTCCGTATTAATTAACACATATGTGACATGATCTTGATATTCGGCCTGCATCTCTTCTTGGAGTTTAGTTTTAGCATCAGTTAATTCATCTTCTTTAGCGTTTTTAATATCATCCAAAATGATTCTTTCAATATATCCATATGTAACACCAATATCTAAATCTAGATACATAGCGCCTAAAGAAGCTTCGAAAACATCTTCTAATATCTTATTGCTTTGCGCAATTTGTTTATTACTAATTGATTGACCAGTTTTAATATGTTTATCGTAATTAAGTTTTCTAGCATAATTTGCCAAAGAAACAGATTTAACAATATTACTTCTAAGTTTACTCATGTTGCCTTGATTCATTTTTGGATGATTCTTATATATAAGATCGGCGGCAACAAAGCCTAAAACAGAGTCACCAATATATTCTAGTCTTTCATAATCTTGGTGTTTAGTTTTTGCATCAGCATTATATGAAGGGTGTGTAAAAGCTAAATCATATAATGATTCGTCGTTAATATTTATTCCTAATGAAATAAAGAAATCCTTTAAATTACTCATTATTAACACCATCTTTAATTTTATTTAAGATATCGGCTTCAACCATTTTCTTAACAATATTCATTGCGGAATAGAAAGAATAAGCATCACTATTACCATGCGCTTTAACAACAATTCCATTAATACCAAGAAAAATCGCTCCTCCAACTGACTTATAGTCCATTGTTTCACTCATTTCTTTAATGCCTTTACGAACGTGTAAATAACCAAGTTTTGACCATAAGTTACGTTTAAATGCTGCCTTAATCATGCCTGACATCATTTTTGCGATACCTTCAATGCTCTTTAGGCAAATATTACCAGTAAAACCATCACAAACAACTACATCAGCTTCGCCTGACAAAACTTCTCTTGCTTCAATATTTCCGCAGAAGTTAATTCCTGTTGCATTTTCTAATAGCTTATAAGCCTCTTTCACAGTTGGAGAACCCTTACAAGATTCTGTGCCGTTAGATAAAAGATATACTTTTGGATTTTCTACTCCAAATATACTTTTAGCGTATAAACTTCCCATCAATGCAAATTGCACTAATTCATCTGGAGAATTTTCGTTTGACGCTCCAATATCAAGCATAGTTACCTTTTTGCCTTTTATTTTGGTTGGAAAAGGTGAAACTAAAGCCGAACGTTTAACGCCTGGTAAATTCTTTAAGCCAATTGTAGCAGTGCTTAAAAACCCACCAGTTGATCCGCAAGAAATAACGCCATCAGCATTATTTTCTTTTAGATACTCAATAGCTTTATACATAGAAGAATTCTTCATTCGCATAACTTCCAAAGCACCTGCAGTCATCGGAACAACATCAGGAGCATCAATAATTTCTGCAAAAGAAGAAAGGGAAGAAAGTTCTTCTTGTTTACCTGTAACAACAAGTTTATAAGAAGGATTTTCTTCGTGAAAGTGTTTAACGGCATCGACAATTGGCTTGCTACCCAAATCTCCGCCCATCGCATCAATAACAATAGTTTTCATAATTTTCCACCCGCCCTATTGTAGCACAATATGAAATATTAAGAAACAATCACAAATTCATGCTCAATTATTTTATGGAAAAAAGAAAATATTTTTTAAAAACTCTTAAGTTTACGTGTATTAAATATTGAGGGCCAAAATCCTCGCTTAAGGGGAGTAGTATGAAAATACTATTAATACCTCTTGCAAGAAAGGAGACATATAGTGGGTTTAGATATCGTTCTAATCCTACTATTAATTGTGTTGCTTATACTAGTAATTAAATACTAGATATAAAAAGGAAAGAGCCGTGGTTAGCGACTCTTCTCCAAAACACAATTACATTCTAACCTATGACTACTCCCCTTGCAAGAGGGATCCCCTAGAAAATAGTTAAGCTTTAATAATGAGATTTTTTAATATTTCTCTGTTAGCAAATTCTATTATATAGCCAAATTCTTTTTTGTCCTTATTTTCAAAAATGTATTTAGCGTCATCTCTAGCGGTAACAAAAATCTTATAATCATTCACAACATTTAAGAAGCAAAAATCTGGTATTCCACTTTGCCTTAATCCTGTTAAATCCCCGGGACCGCGATAGGACATATCAGCCTCCGCAATCTTAAAGCCATCAAGGGTTTCAGTTAAAATTGATAGTTTATCTTTTTCTTCCATACTATCTTCATCAAGTGTTAATAAACAAATTGATTCACTACCATCTCTTCCTATTCTTCCACGTAATTGATGGAGTGATGCAAGACCAAAATTATTTGCGTCATAAATAACCATTAGATTTGCTTTTTTTACATCAATTCCAACTTCAATTACCTGCGTTGTAACTAAGATAGGAGTCTCACCACTAGCGAACTTTTTTAATGATTCTTCTTTCTCTTCAGGCTTTAAATTTCCATGCAAAAGCCCGACTTTTTCATGATATTTGACTAAAAATCTTGCAAAAAGCTGTTCAACTGAATATCGTCCATCATCACGATAATCTATAAGAGGCGCAACAACATATACGCGTTTATCTTCATTTAACGATTTATCAATTAATTCATATATTTTTTTATCATTACTATTGACAATTTTTGTTGTGACTTTCCTTTCTTTATTCGGATAAGCATATAGAGTAGAAATGTCTAAATCTCCAAAAATAGTTAACGCTAATGAACGTGGAATTGGTGTAGCGGACATCATGAGCAAATCAGCGTGCTCACCTTTATCTAATAAGGCTAATCGTTGGTTAACTCCAAATCGATGTTGTTCATCAATCACTATTAAGCCCAGAGACGAATATATAACGCTTTTGGTAAATAATGCATGGGTACCAATGACTATATCGATAAATCCTTCTTTTAAGTCATCATATATTTCATGTTTCTCACTAATTGGGGTAGAACCAACTAATAAAGCAATCTTAACTTTGGTACCACTAAACATTTTTATAGCATTTTCATAATGCTGTTTCGCCAAAGCATCAGTAGGAGCCATAAGAGCGCTTTGATCGCCTCTTAGAAAGTTTGCGTACATCGCTACAAAAGCAACGGCAGTTTTACCAGTTCCAACATCACCTTGAAGCAAGCGATACATCAACGATGATTGATTCATATCATTAATTATTTCGTTCGCGGCATTTTTTTGATCTTCTGTTAATCTAAAAGGAAGAGAAGAAACAAAAGGTTCGCAAAGTGATAAATCAATTGGTTCCTTTTTAATTTTTGCCATTGATTTGTTGTTTTCTCTAATTAATTTATTTTTCAAAGAAAATAATAAAGCTTCTTCATATTTAAGGTGTCTTAATGCTTGCTTAACATCTTCTAAGCAAGAAGGAAAATGGGCTTTCTTTAAAGCTTCTTCTTTACTTATTAAGCGATATTTATTTTGAAAATAATATGGGACTTTAGAGTAAATCTTTCCACTACAATCATTCAAGCCTCTTCTAACAAGAGAAATAAAGTTATGTTGTTCAAATCCTTGAGGAAGAGTGTATATTGGCTTAAGCGTCTCATTATCTTTAATAAAACCTTTAACGTAGTTAATCATATTTATTTGATTTAACTTATGATCAAATATACCCCATATAGTAATGTAGTCATTAATCTGTAAAGTCTTACTTAAAAAATCACGGTTAAAAGCAATTATGTTATAACAATGTCTACTATCATCCATTAGTTGAAACGAAACAATCTTAATTTTTGGTGTGCGTTTCGTTAATATAGGAGAAACAATATATCCTCTAGTAACCACTTTTCCTTTATCAACAAAATTCTCTTTTTTTGACAAAGATAAATCTTCATATCTTCTCGGAAGATGATTAATTACATCGTAATAATTAAATAATCCCATTGAGTAAAGGTATTTATTTAAACGTGGGGATTTGGTTAATTTATCCATAATTTAATTATTATTTATATAAATAAAAATAGCAATCATTGCAATTGCTATTTCTAATATTTGAGACTTTTATATAATTAAGCTTTTCTAATACGTCCTTTGACGCTATGAACGCGGAGAGATCCACCACCATATTTTTTAATTAATTGTTTTGCATAAACAATGGCTTCAGCTTGAGTATCAGTAATTTTAAGAGCTCTTTGTCCATTAGCAAATTTAACTTGCCAACGTCCATCTTGTTTATGACGAGAAATATGATACACTCTTGGACCAATATAACCAGCTTTGGTTACCTCTTCCTCTTCTTTTTCTTCTTCTTTTAATTCCTCTTTTGTGACAACGACTGTTTTAGCTACTTCCTCTTCTTCAACAGTGATTTCTTTATCAACTTCATCGCCAGCAAAAATTAAATAACAAATACGGTTAAGAACCCAAATAGCAACGCCTATTCCAAAGGATCCAAATACATAAATAGCAACAAAGGTTAAACCTTTCCACCATGTAGCAGCAGTGAAATATGGTGCAATTTCATAAATATCTGTGAATGTTCCGTTAATAATTAAAGGAATATCAAATGCTAAAAAAGCCATAATAATAATTGGAGATAAGAATGAATATTTAAATTTCCACTTATTATCTAAAGATAAGAATATTGTAGATGCGGTAAGAAGTAATGGTACTAAATAACATAAACAAATGATTACAATAACGTGACCAGAAAATTGGACTCCTTTAGGAAGGGCATATAACAAATTAGTAAGAAACAAAACAAATCCAGTTGTCGCACTAATTAACTTAACAACAAATAATGCTGGATGTTCAGCCTTCCCTTTAGCAAGGCAATAAATATTGCCAATTAAACCAATAAGAGCGCCAAATCCCACAATTAGAGAAAGAAATGCACTAAAGTTTTGTACCAAATCGATTGGCTGAAAAGCCACTGATTCATTAAATGTAATGGCATTACAAAATACCAAAATACCAAAGCAACAAGCAATCAACGTTAAAACGTTAAATACTAGTTGGACAATGTGTCTTGCTTTCATATTATTCAACTCCTAGTAAGAATGAGTAAACTGGTTGTTTACCTTCTCTTATATCAACATCCAAATCAGGATATGTTGTTTCAACAAATTTCTTTACTGCTAAAGATTCTTCTTTAGTTATATCTGCACCAGTAATAATTGTTACAATACTGGAATAATCATCAACCATCTTTTCAATTAAACCTTTAACAGTTTCAATTTTATCTTTATTGACAATAACAATATCTTTTTCAAAGATACCAATAAAGTCATCTTTCTTCATTGTGACACCATTAAGGGTTGTGTCTCTAATAGAGAAAGTAACTTCACCAGACTTAACATTCTTTAAAGCTGATTTCATTTCACGGAAATTATCTTCAGCACTACTTTCTGGATTAAACATTATTGAAGCACTAATACCTTGAAGAATTGTTTTACTTGGAATAACGTAAGCTGTTACATCTTCAACAATATCAGCCGCTTGGCTAGCAGCCATAACGATATTTGAGTTATTCGGGAAAATGTAAACCACTTCTGCATTTGCTTTTTTAATCGCCTCAACAAAGTCTTCAGCGCTTGGGTTCATTGTTTGTCCACCTTTAACGATGTAAGAAATACCTACTTCATTAAATATCACATCAATGCCATCTCCGCTACTAACAGCAATAAGGGCAAATTTTTCTTTCTTTTTGTTTTCTGTTTCAGGAACTAAATCAACATGTTCAGTAACAGTAGCTCCTGTTTCAAGAGCGTGATGTTGTTCCGTCATATTTTCAATTTTTAGTTTCAAAAATTCACCAAATTGTTGTGCGTATGTTAGTACACCACCAGGTTGCATTGTGTGCACGTGCACTTTAACAATATCTTCATCAACGACAACAACTAATGAATTACCATGACTTGCTAAAATTGATTTGAATCTTTTTTCATTGAATGGTTTTTTAACAGTATCTGGGCCTAAAGACATAATAAATTCTGTACAGTAGCCGAATTCTTCGTCTTCAATAGAAGCGGCCGCTCCAGCAACAGGAGTAGCAACTTCTGTAGCGGTTGCTTGGTTACGTTCAACAAATTCATCGTTAAGGGCAAGAGCCATACCTTCAAAGATTTTAATAAGGCCACTGCCACCAGAGTCAACAACACCGACTTCTTTTAAAATTGGTAATAAATCTGGAGTGCGTTTAAGAGATAAATTTGCTTCTTCTATTAATAAATCCATTGCGTTTTCAATGGTTTTAACATTACGAATGTTTTGATGAAGGGCTTCACTTGATTCACGAATAACCGTTAGAATTGTACCTTCAACAGGTCTCATAACAGCTTTATAAGCTACTTCAACACCTTGTTGCAATGCATCAGAGAATATCTTAACATCAATTGTTTCGTGACCATCTAATCCTTGAGCAAATCCTCTAAAGATTTGGCTTGTAATAACTCCAGAGTTACCTCTAGCACCCATTAACAAACCTCTTGAGAATGCTTTTGCTATTTCATAAGCATTAGTGTCTACTCTATTTTGAATTTCTTTAGCACCACTTGTCATGGTAAGGTTCATATTCATACCAGTATCACCATCTGGAACTGGGAATACGTTAAGAGCATCCACTTCTGGGTAATGGTTATATAAATTGTTTGATCCAGAGATCAACATGTTTTTTAAAATTTGACCGTTAATTTCACGCATAATAATTATTTAAGCACGACTTCGCTTGCGAAGACGTTCACATTACGGAACTTTTCGGGATATTTAGTATCGAGCTTATATCGTACTTGTTTTTGAGCTTCTCTTAAAGCCTCAGTTATTTTAATATCAGACGCCATAGCGACATAAATATCAACTGAATAAGTATGATCTGTATGTTTACGAATACTAACTCCTGAAAGCGCTTTTCCTTTCGTATTATCTTCATTTGAGCGCGACACAAAGTTTGAAACTCCATAACAACTATTAATTGCTTCTGTAATAGTTTCAATAATTTGTTCGTTTTTTATAGACTTAGTTTTATTCAACTTTTCTTTTGCCATATGAATAGAATAATTTTACAAAGTAAAAAAGATGATGTCAAATATATAAGGCCCATAAGGGCCTACAAGAAAAAAATAAAAAGGCAATTATTTGCCTTTATACAACATAAGATATAAATTTACTAACGCTAAAAAAGGATCGATTACATCACCATAAGTCATAATAATATGGTTACCAAATGGGTGAAGGAAAAGCATATCAAGTTCATGTGGTTCTACACTCACTAAAGCTTGGGTGCGACAATATTCTTTTAAATGACTATCGCTTTTAATTTCTCCCCTAATTGCAGTAACGTTTTTTAAATCAGGACTAATTTTAATTAGTGAGACATCTGTGTGATTAAATTCCCCCTCAGTAGCTAAACCAATTCCGCTTTCAAAATGGGTATTGATTTTATAGGAAGAAAACATGTTAATTGGACATGTACAATGCGCTAACAAAATAGTGTTATTTTCATGTGATATTTTGCTGGGATTAGCCATAAAAGAAGGGCGATCAGTTAAAGCATTAACAAAATGCATAGTTATTAAACTTGGTATATCACCTTCACAGCCCGCTGTTATACCTTCGTCATTTAATAAGGAAAGAGCTAAACATGCTGTAGATTTATAATCATCTAATAAATCAAAGCATTTAATTGTGAGACCATCGAGTTTATATTTGACGCATAATCTTTTAAGCGCGCCATAAATATATAATGCCTTTTGTAATTCAACCTTATCCCTACATTTTTTCATTAAAGTTTGTAAATGAGGCACTTTTCCCACTTTTTTCTTTTTTATTTCATCTAATAACTCTTGTTTCCCAATTTTAATAATATTTAAATTAAATTTTTCTTTGATGAGTGAATAATCAATATGACTGGCAATTAACCAACTAGATTCGCCGATAACAACGCCTAAATTGTTATTTTGAAGCTTATTAAAAGTAACTGACACTTCACTAATAATCCTAATAAGTTCAGCGCTCATATTTGGCCCTTCACTTGCGATTAAACAAGGGATTTTTGTCTTTTGGAGTAAATATGTATTTATCTCTAAACAAGCCGGTAGAGAGTTGTTTTTGTTTGTAGAAAGTAAAATTATTGGATAAGCTTTTATTTTTGGCAAGAGTTTAAGGAATTTTTCTTCTGTTCCGCCACTTTCAACAAAAATAATTGATCCAGATTTGCTATCTGCATCTTCGCTAAGCTCTAAATCGTGATCAAAAAGAAGATTATTTATTTCTTCAATAAAATTATCATCATCTTTTTTTAAATCAATCGAGTTTCTACTCGCTAAACGATACAATTTAATTTTCATATTTTTAATTATACCTTTATTTATATAAATAAAAAAGCCCGGCAACGCGCTTTCGCTGGACAGTGCTTAACTTCTGTGTTCGGGATGGGAACAGGTGTGTCCACTGTACTGAAGTCACCAGACTTTTTAGAGAGCTTATTCTCTCAAAACTGAATATTATCATGAATCTTTCTTTTGTTAAAGTGAAACTTTAAATTTTACTTTTAGGATCTATAAAATCTTATGAAATTAAGTCCTCGACCTATTAGTAATAGTCAGCTAAATGCCTCGCAGCACTTACACTTCTATCCTATCAACCTCCTAACTTAGAAGGGGTCTTACTTCTTGCGAATGGGAAGTCTCATCTTAAGGTTGGCTTCACGCTTAGATGCTTTCAGCGTTTATCCATTCCATAGGTAGCTACCCGGCCATGCCACTGGCGTGACAACCGATATACCATTGCTATGTCCATCCCGGTCCTCTCGTACTAGGGACAGCTCCTTTCAAATATCCTTCGCCCACGACAGATAGGGACCGAACTGTCTCACGACGTTCTGAACCCAGCTCGCGTACCGCTTTAATTGGCGAACAGCCAAACCCTTGGGACCGAATTCAGCCCCAGGATGCGATGAGCCGACATCGAGGTGCCAAACCGCCCCGGCGGTGTGGACTCTTGGGGGAGATCAGCCTGTTATCCCCAGGGTAGCTTTTAGCCGTTGAGCGACGGCATTTCCACTCACATACCGCCGGATCACTAACTCCAACTTTCGTTACTGCTCGACCCGACAGTCTCGCAGTTAGGCCAGCTTTTGCGTTTACACTCTCTGGTATGGTTTCCATCCATACTGAGCTGACCTTTGAGCGCCTCCGTTACCTTT
>JAZLFA010000029.1:0-9865 GCA_045615545.1 Bacilli bacterium | reverse complement strand
AGAAGTTAGCAATTTTCAAAATACAGACGAAAACGCAATTAATATTTGTTTTACTACTATTCAAGGACTCCACTCAGATATGTGGTCCGTAAAAGAAAATAGCATTTCTTTTGATGACTTTAACGATAAAAAAGTTGTTCTCATATCAGATGAGGCACACCATTTGAGCGCAAGCACTAAAAAACAAGATAAAGAAGAAATTGAGAACAATAATCATTGGGAATACACGGTTAGCCGTATTTTTGGTGCTAACGTCAATAATATTCTTTTAGAATTTACAGCAACATGTGACTTAAAAAATCCGGATATCTTCAATAAATATGAAAACAAAATCATTTTTGACTATCCGCTAGCAAAATTTAGAGATGATTTATATTCAAAAGAAATAATTACCGATCGATTACAACTCCGTAAATTACGAAGCGATGATTATATCGCTATGTATAACAATTGGTGTAATAACGATAATGTCACCAAATATTTACCGTGGCACACTCATAAGAGTGTAGAAGACACGAAAGCTTATATGGATTGCCTTCAAAACGAATATAAAAGCAAGCCAACATATCGTTGGGGAATAGTGTATTTAGAAAATCATGAATTAATCGGGATGATTGATGCGTGGAAAACTCAAGAAGATGGCACCCCAGAGATTGGATACGTGATGAGTGAAAAATATTGGAATAAAGGTATTATGACTGAAGCTCTTCAAGCGCTCATTGTTTATTTAAGAAAACAAGGCTTTAAGCATTTATTTATTACTGCAGATGTAAATAATGTTGGATCTAATAGAGTGATACAAAAAAATGGCTTTATTTTAGACCGTGTTATCAATACACCTCAAGGACCTGAAAAGCCAAATATTGTTTCAAAAAATGAATATCATTTAGATTTATAATCTAAATTATTCTTCTTTTGTTTTATCAGCTTCTTCGGAAGCTTTTTCTTTTTCTATCTCATCTAATAGCATTTTAAGAGGATGCTTCCAGTGGTAGATGATTTCGATAATAAAGACAAGAGATAAATATAAAAATAATACCGGCATACCGAATTGATAATATTCTTGTGGCATTGCCATATTGTTTGCAAATGAAATACTATCAAAGACAATTAAATAAATTACTACTGGTAAAGTTAATGATTTATCTAGCCACGAAGATGTACGACGATGTTTTTTGCTAAAAACAAACCAAAGGAAATCACCCAGGATAATTCCCGCTCCAAAGATAGTAATCCAGTTAAATACTCTGTGGTGGCGATCACTAATCCCGATAATGCCGCACATTTCTAAAATACCTATCACGATAAAAGCGATAGCAAAAATACCTAATTCTATTGAATAGACCACTTTAGCTTGGGTTAGTTCATCTAAATCTTTATAACGTTTCATGTTTTTGATTATATGCTAAATAGTCAATGTAATCTACTATTTATATAATTTGTATGATAATATCATAGTAAGTTTATAGAGAATTAATCGTGAAAAATAAATTATTGTTATTATCAATCGTTAGCTTATTACTTGCTGGATGTTCCGTATCTACAAGTCTTTCTTCTACGGTAACTTCATCAACTTTTAGCAGTATTCCTGAATCAAGTTCTTCTGAAGAAGAAAGTAGAAGTGAAACCACTTCGAGTTCAACCGCTGAGCCAATCAGTTCAAGTTGTGAAACCACTTCGAGTTCAACTGCTGAGCCAATCAGTTCAAGTAGCGAGCCTTCTTCAAGTTCTACGCCTGAACCAATAAGTAGCAGTACATCTGAACCAATCAGTTCAAGTAGCGAGCCTTCTTCAAGTTCTACGCCTGAACCAATAAGTAGCAGTACGCCTGAACCAATAAGTAGCAGTACGCCTGAACCAATCAGTTCAAGCAGTGAACCTTCTTCTAGTGTTACTATAGCTCCATCAAGCTCATCTTCTTCTAGTGAACACGGGGAATATGACGTCTCGAAATATTATGATGGATACTATACTAGTATAGTAAGTTGGAAGAATAGTGAAGATTTAATCTCTCAATTACATAAACTCATCAAATCAACATATAACGGTATTACTTACGTAGACCCTAACTGGGAAACAAACCAATTTGCGGATCAAGCATTAGATAATTTCATGAATGTTGATGCGGTATATAGCAAAGAAAATTTCTTAAAAACATCGACTTCTACATCTTGGCAAAGAGAACATGCTTTCTGCGCTTCTGCGATGACTGGTTTTTCAACTACAGTTGCTGTTGATATTCATGATGATGGATTCTCTCGCGCGACAGACTTCCATAATCTATTTGCTGCCTATAGTAGCGGTAACAGCGTTAGAAATAATAATGGCTTTGCCATTAGTACCGATAGAAGCTATGTTCCTACCGGTACAGGTGATTACTTATACGACACCTCTAATAAGACATTTGAACCTAGTGATTATGATAAAGGTAGATTAGCTCGTGGAATACTTTATATGTGTGTCATGTATAACGAAGATGAATATTCACAAATTAAACAAGCAAGTGTTAGTTATGGTGGTGGTCGTAGTAAGACAAAACAAGTAGTGGCTAAATATAAACCATTAACATTAACTGAGAATTATGAAGCGCCTAACGTAGTTACATTAAATGCTTTCGCTAATAGCGAAAAATATGCTGATTTACGCATACATTATCTAGGCGAAGCAACTACATTTGAATCCATTTGTAATGGTGATGAAACTAAGTTTGATGAACTAATAGAACCATATGTTAATGCTTATGTTGATTATCGATATGAAAATTATGATTTCAATATGGGAAAGAAAAGCGATATTTTAAAGTGGGCTACTGAATATTCAGTAGATAGATTGGAATATCAACATAACGAATCCGTGTGTAAGCATGTATATTCTTTACGCCAAAAAGCGCAAGGAAACCGCAATCCATTTGTTGATTACCCAGAACTCGTTAGTTATTGTTTTGGGGATAAGAAAAACCAACCAGGTTCATTAAATAAGATTGAACCAAGTGCTCATCAATTAAATATTGATACCGATCCAAAAGCTCTTGCAAACTACGCTATTAAAGACCATAAGTTAGAATTCTTTACTGGAGAAACATTTACTAAGGATGATTATTCAATTGTTAAAGTCAATAATGACTTTACATATGAAGAAACAACTGATTACGTCGATTCAACATCTTCATATACATTTAAAGAATCTGATATTGGTACCAAGAAACTACAAGTAAAGATTAATGAACAAATAATTGATTTATTTGTTAATGTAAGAGATGGTGGCATGGAAAGTTGTAAATATAAAAAGACATTAGATAAGAACGATTTTACTGTGAACACCATGAATGGTGAATTTAATTTTGATGATACCCATCAATGGACATACGAAACCACAAATAAGATTTCTACATGTAGTAATGATAAGGCTAAAGGCGTTAAGTTTGGTAAAAGTGGTGCTGCAGTCGGCTCAATAACATTAACAAGTAAAGATTCATTTACTAATGTAAATGCGTTCTATTTCTCAGGTAACGTTGCTTCTGGGCTTACTATTAACTATAAGCTATATGTTGGAGAGACCATTGTATGTAATGGAAATTATACATATAGTAAAGAGGCTACTGGAAAGGTTGAATTTGGTTCGAGTTTTACAAACGCAAGTGGAAAATTAAAGTTAGTAATTACGAATGCAACTAATGCGATTTATTTATCAGTTTTAGCATTTAATTATTAATAATTAACAAAAACTAAAAAACTACTAAAAATATACTAAATATTATGGACAATTTAAAAACATTATTTGACAAAAAACAATACGAATTAATCGTCAAGGTAACAGAAAATGCTAACGATGATACGGCACTTTTTTATCGTATTTCGGCTTTTATGTCGTTAGGAAAAATTGATGAAGCAATTAAGTGCATTGATTTGAATCAAAAAATTCTTGAAGCGCGTTTACCTTGGCTTATGAAACTTCATATCGAGCTTCTTTGTCTAGCGAAACGTTTTGATGAAGCTTATGACAAGATTAAGTATTATGAGAATCTCCCTTACTTTTCTCAAGAAGCAGAAGAAGTTCTTAAAGAACTACCTAAGATAGCGCGCAAGCTAGAACGAGAAGCTAATGCTTTTGGAAATGCCAGCGAAGAAGATCTAAGAGAAAATCTTAAAAGTAAAATTGATGAAGTTGTTATTGCTTCATTAGATAGCTTAAGAGATAAAGATTTATCTTTATACTATGAAGAAATTTCTAATATATTAGAACATTTCCCTAAACAATTAACTCGTTCGTTTGCTTTATTACTTTTAGTGCAGAAAAAAGTTGATAAGGAATTTAAATTTCTCCATGTTAATGATGTAATCAGGGTTAATCCAAGTAAATTAAATCCTCCATTTGTGGGCGAGGCATTTAACAATCTTTGTAAGCGCATGAGTGCGCACAGCAAAAATCCATCACTTATTGAAAATGCGATAACTCTGTTATCAAGTTACTTAATTTATATTTATCCAGAAGAAATCGATTACCAAGACAATAATTTATTAGAAGCTTTATTTGAGCTTTCATCAGAATTCCTTCATATTGATGACAATGACTATACTCATTTTGAAGGAATTGATGTTAACAAAGTTAAAATTTATGCTTTAGCCATTAGAGAAGCAAATAAAAATAGTTTATAAACAACAATAATTATGAATTAGGCCTTATAAATAAGGTCTTTTTTCTTGAACGAATATATAAATTAATATATAATTTACCACGCTATACATTATTGGAGGAAAAAATTAATGGAAAGAAAAGTTAACAAATTAGAACATTCTCATGTTGAAGTTATCTGCACAGTTGATAAAGAAACATGGGCTAAGGCACAAGAAGCTGGATTCAAGAAAGTTGCTTCAAATGTCGAAATCAAAGGATTTAGAAAAGGAAAAGCTCCAGAAAGCTTAGTAAGACAAAAAGTTGATCAAGTAAAAGTGATGAACGAAGCTGTTGATTCTCTTTTACCAACTTTATATAAGGCTATTATTGAAGAAGATGGCATTAAGCCATACGCTCAACCAAGTGTTAATATTACAAAGATTACTGCTGATGAATTAGAAGTTAAATTCTTAATCGTTACTGCTCCTGAAGTTACTTTAGGCGCTTACACTGGTCATAAGATTGGTAAAGAAGTTGTTAAAGTTAGTGATGACGAAGTTGAAGAAGAAATTAAAAAACTTTTAGCCGCTAATGCCTCATTAGTAGTGAAAGACGGTCCTGCCGCCGAAGGCGATACAGTTGTTATCGACTTTAAAGGCACAGTTGATGGTAAAGCTTTTGAAGGTGGCACAAGTGAAAACTACGAATTAGTCTTAGGCAGCAAGTCATTCATTCCAGGCTTTGAAGATCAATTAATCGGTGCTAAAGCTGGTGATCACGTTGATGTTAAAGTTAAATTCCCAGAACAATATACTGAAGAATTAAAAGGTAAAGATGCAGTCTTTGCTTGTGATGTTCACGAAGTGAAAGAAAAGAAATTAGCGACTCTTGATGAAGAATTTGTGAAAGATCAAAACATCCCTGGAGTTAACACAGTTGATGAATTAAGAGCAAATCTTGCAAGCAAGAAAAAAGCTGAAAAAGAAAGAGATGCTAAAAATAAATATTACGATGCCTTATTAGAAGCTATCGCTAAAGAGAGCAAATTTGATATTCCAGAAGAAGTTATTAAATCTCAAGCAGATGCCCGTAAAGAAGACTTCATCAAACAAATGCAACAAAGCGGTTTAACCTTAGAACAATATTTACAAATCTTAGGTCAAACACAAGAACAATTTGAAGCTCAACTTAAAGAAAGAGCAACAAAAGAAGTTACTAACTACTTAATTATGGAAAAAGTTGGTGAACTTGAAAAACTTAACGAAGTTACTGATGCTGATCTTGAATTTGAAATGGCTAAATTAGCTGATCAATACAAGATGACAATTGAACAAGTTAAGAAAGCCCTTGAACCACAATTAGATTCATTTAGAAATTCAATTTCAATGAATAGAATCGAAACATTCTTAATTAACAATAATAATTAATTATTATAAGGAGGAAAAACTATGGCTGATAATCAGACATTAACATTACCTCTATTAATCACTAGAGGAATGGTTATTTTCCCTGGCAATCAAAAACTCATAGAAGCTGGTAGAGATTTTTCAATTAATGCCATTCTAGCCGCAAAAGAAACAGCGGATAGTTTGATGTTTTTGACTAGCCAAAAATCTTCAAATATAGAAAATCCAACTGCGGACGATTTATTTCCTGTTGGTACATTGTGTCGTATTACTAGTTCTACTAGTAAAGAAAATAGTGTTAAAGTTCGTGTTGAAGTAATTGAAAGAGCAAAACTAGTCTCTATTTCTAAAGACGAAGTTAATGGATATTATGTCGCGCAAGGCGAGATTGTTCCAGTTAAACCTATTACTAACCCTAAAACTAACCAGGGTTATATTGACGCAATCATTTCTCAATTAGAGAATATGCCTAGCGTTATGACAACAATGCCTAAGAGCTTGTTAAATACAATTAATAAAAGCGACAACCTCATCAACATCATCTATTCTTTAGCGAATTTTTTAGATGCTTCTTTAGAATCAAAATATCATTTACTTGAACTTGAAGATGTTGAAGCTTTATTTACTTCATTGATGATTATGATTAAAGGCGAAGAGACAAAGTCTCAAGTCGAAGCAAAGATTAATCAAAATGTTAGAGAATCGACAGAAAAGAGTCAAAAGGAATATTTCCTTAGAGAAAAACTCAAAGCAATTAAAAAAGAATTAGGTGAAGATACTTCTGATTCCAATTCCCCTGACTCTATTTTAGAGAAACTTGATAAAAACCCTTATCCTGACGCGATAAAAGCTAAGGTTAAGAGTGAACTTAAGAAATATGAAATGATGCCTCAAGGCTCATTAGAAGCCGCTTTAATCCAAAGCTATGTCGATGTACTCATGTCGATACCTTGGTATCAACATACAATTGACGATGAAGACTTAAAGAAAGTTGAAAAGATTTTGGATGAAGATCATTATGGATTAGAGAATCCAAAGAAACGTATTGTTGAATATTTAGCAGTTAAAAAATTAACTGGTAATTTAAAAAGCCCAATATTATGTTTCTATGGCCCACCGGGAACAGGTAAAACTTCTCTTGGTAAGTCTATAGCGCGCGCATTAGGACGTAAATTCTTCAAAGCCAGTTTGGGCGGAATTAGTGATGAAGCTGAGATTCGTGGACATAGACGTACATATGTTGGTAGTATGCCTGGACGTATCATTCAAGGTATGCGTAAAGCAGGCGTTGCTAATCCAGTATTCCTTTTAGATGAAATTGATAAATTAGCATCTTCTTATAAGGGTGATCCTGCAAGCGCAATGCTTGAAGTTCTTGATCCAGAACAAAATTATGCCTTTAACGATAACTATGTCGAAGAACCATATGATTTGAGCGATGTTTTATTTATTTGCACCGCAAATAGTTTACAAAACATCCCTGGTCCACTTAGAGATCGTTTGGAATTAATTGAATTATCTAGTTATACGGAACTTGAAAAATTACAAATCGCTAAAAACCATTTAGTGAAAAAACAAAAAGAAATCAATGGTTTAAAAGAAAGTCAAGCAAGCTTTACAGATGATGCAATTACATACATAATTCGTCATTACACAATGGAAGCTGGTGTTCGTGACTTAGAAAGAAAGATTGCGAGCTGCTTAAGAAAAGTGGCAGTGGCAATCGTTAAAGATTCGAAGGTTAAAACCATCGAAATTGATGTTAGCAAAGTTAAAGAATATTTGGGTGTAGAAATATTCATGGATAGCAAGAAAGAAGCCAAGAAACAAGTCGGTGTTGTTACTGGTTTAGCATATACTGATTTTGGTGGAGATATCTTGCCTATTGAAGTAAATTACTTCAAAGGAAAAGGTGGACTCATCTTAACTGGTAATCTTGGTGATGTAATGAAAGAAAGTTGCTCTATCGCTTTAGACTACGTTAAAGCAAATGCGACAAAATTCAAAATTGATTCTAATATTTTTGCCGAGAATGATATTCATATTCATGTCCCTGAAGGTGCTGTTCCAAAAGATGGACCAAGCGCTGGGGTTGCTATTAGCTGTGCAATTATATCTTGCTTGAGCGGCAGACCTGCCTCTCCTGATGTCGCGATGACGGGTGAAGTTACTTTACGCGGACATGCAACTGCGATTGGTGGATTAAGAGAAAAATCATTAGCTGCTCTCCGTAGTGGAATTAAAACAATTATTGTTCCTTCTCAAAATAAGAAGGATGTTAGCGAACTTCCAGAAGAAGTGAAGAAATCATTAAAGATTGTCTACATGGATAAAGTGGAAGATGCGGTTAAAGTTATCTTGGAAGATAAAAATGATTAATTTTAATAATGCTGAGTTTTCTAAATCAACAGTCGATTTAGCTAACGCTCCCAAGGATAACTTACCGGAAGTTTTACTTTGCGGAAGGAGTAATGTTGGCAAGTCTTCTTTTATCAACGCCATTACTAATCATAAATCTTTAGCGCACGCTTCAAGTAAACCTGGCCACACAAAATTATTAAATTATTACAAAATTGATAATCGTATTTATTTTGTTGATGCCCCTGGATATGGATATGCTTCTGGTGGTGTTGATTTAGATAAGCTATTTGCAACCACGATGGAGGATTATTTTGTTAATCCTAATCTAAAACTTGTTTTAGTTTTATTAGATAGCAGAAGAGAATTATCAAATGAAGACATTGAATTAATCAACTTTGTTGATTCTAAACACATACCTTTATTATTTATTTTTACTAAAGCAGATAAACTTAATCAAAAAGAAAAAGCAGCGTGCATCAAACATATTAAAGAAGTTGGAGTGGGTGAAGATTATTATTTCACTTCAATATTAACGCCTCAGACTTTTGATAAACTAAAAAGCAAAATATCTCTAATTTTGGAAAAATAATTTTATCTAAGGCCTTGTAAAAGAGGAAATATTGGTTAGAAATGGATGTATCAGATATATTGATAATGATAAACTGAATATATGGATATTATCGAAAAGACAATATCGATAAATTTATAGCATTTAAGTTTAAATAAATTATAACTTGGAGGTATCTTATGAACATATTTGAATCATGCCCTACATTAGAAAATGAAAAGTTTAAAATAAGATTGTTTAAGAATGAAGATTGTGATGATTTGCTAAAAGTATATAGCGATAAAAATGCATTACCTTTTTTTAATAGTGATAATTGTAACGGAGATAATTTTTATTATGATAGTAAAGAAATAATGACGAAGGTCATTGATTTTTGGAATATGTCATATAAAAATGGTTGGTTTGTTAGAATGTCGATTGTTGATAAAACAAAATCACATGTGATTGGCACAGTGGAATTATGTTTAAGAGTGTCTGAAGATGCATTTAATAATATGGGAATAATAAGAGTCGATGTACGAAGCGACTATGAACAAGAAAATGTTTTATTTGATATCTTTAAGCTTGTCACACCAGAACTAGAAAAAATACTAGGGTGTAAAGGCGCAGTTACAAAGGCTCCGATATATGCAATAGAAAGAATTAAAGCAATAAAAAGAATTGGTTTTAAAAAATCTGAGCATCTATTAGTTGGGCATAACGGGTTCAAATACGATGGATATTGGACAATATAGCAAGGAAATATGCGCTGTATTGAAGATGCAAAATCCTATCGGTGAACTACTCGGCAATTGAATTACCGAGCATCGACTCAAGCATGCTTTTGAGCGTGTTGAAATCAAGGCAGTCCCTGCCCAATATCCCTACTTCTTTCTTAGTAGAATTTGAAGTTACAGGAATACTTATTTTCATTGGA
>JAZLFA010000028.1:0-18600 GCA_045615545.1 Bacilli bacterium | reverse complement strand
GATGAATATTTTGAAGATATTGATTGTGAAGTTCCTATTTCTAACGTAAATACTTGGAAAACTGGTAGAGGACTTATCTATAAAACAAATGATGTAATAGTACCTACTACTTCAAGCGATAACTGGGAAGTAGTGTCAAATTTACCAGCAAGGGTTGATTTTGATAGAGGAATTGGCGATCATCCTGATGGTTGTGCTGAATTTCGAAATTATCAATATACTGGTTGGGAAGAAAGCCAATTAGGAATTGCAGCAACATTTACTAATAGTGATAAAGCTAGCGTTAATAATATTTCATTTACCTATTACTTATGGAGAGATACTGCTGGAACAGAAATAAAAGCTGATTTAACTGTCACTATATCAATTATTGATAATTTAGGTAATAAAGTAGAAATTGATTCATTTGTTATTGATAAAGCTGAATCAAGCGCGTGGATTAATTATTCCAAGAACTTCAACTTAATTAATTTCGATAAATTAGTTATTGAAACAAAAAGTGAACTTGTTACTTTACCTGAAGGAAAAGGTATAAATAATCAATTTTATGTTTGTAATTTAAAACTAAATTCTTATCCATTTGGTAATGTTGATATTTCTACAACTGATGAAAGCGTGTGGACTTATGAAGCAAAACAAAGTGGAACCAATAAGATTGCTGTAGGTAGTAAACCAACTTGGAATGAAACAGGCGGAGAATATTTAGCTCTTCGTGCCTATCAATGGACCGATTGGGAACCTACTGAAGCTGGATTAACTGCAAAGTATACCAATGCAACACCAAAATTAGTTAACAAATTAGAATTTAAATGCTTTATTAATTCAGGATCATTCATTGCTCCTGAGGCTACGATAAAGATTTATGTTTTAAGTAATGGAGTAAAAACATTAATTGACACTATCACGCTTAATAAAGATACCGTCACCATGGATAGTGATCTTGATCATTCAACAACATTTGATGATTTATTATTAAGTGAGTTACATATCGAATTAACAACAAATGCTCCTGAAGGAACCGAAGGAGATACCATAGTGTTCTTTAAGGGCATTGCTGCAAGTTATGTTTCATAGGATATAATCCAATCAACATAAAAATAAGACCTATCAAATTGAGCATTTGGTAGGTTTTTTGTAAACGTTTTTAATGTAAAAAAGTTAACAACTTATTAAGAGTTAATGATGAGAATGTCTTTTAATGTAATCAACAAGGATATCAATTTGGCTGAAGGCTAAAGCTGTATATGTATCGGCTGCTCCATAATAAATTGCCATCCTTCCAGTTTTTGCATCGGTTAATACGCTTGTAGGGAAAACAGTATTTGGTGTGAAGCCACAAGTTTCATATAGTTCTTGAGGCATGAGTAGTGCATCATCACATTGATATAATATTTTTGTTGGATCATCTCTATCGACTATTATTGCGCCCATGCTATAAATCCAACCTGAACATGTAGATGTGACTCCATGGATAATGATTAGCCAGCCTTCTTCTATTTCAATAGGGGCAGGACCGCCACCAATCTTTACATAATTCCAGCCTGAAAATCCCGCTCCAATAAGAAATCTATTTCTGCCCCAAAAAGTTAAATCTTTAGATTCACTAATGTATATATCTCCAAAATTAGAGTTTCCTGAATCACAAGGTCTTAATAATATTCTATATGAATCATTGATTTTTCTAGGGAAAAGAACACCATTTCTATAGTTTGGTGTAAATGGCTCATCGTATAAAATAAATGTTTTAAAATCTTCTGTAACAGCAATAGAGGTTGTAACCGCTCTAGTGTAAGTGCAAAAAACAACATAATATTTTCCGTCCATTTGTACTAAACGAGGATCAAATCTACTGCAATTAATAGTGATTGGATTATTGTTACAATCCACAAACTCAATTGGTTTATCTTCTAAAGTGATTTCTATTCCATCATTTGAGTGTCCAACATATATGTTTGGTTTGTTGCGATAATCATCCGCTCTAAATATTCCAATAAATTTTCCTTTAAAAGGAATAAGAGATGAATTAAAAACGCGATCAATATTCTCGCTAAAGTTTCTTTTTGTAAGAGGGTTATTACTGTATCGCCAAATAGGTTGAGTACAATCTTTGGGCCTTTCTTGCCAAGGAATGTAATTACATGAAATACTATTAATAATTTTGCTCATAATAAAAACCTCTTTAATATTTTAGTATATTAAAATGAAATGAAAAGCATAAATAACTAATTTTCTCATTCAATTTCAAATAAAGCATAATTGTGTCGTAAATGAAATAGATTTATCTAAATTATTTTTTTATAATAAATAAGTTATTAAAAATCTAGATAATTAAAAGCTTTTATTGAAAGGAAATTTCATTACATGAAACCTGATTATATTAAAAAATTTGAGAAAATGGGGTTTGGAATGTTTGTCCATTTTGGTTTATATTCCATGGTTGGAAAAGGAGAATGGCTTTATTATTCTTTAGATGAAAAAGGAAAAAAACAATATTTCACTGATGAATTTGCGAATAAATTTAATCCTAAGGTTGATTGGGCTACTAAATTAGTTAAAGTTGCTAAAAGAGCTGGTGCTAAATATATTACATTAACTTCTAAACATCACGATGGTTTCTTTTTATATGACTCGAAAGGATTGACAAAATGGGATTCAATTAATTTGGGGCCTAAGAGAGACTTAGTTAAGGAATTTGTTGATGCTTGTAGGAAGGAAGGTATTGTTCCGTTTTTTTATCACGCGTTATTAGATTGGCATCATCCTGATTATAATGATAACTTTCCAAAATATATTGACTTTTTAAATAAATCTGTTGAACTTCTATGCACAAATTATGGAAAGATAGGTGGTTTGTGGTTTGATGGTTTTTGGGATAAACCAAATGAAAATTGGCAGTTCGATCGTTTGTATAAAATGATTAGAAAATATCAACCTGAGGCCATGATTATTAATAATACAGGTATGGGCGATGTTGGTACTATTGGTCATTACGAAATTGATTCTGTAACTTATGAAAGAAGTACTCCTGCTGCTGTTGCTTCTCCTGATGGAAAAGAAAGAGCTGGAGAGATGTGTGAGGTTTTTGGTCAACATTGGGGATATGCAAAAAATGACTATGATTACAAATCGTTCAGAGAAATTTTGCATTCATTTATGGAATGTCGCAGGTGCAATTGCAATTTTTTGCTAAATTGTGGCCCTTTGCCAACCGGTTATATTTCTTGTAGAGATAAGATGTATTTTGATCAACTTGGTGTCTTTATTAGAAAAAATAAGAATTTTGTTTATGATGTTAAAAAAGCTGATATTGAGAGTGATGATTGCATTTTGCTCCAAGATGATAAATATTACTATGCTGTAATTGAAAATGTTGAGATGTCGCTTAATCCAAATGTACAAATATCTGAAGGTAAAAAACTCGTTAATATACCAGCGCACGCAATTAAAAACGCTAAATATTTAGATACAAGCAAACCAGTTACTTTATCAAATAATAAACACACGATTAACGTTTTACCATTTAATTATGGTGAAGGACGTTATATAAGAGTTGTACGTTTTAAATAAAATAATTCCAGTGATTGTAAATTAATAAAAGGAGATGTTTTTATGGCAAAATCACGTTTAATTGGGTCTTATCCAGTTATTGGTATTAGACCTACTATTGATGGAAGAAGGGGAAAAATTAAAGTTCGTGAATCCCTTGAAGATCAAACAATGAATATGGCAAAAGCTGCCGCAAAGTTAATTGAGGACAATGTGTATTACTCTAATGGTGAACACGTTAAAGTTATTATAGCGGACACGACTATTGGTAGAGTAGCTGAAGCAGCTGCTTGTGCTGATAAATTTAAAAAAGCTGGTGTTGATATTACATTAACTGTCACCCCTTGTTGGTGTTATGGTGCTGAAACCATGGATATGGATCCAATGACAATCAAAGCTGTGTGGGGTTTTAATGGAACAGAAAGACCAGGAGCAGTTTATTTGGCTAGTGTTCTTGCTACTCATGCTCAAAAAGGTTTACCTGCTTTTGGCATTTATGGACATGATGTTCAAGACGCGGATGATAAATCAATTCCAAAAGATGTTGAAGAAAAAATATTAAGATTTGCTCGAGCCGCTGTAGCTGCCGCTACTATGAGAGGCAAATCATACTTACAAATTGGTTCAGTTACAATGGGTATTGGTGGTTCAATTATTTCGCCAGAATTCTTTGAAGAATATTTAGGTATGAGAGTTGAATCTGTTGATGAGGTAGAAATTATCCGCCGTATGGAACAAGGTATTTACTCAAAATCTGAATACAAGAAGGCATTAGCTTGGGTAAAGGAATATTGTAAACCTGATTTTGACAAGAATCCTGTTGAATTACAAAGAAGCGATAAACAAAAGGAAAAAGATTGGGAATTTACCGTAAAAATGGCTTGCATTATTGAAGATTTGTTTAATGGCAATAAGCATCTTCCTAAAGGTAGAGAAGAAGAAATGGTCGGCCATAATGCAATCGTTGGCGGCTTCCAAGGTCAAAGACAGTGGACAGATTTTTATCCAAACTGTGATTTCCCTGAGAGTATCCTTAATTCATCATTTGACTGGAATGGTGCTAGAGAACCATTTGTGTTAGGAACTGAAAACGATACACTGAATGCCACAAGTATGCTTTTTATGAAATTATTAACTGGCAGAGCTCAAATGTTTGCTGATGTTAGAACATATTGGAGCGGATTGGCTGTTAAACGTTGTACCGGTTATGAAATCACCGGAAAAGCAAAACAAGCGGATGGCTTCATTCATTTAATCAATTCAGGTGCTTGTTGCGTTGATGCATGTGGAGAATGCAAAGATAGTAGTGGCAATCATGTAATGAAAAAATGGTGGGAAGTTGATGATAACGATATTAAAACTATGATGAATCACACTACATGGCCAAGTGCAGATTTAGGCTATTTTAGAGGCGGTGGCTTCTCATCTAGATTTGTTACTAGAGCAGAAATGCCGGCTACAATGATTAGATTGAATATAATTAAAGGATTAGGTCCAGTTCTCCAAATTTGTGAAGGGTATACCGTTAATTTACCTGATGAAGTTACTGATATATTATGGAAAAGAACAGATTATACATGGCCATGCACATGGTTTACACCTCGCATAACAGGCAAAGCTCCTTTTGATTCAGCATATAATGTCATGAATAATTGGGGAGCCAATCATGGAGCTATTTCATATGGCCATATTGGAGCTGATTTAATTACTCTTTGCTCTATTTTAAGAATCCCTGTTTGTATGCATAACGTTGATGAGAAAGATATTTTCCGTCCTGCGAGTTGGAATGCTTTTGGAATGGATAAAGAAGGGGCTGACTATCGCGCATGTGAAGCGTATGGACCAATGTACAAAAATATTAGAAAATGAATACAATATTAGATTCTAAAATTACTAAACTTGTTAAACATTTTAATGTTGTTGGCAAAGACATTACGTATTTTAATGAATATGGAGAAGGTCACATTAACGAAACATATATTTTGGTAATGGATAATGTACACCAATATATTTTTCAAAAAATCAATACTACTATTTTCCCTAATGTTGAAATGTTGATGAACAATATTCAATGTGTCACTTCATTTTTATCGAAGCAAATAAAAGAAAGTGGAGGCAACCCACTTAGGGAAACACTTAGTATTGTTATGTGCGAAGATGGTAAATCTTATTACTGCGATCCAACAGATGGTTCTGCTTATCGAATGTATTTGTTTGTAACTAATTCTGTTACCCTTAATGAATGTTCTAATGCTGAATTATTTAAAGAGAGCGCGATAGGCTTTGCTTCCTTTGTAAAAAGATTAAAAGGATTTGATGTTTCTTGTTTAGGCGAAATTATCAAAGATTTCCATAATACCAAAAAAAGATTTGAACATTTTAAGGAAACTTTACAAAAAGATCCATTAAGACGCAGCGGTTTTGTTAAAAATGAGATTGAATTTGTATTAAAACGCGAGAATGAATGTTCAATTATTATTGATGCTATTAATGAAGGGTTAATACCTCTTCGTGTTACACATAATGATACAAAATTGAATAACATTTTATTTGATAATAATTCAATGAAACCACTATGTGTTATTGATCTTGATACTGTTATGCCTGGTAGTCTTTTATATGATTTTGGAGATTCAATCAGATTTGGCTGCAATCCAGCTGGTGAAAATGAGATCGATTTATCAAAAGTTGTGTTTCGTATGGATTATTTTAAATCTTACGTTGATGGTTATTTATCTGTGCTTGGTTCAACTATCAATGAAAAAGAAAAAGAATTACTAGCTTTCAGCGCCAAACTAATGACTTTGGAATGCGGAATTAGATTTTTGGATGATTATCTTGATGGAGATCATTATTTTAAAACTAAAAATCCTGACGATAATTTGATAAGAGCAAGAACACAGTTTAAACTTGTTTCTGATATGGAATTATTGTTTGAAGATATGAATAATTATATATTGAGTAAATAGGAGGAAATAAAAAAATGGAAACAAAAGAATGTAGATTTAACAAGTTAGTTAAAGATTTTGGACTAATTACTTCTAACATGTATCGCCAAGGTTGGGATGAAAGAAATGGTGGAAATATTTCTATTTTAATTGACGATGGTATAGTTAAAGAAAAATTCGCTACAGAGACATTTTCTAGGGATATAGAAATGGGTTTTGAAGCAGACCCTATTGTTAGAAATAAGTATTTTTTAGTTACTGGTACAGGCAAATATTTCAAGAATGTTGAAACTAATCCTGAAATAAATTTAGGATTAGTAAAAATTGATTCAAACGGAAAAGTAGCGCATTTATTGTGGGGATTCGAAGATGGAGGAAGATTTACTAGCGAATTTCCTGCTCATCTAATGAGTCATGCTTCTAGATTAAAAGTTAATCCACTAAATAGAGTAATAATGCATACTCACCCTACTTATACGATTTGTATGGGGGCATGCACACCTGTTGATGAAAATGAATTTACAAGGCTTTTGTGGACCAGCAATACAGAAGCAGTGGTTGTTTTTCCTGAGGGTATTGGTGTTCTTCCATGCATGGTATGTGGCACAAATGAAATTGGTGAAGCTACTGCAGCCAAGATGAAAGAATATCGCATTGTATCTTGGACCAATCATGGCATTTATGGGTGTGGTAATGATTTAGATGAAGCTTTTGGTTTAATTGAAACAGTTGAAAAAACAGCTCAAATTTATATGATTTCTTTAGGACATAATATTAATATTATTCCTGAAGAGGTTATTGTTGGATTAGCAAAACTATGGAAGTTAAAAACAAAAAAGGGAATTTTTAAAAAACTCGACGAATTATCTGAATAGTGTTAATTAATAAATCATTTTAAGAACACTTCAATATAGGTGTTCTTTTTTAATTGATTTTTATCAATTGTTTTGCCATTAATTTCTATATTATTTAGTAAAATTTTATTAATTGATGAACCGAAACCATGATATTTAATTTTAATATTAATTCCATTGTTAACATATGAAATTTCACTATCTTTATATTCTTTTGGAATACATGGTGATAGTTCTAAATATGATGGGTGATAATTTATTCCAAAAATCCAGTGATAAATTGCTCTTGCTATCATTGAAATGCTACCAGTTAAAAAACACATCCCTGCCCTCCCTTCATATGAAGGAATTAATTGATATACATTTGTAATTGCATACATTGGTAAGCATGTCTCTTTTTCGGGATGAAATTTTTGATTGTAAGGCATAGCAAAATTTATCACATCATATATCGTTTTATAATCACCAATTTTTGATAAAGCACGTATTAAAAATAACTGAGAACCATGGTTGTATATTGCCCCGTTTTCTAGTGCATTGATAGGGAAGTCGCCGCTGCTCATTTTTCCCAATCCTTCAAAAGCAGGATCTCCAAAAGCTTTTGAGAATAAGCGATACCCTCTACTTGTTCTATTGTTATTTATTATAGACTTTATTATCTTTTTATCTTTTTTTGGATTAATTCCTGCAATTATTGCATAGGCATTACTAGGAACATATACCCTTTTGACTCCATCTATATCGTTTGCGGAAAAATACCATTTGCCATCATCAGAAAAAATTGATTTATAAAAACCTTCCTCAACATAACAATGTCTATTTATGTTATTTTTAAAAATCTTTGTATATGAATTAAATAATTTTATTTCTTCTGCATACTCATTTTCGTAGTGCTCTAATAGTTCATTTACTTGCCTAAAAGCTAATACTGCTTGGCAAGTAACCATTAAGGTTTCGGCACGCCCTTTTAGGCCAACGCGGTTTAAACAGTCAAGCCAATCTCCGCCTTTTAGTTTAATTAATCCATGCTCACCAATGTTTTCTTCTAATGTGTAAAATTTTGCAGCGCGAATTAAATGCAATACGCCCTTTTCCTTTTCGTTTTCTTGGTAATATGGGATTAATTCTTCAAAAATTGAAAAGTCATCAGTAAATGAAATATATTCGAATATAAGTTCAATTACAAAAGCTCCTGAATCAACAAATTCTCTTAAATCATATTTATTTGTTTTTCCAAAAGGAATTTGACGAGGAAACCACCCATCATTTTTTCTTTGTGATGATAAAAGATGAATGATTAAATCACGGCATTTTTTAGGATTGTATGGGATTAAACCCATAAAATCATTAGCGCAATCTCTTGTGCCTCTCATGCCGGTTGCCCAGCCTCTATCCAAGTCAATAACCCAATCTATTTCTTGAGGTAGAAATTCATTAATAAATTTATTTAAGTTATTATCTGGCGTTATGATATTTTGAACAGATTTGATTTTGGCAAAATTGTTCTTATGGATATTTATTTGTTCTTCAAAATATTTAATACCAAGATGTGAAATGATTTCTTTTTTATCAATAATTTGTTCATCATCAAATATATTGATAGCAGATGATAGTGTTATTTCTTTGTTGAGAGTGACAGTTTTTGCTACAGCACAAGTTTGTTCAATAGCATATATCTCATTTATTTCTTTTATACTCAATTCATCAGGAATTTTATTAAAATTTAATGTACTTGACACCAATTTTTCATAACTGGTTTCAGCAGAATGACATGCGTCATCGAAAAGCACTAGTGCTTTTTTTCTATCGTCTTTATTTCCGTTGACTGATAAGTGCTTAACGATAAAAGAAGGATTGGTCAATTCACCATCAAATTTAGTGTTTTGATACCATTCTCTTTTATCCCAAGCCATCATGGTAGAGTCAGTCATTTCTAATACTGCGTTTTCGAGCACTTTTATTTTTTGAATTTTCTCGGTTTTATTAATTATTTGTACCGTCATTAGTATTTCAGCATTTACTCCACTGAGTGTAATGGTAGTGATTACTTTTATATTTTTAAAATCAAGGTTGTACATACATTTTTCTGGCGTGTAAACAATTTCAAATTTTTTAGCCTTATATAAGTCAAAAATATTTATAACTTCTTTCCCGATTTGAATATATACACTCCAAGGTGAAAATATTTCTCTTTCTTTCCTTTTTAATATTGTTAATCCAGCGGGTGGCAAATATTGAGCAAATGAAGGGCCAAATTGATCAACCCTTAAGAATATTTTTTCGTTTTTGTATAAATATTCAAAATTTCCGCATTCTGGAATGCTAGTTAATTTATAACCACCTGGAATATCGCAAAATGAACCATAACTATTTTTCATAACATTTGTGCTCCCAAATACAACAATATAGCATAGAATGCTTATCTTCAATTCATAACGTTTTAAGTATTAGAATAAGCAAAAAACAGTCGATATATTCAAAAATATTAAACTATCCTCCTTATCTCAAGATAGCAATTCAGTTGTTTATATATTGTGTAATTATACATAATTATTTTTTACTTGAAATATATCTAAAGTGGGGTACTTTTCGAATATTTTTAATTATTATTGCTATTTAATTAGCATATAGTATAAACTATATATTGCAGTTAATTAAAGGAGGCATATATATATGTCAGTTAAAGTTGCAATTAATGGATTTGGTCGTATTGGCCGTTTAGCCTTCCGTCAAATGTTTGGCGCAAAAGGTTATGAAATCGTCGCTATTAACGATTTAACAAGTCCAAAAATGCTCGCTAACCTCTTGAAATACGATACAGCTCAAGGTGGTTATTGCGGACGTATCGGAGACAACAAACACACAGTTTCAGCTAAAGAACCAGTTTTCGCTGAAGATGGTAAAACAGTTGTTACTCCAGGTTCTATCACAGTTGATGGAAAAGAAATCACAATTTACGCCGAACCAAAGGCAGAAAACTTACCTTGGGGTAAACTCGGTGTCGATGTCGTCTTAGAATGTACAGGTTTCTATACTTCTAAAGACAAAGCTATGGCTCACGTTAATGCTGGTGCAAAGAAAGTTATCATCTCTGCTCCTGCTGGAAAAGATTTAAAAACAATCGTCTTCAACGTTAACCATAAGACCTTAACAAAAGAAGATAAGGTTATCTCAGCTGCAAGCTGTACAACCAACTGCTTAGCTCCAATGGCTAATGCATTAAACAAATTTGCTAAGATTCAATCTGGTATCATGACTACAGTTCATGCATACACTGGTGATCAAATGGTTCTTGATGGACCACACAGAAAAGGTGATTTACGTAGAGCACGTGCTGCTGCTGCTAACATCGTTCCTAACTCAACCGGTGCTGCTAAAGCAATTGGCCTTGTCATCCCAGAATTAAATGGCAAACTCATCGGTAGTGCTCAAAGAGTTCCAGTCTTCACTGGTTCTACAACAATTCTTGTTGCAGTTATCAAAACCAAGAAAGAAGTTACTCCAGAACTCATTAACGCTGCTATGAAGAGAGCTAGTAACAAATCCTTTGGTTATTCTGAAGAACCACTCGTCTCTAGTGACGTTGTCGGTATGACATATGGTTCTTTATTCGATGCCACACAAACAATGGTGACTGCTATGGGTCACGGTATGTACCAAGTCCAAGTCGTTTCTTGGTATGATAACGAAAACTCCTATACTTCACAAATGGTCCGCACCATTAAATACTTCGCGGAAAATTGCTAATTATTACTTTAGTAATATAGGGTAGCTCTTGCCCAATAAAGGCGCCCATTTTTGGGCGCCATTTGTTTAAAGAAAGGAAAAAACTATGTTAACTGTCAAAGATTTAAACAATCTTAATGGTAAAGTCGTTCTTGTTCGTGTCGATTTCAACGTCCCTCTAAAAGGTAGTGAAATTAGAGATGACAATCGTATCGTTGCTGCTTTACCAACTATCAAAGAATTAATCGCTAAAGGCGCTCGTGTTGTCTTATTCTCACATTTAGGAAAGATTAAACATAAAGAAGCTCCTGAAGTGGTTGAAGAACAAAAAGCTAAAAATAATCTTGCTCCAGTCGCTCTCCGTTTAGGGGAATTACTTGGACAAAAAGTCACTTTCTCACCAGCAACTCGTGGTGAAGAACTTGAAAGATTAGTTGCCGAACTTAAAGATGGTGAAGTCTTACTCGTTCAAAACACACGTTACGAAAAGGGTGAAGAAAAGAATGATCCAGAATTAAGCGCAACCTGGGCAAAACTTGGTGATGCTTACGTTATGGATGCATTTGGTAGTGCTCACAGAGCACATGCTTCAACATATGGTATTCCTGAAATCCTTAAAGGTGAAGGTAAACCAGTTGCAGTTGGTTACTTAGTTGAAAAAGAAGTTGCTAACTTAACTAGATGTGTTGATGTTAAGAAAGAAGATAGACCATATATTGCTATTTTAGGTGGTCTTAAAGTTTCATCAAAGATTAATGTTATCGATTCACTTCTTAAGAAGTGCGATAAGATCATCATTGGTGGCGCTATGGCATATACATTCTTTAAAGCTATGGGCTATGAAACTGGTACTTCTCCAGTTGAAGATGATCAACTTGATTATGCTAAAAAATGTTTAGAAATCGCAAAAGGAAGAATCATCCTTCCTGCTGATAGTGTGGTCGCTAATGATTTTGAAAACCCAAGCGAAGTTAAAGTTGTTAAAGTAACTGAAACTCCAGATGGATTCCAAGGTTTAGATATTGGTCCTGAATCAAGAAAATTATTTGCTGAAGAAATTGGCAAAGCCAAAATGGTGTTTTGGAATGGTCCAATGGGTGTGTTTGAACAAGATGCATATCAAGCTGGAACATTAGCTGTTTGTGAAGCAATTAAAGCAATTCCTAATGCCTTTACTGTTTGTGGTGGTGGTGATAGCGCTGCTGCTATTAAACAATTTGGTTATGTACCTTATTTCTCACATGTTTCTACTGGTGGCGGCGCTTCCTTAGAAATGATTGAAAATGATGGTCATTTACCAGGAATTGATGTTCTTAAGTAGGTAAATATATGAGACGTAAATTACTTCTTGGCAACTGGAAAATGAATAAAACTGCTGCTGAAGCAAAAGAATTTGCCGTTGCCGCTAAAGATTTAGCTAAATTAGCTAGAGCTAACAAAATTGATTTAGGTGTTGCACCTACATTTATGTCACTTGCAGTTACAAGAAAATATGCCGCTAAAAGTATGATTGTTGCTGCTCAAAACGTCAACTTTAATGATCATGGTGCTTTTACCGGTGAAGTTAGTATCCCAATGCTTAAAGAATTTAAAATTGATTGGTGTATTATTGGTCACTCTGAAAGAAGAGCCTATGATAATGAAACTAGTGAAAAATGTAATCTTAAGATTAAAGCATTAATCGCTAATGATATGGTTCCTGTTTATTGTGTTGGTGAAACACTTGAACAATATGAAGCTGGATTAACTAAAGAAGTTGTTGGCGAACAAATAAGAAAAGGCTTAGAAGGTGTTAGTGAAGAAGATGCTAAGAAATTAGTTATCGCTTATGAACCTGTTTGGGCTATTGGTACAGGCAAATCTGCGACTGTAGAAATTGCTCAAGATGTTTGTAAATACGTTCGTAAAGTCGTCAAAGAATGTGTCGGCAAAAGTGCGAACAAAATTAGAGTCCTTTATGGTGGCAGTGTTAAACCAGAAAATATTAAAGCTTACTTAGGCTGTCCTGATGTTGATGGTGCCTTAGTTGGTGGTGCTTCATTAAAGATTGATTCTTATAAAGAATTATTAGGAAACATTTTGTAATATGGGAATTAACAATAAAAACTACAACACAAGTGGAGCTATTAATAATACTCCTAATATTGGTAACGAAGATTCATCTAGTTCCAAGAGTTTAAATTTAGGCAAAATTTTTGCTTATATGTTTGTTGCTCTTGCTATTACTATGGGTATCGCTTTGTTATTTGGATGGATTTTTGCTAATTGGATTACCACTTCATCAGATAAAAGTAGCACGGCTAACGCCATTAATATCATTATGATTGTTGCTTCCTTTGCTGCTATTATTATGATGTTTGTAATGAACTACAAAGTTCTTAAATCCGGAAAAGGTGTTAAAGCTTGTTTCTTTATCTATGCGGGATTAATGGGATTCACATTATCCACTTTATGTGTATGGGTTCCATGGATGATTATAGGTGTTGCCTTTGGCATTACTAGCGTGGTTTTCCTACTCATGTGGGGAATTGCCGCTTTAGGTAAAGAAAAAGTTACTCCTTTAGGAGCGGCTGGTGCTGGTATTTTACTAGGTGCCGGTATTGCTGCTTTAATTTCTTGGATTGTTATTTTATGTAATCCAGGAATTGATACAACAGTTGTTTGGGTCATTGATTTCATCATCTTTGGCGCAGTTATGTTAATTACTATTGCAGATATGTATCGTATTCAAAGCATTGCTAAATCTGGCGAAGTTAGTGATAACCTTGCCGTTTATTGCGCTTGCACATTATATGTAGACTTTATTTACATATTTGTAAGAATTGTTACTTATCTTGTAATTGCATACGCACGTAACAGATAATATTAGATAATAAAAACACCCATCACATTTCATTCACTTGTGGTGGGTTTTTATTTGTAACTTAAGTTATTGTTTATTTTTAATGTGTTCCCAAACATATGATATTGGTCGACAGTAGTTGATTTCTTCCACTAATTGGCCAGATACACTTGTTGAACTTCCACATAATACACCGATAACTTTACCGGTTTCAGCATCAATAACGGCGCTACCAGAATTGCCGCTTTTAGCGGATATATCTAAGTTAATTTGATCTGGTTCGTTATTATTTCTATTTCTTTGATATGAGGCTATTTTGCCTTCATTAACGCTCATTTGATCAAAACGTGAATGACCAAAAGGATAACCTAATAGATAAACTTTACTTAATGGTGCTTTATCTATTGCATCTTCTGGAGATAGTGGAACATAAACGAATTTACGATCACTTTCAATCTTAAGGATTGCAACATCGTTAGGATTATCGATAACTACAACATGACCGACATAATGATTATCAAAATTCTTGCCGCGGTGGAAGATTCTTGTTCTAACGTCAATCTTTGTTGCTTTTCTTACGCAGTGAGCGCATGTAGCGACATATCCATCTTCCGAGAAGATAAAGCCACTTGATTCTCCTCTACTTCCGCCTTCATGTTCAGTTGAAAGAGAAACGATTGCTTCTGTTATATCTTCTCTAACTTCGTCATTAAAGACACGATCTGGGAAATCTTTATATGCTTTTCTTAACTCTTCTAAGTTAACCATAGGGATTTCAATTGGTCCACCAGCTTTTATTTCTCCTGCAAGATATTTTTTCATTGTTTCGACAACTTCTTGTCCATAAACTTTTGCGATATCAACTTCGGTCAATTCTCTAGAGGATGAACCTTCTTTTCTTATTCTGCCAGCTTGTTTGATTTCAACTTTAGAAATAGCCTCTCTTAACGTACGCGCGTTAGCATAGTTTTTATCGTTACTTCCGGAGAAGACAATATTCACTAATAAAGCGAGGTTTTCTTCACTCATCGTGTAACTATCTTTCTTTAGATTCATTTCACCAATTTTAATTAATTCATCAACTTTATAATTTGGGAATTCTAGTTCGAATTTAACACGTGATTGTAGGCCAGGGTTAACATTAAATAAATCATGCATTTCTTTAGTATAACCCGCTAAAATGACACAGAATTCTCCACGTCTATCTTCCATGGCTTTAAGTAATTCTGCGACAGCTTCTGCTCCAAAGTTATATGCAGATCCATTTCCTCCTGCAAGAGTGTAAGCTTCATCGATAAATAAAACGCCACCCATTGCTTTTTGGATCATAGCTTTGGTTTTAGGTGCGGTTTGACCAACATATTCTGCGATTAAGTCTGTTGATGTACATTCAATCAATTTACTTGATGGAAGCAATCCTTCTTGGTGCAATAGTTCGCCAACAATACGCGCAACAACAGTTTTACCTGTTCCTGGATTACCCATAAATGCCATATGGAAATCAGTTTTCTTGCTTTTATTCATTACAAAGTAAGAAATTAAATCATCAATTGTTTCTTTAACTGAACTTAATCCAATAAGCTTATCAAGTTCTGCACGAGCATCGCTGCCTCCAGCAGAAGAATCACTAATAAGTGTTACGTTATTATCTTTGCAATATATATTTATATCTTCCATAGTGATGGTTTTATCATTACGATCTTTTTTAGTTCTGACAGCTTGAATCATCATTAGGGATTCTGATATTGTTCTTGCAGTTCTTGCATTACCAAAGTTTTTAGAGAATCTTGACATATCAATGACATCGGCAAGAGCGTTCATCGCGTCTTCTTCAATTAAATATTTCTTGCTAGCAATAAAATCACTGGTAATTTGTTTTAATTCTGGTTTGGTATAATCATCAAACATAATTTTAAATTTAACTCTAGAATCAAAACCTGGGTTAGAATCGATGAGAACTTCCATATCTTCAGGATAACCTGCGAAAATACAGCAGAATTCACCACGGTGATCTTCCATTGCTTTTATTAAACAATCAACGCATTCTTTTCCAAATGAGTTTTCTTTTGGATTTAAAGAATAAGCTTCATCAATGTATAAGATGCCGCCCATTGCTTCTTCAATTTTCTTTGCTGTTTTTACAGCGGTTTGACCAATATATTCTGCGATTAAATCTTTAGCGGAGCATTCAATGAATTTTTTAGTTGGTAACGCGTGTGCGCTATAAAGAATTTCGCCCATCAATCTAGCGACAACAGTTTTACCTGTTCCTGGATTACCTAGAAAGAACATGTGGCAGTTAATTTTTTCGCCTTCATTTTTATAAATATAGGCTTTAATTTTTTCTACTTCTCTTTTAACATTTCCTAAACCAATCATTTTCGCTAAAGTTTCTTCAGCGGAAGAAGTTTCCTCTTCGGTTTCTTCTTCGTTTGCGTTGGCTGTGGTAGTGGTTTTTGTAGTTTCTTCACTAGGTTTTGATGTTGATGTAGAAGAAACATTACCTTCCACTTTATATTGAAGGCCAACTTTATCTAATTGGGCTTTGATATTGTTTAATGTATTTTCATCAATTCCTTCTATTAGTAAAGCTGGATAATTTGAAAGAACTTTCATTGCTTCTGTCATTGAGCAATTCTTGACTTGTTTTATTAATCTATAAGCAGCAAATTCATCGCTACCGGTAAATTTAGTAAGGTATATTTTTATGTTTCCGTTCCCAGAAGTAGTATTTGAGGTAGTAGAAGTAGTATTAGAAGGTAAATCTCCTTCGATTTTGTATTCAATTTCTAATTTATCTAAGCCTTTTTTTATTTCTTCCAATTTATTTGAATCAGTAACATTATCTAACATGGTCCATGGTAAATGACCAAGTTCATTCATAATCTTAAGATTAGATAAACCAGTATAATCTTTGATAAATCTATATGCGACGGTTTCATCATAAACGACGAATTTTGTAATAATTACTTTTGCGCCCATACATTTTCTCCTTATAAATAAAAAAACAAATACTAACAAAAATATTGTATTTAAAAAAATTATTTTTTACAATAAAAACCAAAGGAGATTATTTATGAGTTTAGACCTCAACAAAACAAGTAGTTTATTAAAGGAAAAATTTAATGATATTTTCGGTATTTCTTTTGATAAATGCGAAATTGATGGTAACTTTGTTAGATTCAACGCAGATTTGACCATCAAAAAATTTAACAATGCTTCCATTCTTTTTGCTGGAAAAATCGGCAATGGTGGATATGGAAACTACGAAGTCGTTTTTGACGAATATGTAATTAGTGAAGATTCATTAGTAGCTATTAATGCTTTTAACAATAGTCATGACTTACTTACAGCTTTTGTCTCAAGAAGAGGAAGTGCAGGTAAATATTATTTAGTTTTAAGAAAAGCATTACAATTTGGTGATAGTGAAGACACGATGGTTGCTCACGCAGTCAAAACATTAAAAGATGTTATTGATGATGATAATGCTGAAGCAATTAAAGAATTACTTACTTATTTAAAATAAATAAAAAAACATTACTAAGAGGCAGATTATTCTGTCTCTTTTTATTTATACGCGCGCGAACTATTATAAAGAAAAATAATTTTCCTATTGATATTACGCTTGTATACGCGTACACTAATCAACAGTGTATCTTACACCCATAACTGGTATTACTAAAAAACTTTAAAAAAAGTTAAAAAACCAGTTGACTAGTAATAGTTGATAGTGATAGGATATTTAAGCACACGGTTCGAGAGAGCTATATATATTACATAGTAATAGGTGTGCAACTGATCTTTGAAAACTAAACAGATGTACAAACATTAAACGTCAATTTATTTTTAACAAAACCAGATAATAATTATGAACTAGAATACAAACTTTGAGAGTTTGATCCTGGCTCAGGATGAACGCTGGCGGCGTGCCTAATACATGCAAGTCGAACGAGGGTGCTTGCACCCTAGTGGCGAACGGGTGAGTAACACGTAGGTAACCTGCCTTTTAGCTTGGGATACCCAGAGGAAACTTTGGCTAATACCGGATAACAACAGAAGAGGCATCTCTTCAGTTTGAAAGGCCCTTATGGGGTCACTAAAAGATGGACCTGCGGCGCATTAGTTAGTTGGTGAGATAACAGCCCACCAAGACGAGGATGCGTAGCCGACCTGAGAGGGTGATCGGCCACATTGGAACTGAGACACGGTCCAAACTCCTACGGGAGGCAGCAGTAAGGAGTTTTCGGCAATGGGGGAAACCCTGACCGAGCAACGCCGCGTGAGTGATGACGGCCCTATGGGTTGTAAAGCTCTGTTGTAAGGGACGAATGATTCGCTTAGGAAATGAAGCGGGTTTGACGGTACCTTACCAGAAAGCCACGGCTAACTACGTGCCAGCAGCCGCGGTAATACGTAGGTGGCAAGCGTTATCCGGAATTATTGGGCGTAAAGAGTGAGCAGGCGGCAGTTTAAGTTTGGGGTCAAATTAAGGGGCTCAACCCCTTCTCGCCCTGAAAACTGAACAGCTAGAGTACAGGAGAAGTAAGCGGAATTCCATGTGTAGCGGTGAAATGCGTAGATATATGGAGGAACACCAGTGGCGAAGGCGGCTTACTAGCCTGAAACTGACGCTCAGTCACGAAAGCGTGGGTAGCAAATAGGATTAGATACCCTAGTAGTCCAC
>JAZLFA010000027.1:0-3158 GCA_045615545.1 Bacilli bacterium | reverse complement strand
TATGCGAAACGCATGAAATTTTTCAACAAAATTCCCAACCCACAAGATTTTAATTTATTAAAATATTTGTAAAATTTTTAATAAAAATCTGCGTTTTATGAGATCAAAAAAGTTCGATATTTTAGCTTAAATTTGGCTTTTCTCCTTTCCTTGTCAGAAAAATTTGGTCACTTTTTTATGCCAAAACTCCTACAATCCTGTATAATAATTGTCGAGCAGTAAAATACTTCATCGAATCTCGATAAGCTGATACTGACTCTGTGTTAAAGTTTGTTAACGCTATGACGTTTAGTACAAACTTCCTTAAAAGGTTCATGTTTTCGCAGGCAGAACCTTTTTTTTACCCTAAATATAGGTTTTTTCTTTGTTCAGGAGATTTACTGTAAACTTATAGTGTTTCTTGGATTAATGGCTAAGCCTAAGTACATGTAAGTAGGCATACTTGCGTGTAGCGGAAATACAACGCTGCCTTTTTAGAGAATTAATCTCGGAATGAAAAATGTTGATTCCGTCCTAAATAGTGTGAGTTCGTTTAATCTAAATGGGTTTAAAACTCGAGTATCTCTTAAAAAACAGTTCTTACTATTAGTTAACGGAAAGCCAAGAAAAGAAAATGCCAGAAAGGAGTAAAAAAATGGAAAGACCTATAATTGCTTGTGACGTTTCAAAAGGATGTTCACACATACAAGGTTTTATTGGACTATCAAATCCACAATGTGAGCCGTTTGTAGTTCAGCATCTTAAAAAAGATTTGAAGAAAATAAAGGAATTAGCTTCATCTCTTCAAAAAAGGACAAAAATTAAACCTGCTTTTGTATTTGAGTTTACTGGTATTTATCATGAGTCTATTGTAAATTATGTTAGTTCAATAGGCTTAGAGTTATATGCTATTTCGCCATTAGAATCCGCAAAAGTTAGGAAAAGTAAAATAAGAACAACTAAGACTGATTCGAAAGATTGTTTAAACATTGCGACAGTGTTTTACACCAGAAAAATTAGACAATATTTTAATGATTTAACTGATATCAAAGCTCTCTCAAGATATAAGAAATCACTTAGAACACAATTAATTCGTCAAAAATGTGCATATCAAAGATATCTTGATTTAATTTGGCCGTGTTATGATCAATTTTTTAGTATTGATACAAAGTTTTCACTATTAATAATTGCTTCGTATAAACACCCATACAACATTAAGAAAAGAACTTACGATCAAATATGTGCACATGTTTCGAATCACTATGGCGCTTCTAAAACCAGATTAAGTGAGATGGTATCGAAATTAAAAGATTATTCATTGAATTGTGTATCCGGGGTTCCGGAAAATTCAGCATATGTCGATTCTCTAGTAAAAACACTAGATGAAATAAAACTTTTAACAAAAGAAATGGATGAAATTGATTTTAAATTAAATTCACTTTTAAGACGATCTCAACCATATATTTTATTGAAAACAATACCTGGTTGTGGTGAAAGTACACTTTTACATATTGTTGCTGAACTTGGTGATTGGACAAGATTTAAGAGTTCTAAACAACTGATTGCTTATTGTGGCTTAGATCCATCAATTCTTCAGTCAGGAACTGATGATGGCGAACATTATTCAATTACTAGAAAAGGTAATTCACTTTTAAGAAGTAATCTTTACTTAATTGTGACTTCAATGATTGGTATGAAGTGTGAAAATCAAATTACTCGTTTTTATTACAAAAAGAAAAGCAGCGGCCTCTCTCATAAGGTAGCTGCAGTAGCGTCCTGTCGCAAATTAATTTGTTGCATTTTTGGAATGTTATCAAACGGGACGTGTTTCGAAACTAAATAAATTATAAAATAGTTTCAAAAATTTTTATATATAAACGTGACAAATGTTTTCTTGTGCGCAAAATTTCTGCTTGATTTTCCTTATCTAATTTTCATTCTCAGACGATCTTCTTTGAAGCTATTGTCGAGAACGTAATGAAGCGAATTTTCAATCGCCCAATGATGCCTTCTAACATTCATAAATTCATCAAGTGATATATCACTTGTAAAATAAAATAATTTGTTTTCTGTTCGTTTATTTGTTTTTATATTTTCAACAACAGAATCCATTCTTCCAATATAACTTATATACGATAACCACTGTTCAATACCAACAATTTCCTCTGGTGAATAAAGGGAAAATTTCCTAGTTTCAATCCTACAAGAATTTGTTGTTGTATCAGAAACTGTTTTTCCTCCATCACAAAAGAGATTTATTTCTTTCATGATATTTTCATTTCTTTTGAAGCATATAACAAAATCATATTCATACTCATTTAACATAGTTAGAATCTCTTTTGTAATCCCAATTCCATCAATTGAAATATATGGATTTAGTTCAGGAAAGTATTCATGAATTCTTCTTATTAAACATGGAATTGTTGCAGTTTCGCTTCCTTTATCTCCTTTTGATTCAGACAAAAGAGAAAGTTTTGAATCGCACAAAAATGCAGTTAAAATATCTTTCATTCCTTGATAAGATCCTTCTAAAGAAGAATCTTTCGTTGCCCTTAAATTCTTTCCATCAATTGAAATAATTGGCCTACCATTTATTTGAGGAAACAAAGTTTTTAAAAGCAACTCATCCAGTTCAAATCGATCAACTTGTTGGACAATCCTTTCAAGAGTGTCATGGCTTGGAACTCCGTTTGGGAGCAGTCCTAACTTAGTTAGTTGGTTCTTGTGTTTATTTGCGAAAGTTATAAACTCACGAAAATAATTGCACCCAGATAATTCGGCTAAAATTATTATTAGCAAACAACTTGAAATTGGATGCTTAACCTTTCCTTTCATTCTTTTATCAGTAAGAGAAGAAAGCCTACCAATAAACTTTTTAAACTTTTTATTTCTTAAAATTCTTCTAATTGACATATTTGCCTCCTTTCTTATATTATAATTTATTTATTTTATTAATAAAATAAATAAATTAATCTAAAAAAAGACGACAAAGAAAAGACATCCGCAGTATGGTTTTTGCGAATGCCCTTTAAACAGTTATTTTATAATTTCATGCGTTTGGCCTATCTATCTATCTAATTAAGTAAATTCTTAATAAAAATGGCGGAGTAGATGGGGTTCGAACCCATGCACCAGTTACCCGGTCTAACGGTTTAGCAAACCGTCCCCTTGAGCCTCTT
>JAZLFA010000026.1:0-2177 GCA_045615545.1 Bacilli bacterium | reverse complement strand
TGATATGCACCCCAAAAGTTGGACACAAAAAGTGAAAAACTTTTGGAGGTGCATTTTTTATGCCAAGAACTAAAAAATATAACACAAAATACTCGCCAGAATTCAAATTATCCGTTATACTAGATATGCGTGAACATCATTTAGGTTATGGAGAAACCATGCGTAAATACTTTCCATATTTGCAACCAAGGAGTATTCAATTCTTAAAACGATGGGAACGCATATACTTGGAAGAAGGAGCCGTCGGGTTTACAATAGAACGACGTGGACGAGCGACAAAAATGGATAATCCCAAGAAAGGAAGACCGAGAAAGAAACCATTAGACAAACAGATTAAAAATGATTTAATTGCAGAAAACCAACGATTGAAAGAAAGAAATGAGTATTTGGAAATGGAGAACGAATACTTAAAAAAATTAGATGCCTTAATTCGCAAGGAGTCGCAACAGAACGGCAAAAAGCACAAATAGTATGTGAATTAAGGCAAGAATTTAAGTTAACGCCGTTACTACAAATATCTAACCTTGCGAGAAGTACATTTTACTATCATTTCAAAGAAAGTAAAACAGATAAATACGAGATAGAAAAACAAGAGATATTAGCATTATTCAAGCATCATAAACAAAGATACGGCTACAGAAGAATAACGGACGAATTAAGAGATAAAGGCTATTCAATTAACCGTAAAACTGTGTATAGACTAATGAAAATGCTTGAATTAAAGGCAAAACAGCGTAAAAACGATAAATATCACTCATATAAAGGAACAATCGGAAAAGTAGCAGATAACTTACTCAAAAGAGAGTTTTATGCAGATAGTCCTTTTGAGAAACTTACTACCGACGTAACGCAGTTTAATATATGTGGCGAGAAAGTATACTTTTCACCTGTAATGGATTTATACAATAGAGAAATAGTTGCTTACAATATATCTACAAGTCCAAACCTTGAACAAGTAAGAGATATGTTAAACGGACTATTTGAAAAATTACCGAGAAACGCAAGACCTATCTTCCACTCTGACCAAGGCTGGCAATACCAACACCCTGAATACCAAAGACTACTTGAAGAACACAACATAATACAAAGTATGTCAAGGAAAGGGAATTGTATGGATAACGGAGCAATGGAAAACTTTTTCGGAAGATTAAAGGTTGAAATGTATTACGGGGAAAAATTTGAAAGCGTTAACGCTTTCATTAAAGAATTAGAGGAATATATTTATTACTACAACAATGAGAGAATAATCTCAAAATTGAAAATGAGTCCGGTAAAATACCGAACTCAATCTCAAATTATTTAATTAAATTTTGTCCAAACTTTTGGGTTCACTTCAAACCCCGACAATATTTTTAAAAAAACAATTTCATTTATCTCAAAACACAGTCTTGGCGTTTATGCTATCCACGTAATATTAATCACAGCAATCAATTTTGTTCTAAAATATTTGGGAATAACAAACGCTTTACTAAATATTTTAATCACTTTTATCGGTTCGACAAGCATTTCGATTATTGCTTCTTTTATAATCAGCAAAATACCGTTTTTTAATAAATTTGTATAAGAACTCAACCTATTATAATTTAAATAAAAAAATAATTCCTTTCGGAATTTAACTAAAAAGAACCCGCTATCGTTTGACAAAATAAAATATTTGTTATAGAATAATAAAGCACGAAAACGAATAGCAATGCGCCATTAGCGCAACTGAAACTGTAAGCACCGTCAAATGATAGCCCGTCTTCGTATTTCCTACGCTTCGCTTCGGGCACAGAGCTACGCTCTATCCAAAACACTTTGTTTTTATATAGAGTTTGTAGCACCTTAAAAACTTAATAATATATGCGCCATTAGCGCAACTGGATAGAGCGTTGGTCTACGGAACCAAAGGCTAGAGGTTCAAATCCCCTATGGCGCGCCAAAAGATTGATATTATCCATCAAAAAAAGAAACACCCACAAGGTGTTTTCTTTTTTTGCCCAGTTGCGCTCGCTCAACTGAAATGGCAGGTATCGTTTTATTTGCCCGTCTTCCATACTTCTTTGCTACGCAAAGCCAGAGCGTTGGTCTATTGGTGCCAAAGGCTAGAGGTTCAAATCCCCTATGGCGCGCCAAATACAATAACCTATCACTTTCTGTGGTAGGTTATTTTTTGCGCAACTATTCGGATTTATTTT
>JAZLFA010000025.1:0-6140 GCA_045615545.1 Bacilli bacterium | reverse complement strand
TAGGGTTATGGTAAATGTAATACTTTGACCGGTTTTAATTTTTTCTGGAATATCTGTGGATGAACAATGAGTAAAAGTTGGAGTCACTTTATAAGTAAAGATAACTTGTGGAGCGTTTACTGTAACTGAAACATCACTAGTAGGATTACTGATAGTGATTGATTGAGCTTCTTTTGTATAGGTATATTCACATCCTGTAACATCAATATTTTCTGGTAGAGCATAATCTTCATCTGCTTTAACATGAAAAGTAAGACTTTCATTTTCTTTAATTTTGGTTGGGGCATCAGTAGATGAACAATGATTAAAATTAGTAATAACGTTATAAGCGACTGTTGGCTCAGGTTCAGGACCTTTTCCACCGCAGTTAATTAAAAGAGGCACTAATAAAAATGGAAATAATAATCCGATTTTTTTCATATCATTATTTTACCTGTTAGGTAAAAAATAATCAAAACTATTAACCTGAAATTAAATACTTGGTGCGCCAATTACATACTTATTAGCATCAGCTGGCCAACCGCCACCTTTAGCAACAAATGCATCAAGCATATCTTGATTGGCAACATAGTATTTTAGTTCTGCTGGACATTCATAGAAAGGTGGTAGATTATCTGCCGCTGTTGGAATATTAGTAGGATCAGTAAATTCAGTTAAATCAACTTTTGTAAGGGAGGCACAATTAGCAAACGCTTTTGATTTAATCTCCGTGACCGAACCAGGAATTTTTATCGAGGTTAATTTGCATCTAGCAAAAGCCTCTGTTCCAATCACCTTGAGTGTGGATGGTAAATCAATATGTTCGATTGCACAACCCCAAAATGTACAAGCCCCAATATTATCTAAAGTACTTCCTTCTTCAAAAATCACTGTAGATAATTTAATGCATTGGTTAAAGGCATAACCATCGCTTAATGTCTTTAAGCTCTTTGGAATGGTGATAGACTCTATTCCACAACCTTGGAAGGCGTCTTGACCTAGAGACTCTAACTTAGAATTAGGAGCAAAAGTAACTTGTTTTAAATTAGAGCATCTTGCAAAGGCTTCAGTATTAATATTAATAACCGAAGCTGGAATTGTAATTGACTCCAATCGATCGTTTCTATAGAAGGCGTGGTAAGCGATATTTGTAAAATCTTCTGATGGAATTGTTTCATAGCATCCTTTAAATACTGTATTCCCTCCGACAATAATACAATTGCATTCTTGACCTGTGCTGTCTTTACTTTTATAAGTAAGATTATTCTCGTTAACTATAATCGATTTAATGTCACTACATGCATCAAAAGCAGTTGCATGAATATTTGTCACAGTGCTAGGTATTGTTACTTCTTTAATAGACATACCATAGAATGCATTTTCTCCAATGCTTGTTATGCCTTCGTGAATCACTGAATTAGATGCTCCGAAAATCAGTGCATTATCACTTTTTCTAATTAAGGCATCACATTCTTGACCATTAACTTTAGTTGTAAAAGTCGTATTTGTTTCATCAACTATAATATTTTCTAAAGCAGTGCAATTATTAAATGCAGCACTCGCTCCTAAGGCAATAGTTTCTAGCTTAGCAGGAATAAAGGCTTGTTTTAATGAAGTACAATTATCAAATGCATCGGAACCGATTTCTTTGAGTTTACTATTCTTAGTACAAGTATAATGTGTTAAGCTCGTACAATTTTGGAATACAAGATTCGGGATTACGGTTAGCGAATCCGGAATGTTTATTGTGGTTAAATTTGAACAATCGCTAAAAGCAGCAATTCCAATTGAGGTCACCGTATTCGGTAATGTAATTGATGTAAGTTCTGTGCTATTACTGAATGCTTCCTTACCTATCGTTTCTAAATTTCCTTTTATTATTGCTGTTTTAACATTAATCTCATAATAAGCTCTATAAGGGATGGTAGTAACTGATTCACCTAAATATAAATCAGCCGCAAGAGTCTCATTCCCAAACGTACAATGTGCCTCGACGTTATTAAAATCATCACACAAAACTTTAACGTAAAATACTCGATCAAAATGTTTTAATGGAGCCATTTTTTCTTCAGAGAAATCTCCCGAAGTAAAAGTATGAGATGTGATGTCTCCGTTATCGTTCCATATAATACGTCCGCCTTTACTAGAAGTTCCCTTGATGCGTATTGTTGGGTATCTATCAGCGGGAATATAAAATTTTAAATATACATCGGTTTCGGTCATGGTATATTGAGCGGTATACGTCGTATCTTCGGTGGCAGCGACAATCTCACGGTCCCAACCGGTAAAATCATAAGTTTCTAACGGATCTCCACTATCATATGTAGGGGTCGGCCCTTCATAAACAGGAGTTGCTCCGTAATCTACATTGGTAGTATATAGTTCTGACCCATCACAGTTATTAAAATGGATGGTAAAGCGCTCAATAGAACAACTTACCTTAATATTAACAGGTTCAAAGTACGGATTAATAATCTTAATTGTTCTATTTGCTTTGTCATATTCATAGTCTTCAACACCAGTCACTAAAACATTATCAGGCAATAGGTAATGATCGTCAGGCGTTATGGTAAATTCTGTAGTTGCAAACATTTCTACCGTATCCGGACCGTTGATAGTGCAGTTAACAGCTTCTTTTACAACACTACGAGCAGTTATCTCTTTGATAAAGAACCATAAACTAACATTATCTTCACTTGGATTTTTGATTGTGATATCTTCTTCTTTTTTGCGTTCCGTAAAATCGCACTCTATGTAATAAGGCGTGATATATTGGAGGTAAAATCCATCATCACATTTTATGTGGAACGTAATGCTTTCTCCGGTTTTAATCGTTTCAGGAGCGCCGGTAAGTGTGCAATGCTCAACTTGTCGATAATTTATTTTAGATTTAGCAATTTTTTCAGCCTTAATTACAATAGTTACATCACTGGAGGCATTTTTAATTGTAATTTTGTTATTTTCTGATTTAAATTCATAATCACAACCAGTAATTTGAATTGACTTATCGGTAATAACATAATCTTCCGTAGTAGGAGTTACTGTAAATGTAATGCTTTGTCCAGTTTTAATTTTTTCTGGAACATCAGTAGAAGAACAATTTTCAAGAGTGGTAGTAATGGAATAAGTAAAAATAACTTGTTGAGCATCTACTGTAACTGAAACATCACTAGTGGGATTACTTATAGTAATTGATTGAGCTTCCTTTGTATAAGTGCATTCACATCCAGTAACATCGATACTTTCTGGAAGAGCGTAATCTTCATCCGCTTTAACATGAAAAATAAGACTTTCATTCTCTTTAATTTTGGTTGGGGCATCAGTAGATGAACAATTATTAAAATTAGTAATAACGTTATAAGTAACTGCTGGAGTAGGTTCAGGACCTTTTCCACCGCAGTTAATTAAAAGAGGCGCTAATAAAAATGGAAATAATAATCCGATTTTTTTCATATCATTATTTTACCTGTTAGGTAAAAAATAATCAAAACTATTAACCTGAAATTAAATACTTGGTGCGCCAATTACATACTTATTAGCATCAGCTGGCCAGCCGCCACCTTTATCAACAAATGCATCAAGCATATCTTGATCGGCAACATAGAGTTTTAGATCTTCTGGACAACCATAGAAAGGATTTTCACTGTTTCCTGCTCCTGGCACATTAGTAGGATCAGTAAATTCAGTTAAATCAACTTTTGTAAGAGATAGACATAAGTTAAATGCTTGTGAACCAACCCATGTAACTGAACCAGGAATTTTTATTGAAGTTAAATCACAGTTGGCGAAAGCCTCCTCGCCAATTACTTTAAGCATAGGTGGTAAATCGATATGTTCGATTGCGCAACCCCAGAATGTTCTACAACCAATATTTTCTAAAACACTTCCTTCTTCAAAGATAACATTAGATAAACTAGAACATTGCGGGAAAACATAGCCATCGGATAATGAACGTAAATTCTTTGGAATAACCACTTCTTCTAAAGACATACAACCTTGAAAACTATCTTGGCCTAAATATTCAATTTTAGAATTAGGGGCAAAAGTTAATTTCTTCAAATTAGGACATTGCATAAATGCTTCCTTTTCAATTTGAGTAACAAAAGCTGGAATTTCAATTTCTTCTAATTTTGCACATCCAAAGAATGCATGACGAGCAATATTTGTGAAATCTTCTGATGGATATATTTCATAGCATCCTTTAATCACCGTATGACCATCGCTAGAAATAATACAATTACATTCTTTGCCGCTACTATCTTTACTTTTATAAATAGGATTACCTTCCGCAACTACAATCGATTCAATTTCACTACAACAATCAAAAGCAGTATAGTGAATGTTTTTAACTGTGGTAGGTATTTTCACATCCTTAATCGGTGTTCCATAGAACGCACCAGGACCAATCTCGGTTATACCTTCATTAATTATTGATTTATATGATCCAAGGATTAATATATAGCCTCCATCGACTATTTTAATTATTGCATTGCATTCTTTACCACCTACTTCAGTCGTGAAAACTGCATTTTCTTCGCTTATATCAATTTGTTCAATACTAGAACAATTTTTAAAGGCAGCATTGCTACCCGTAGCAATTGTTTCAAGTTTAGCTGGTATATGGATCTTTTTTAACGAAGTACAGTTAAGGAATGCGTTATTACCAATAGATGTAAGCTGGCTATTATTTGTGCAAGTATATTCTTCTAATTTAGTACATTCCTCAAAAGTAGAAGGATTAATTGTAGTAACTAAATCAGGAATATTTACCTTGGTTAGATTAGAACAACCCACAAAAGCGTATTTACCGATTGAGGTAATTGTATTAGGCAATTTAATTGACTTAAGATTAGTTGAATTTTTAAAAGCATAATCGCCGATGGTGGTGAGCTTTCCATCTTCTTCAAATGTTATAGATTCAATATTAACATCTGAAAAAGCTTTATCGGGTATAGTGGTAATCGATTTAGCTAAACATAATTCCGTAACAGTAGCACGATTCTCTAAATGCGCACCGTAAATAGCCGAAACATCGATGTTATCTATATCCTCGCACGCAATTTTTATACATATTTCATCTCCACCTTCTGGTCCAAAATAGTATCCATAATCGCTGAACTCCCCGGATCCAAAAACGGTTTTCCCTTTCAGTCCTTCCCACAAGAGATATCCTCCCTTTTCGGAAGTTCCGTTTATAGTTACTCTTACCGATGCGCCCTCTGGAATGATTATTTTTATATACCCATCACAATTAATTGTTCTATATTGAGCGGTATATACTTCATCACCATCAACCGAATGTATTTCAGGGCTCCAACCAATAAATTCGTAAATTTCTCTTGGTTTATCTTTATCGAAATATTTTGGGTCAAGGTAAGGATAAGAAGGCATTGCGCCGTAAGTGTATCCAGCGGAATATAATAAACTTCCGTCCTTATTTACAAATTTAACTGAATACCATATTGGATAACTAGTCGCAGAAATTGTAATTATCACATTTGTGTTAGTTTTGGTAATGTCAAGCACGCCTGTATCTGGATTATATGTATATTCAGCACCTTTTACTTCAACACTCTCTGGATTATTGTAATGATCAAAAGGGACTATATGCATTGTAGCCGTTTCAAATCTTTTTATTGTTTCAGGCCCATCAGGAGCAGTGCAATAATTCAAATAATATACAAATGTATAGGTTTCTATTTCACGGATATCGAAATATACATAAACTAGATCACCGAATTGCGGATGTTCGATTGGATTGCTGATAGTAACATGCCCTATTTTTACATTTTTTTCGCATTCGCAGGTTACTTCGGTAGATGTAATGCTGCTAACATAGTAACCTTCGTCTGGAGTTACAGTAAATGAAATATTTTCGCCAGTATGAATATATTGTGGCTTTGGTTCAATCGTACAATTATATGCATCCGCATATATTATGAAATATTTTTTATAAAGTTTAGCGGTAATTGCAACAGTCACTTCTTTAATAGGATCATGAAGAGTGATTTTATTGTTAGCTTGATCAAAGTCATATTGACAACCTTCGATATTAATTGAAGAAGAATCAAGAACATAATTCGGTTCTAGGGTTATGGTAAATGTAATACTTTGACCGGTTTTAATTTTTTCTGGAATATCTGTGGATGAACAATGAGTAA
>JAZLFA010000024.1:0-3442 GCA_045615545.1 Bacilli bacterium | reverse complement strand
GTTTAATAAGGTGGTCTTACCACTACCAGTTGCACCAATAAAGGCTAAGGTTTCACCTTTATTAACTTTAAAGCTAACATTCTTTAAGCTTGGAGCGCCTCCACCAGGATAGGTGAAGCTAACATCTTTAAATTCAATCGTACCAACTTCGTTAAAGCGATCAGTAGAAGCGTTATCTTTAATCTCGATTGGAGTTTCGATAACTTCGTTAATACGCTTTGCACATATGGTGGAACGAGGAATCATAACTAAGATAATAACCATTAGTACAAAGCCAGTTAATAATAAACCAGCGAATTGAATGATAACGGTCATTTGAGAATATTCTAATTGACCATCTTTAATTAAGATTGAGCCAACTAAGGAGATGGCAATCATCATAAGTCCAATAGTTAATTGGATACCTGGCATTAAGAAACCTAATGCTCTATTGGCGAACTTATCATCTTTAGTTAAGGATTCGTTAACTTTAGTAAACTTCTCTTCTTGATAAGCTTCCGCGTTATAAGCTCTAACAACTCTAAGACCTTCAAGGTTCTCTTTAGTAATTAAGTTAACCTTATCTAATCTTTGTTGCATGCTAGCGAATTTAGGTAATGCTAAGCGAACAACCGCAAAGATTACTAACGCAAGCATTAAAACTGCACCCGCAACCACTAAGATTAATTGATATTTACAATTGCTACTAAGTAAGAAGACGAATGCACCAATAGCAAGTAATGGTCCATAAAGCATAAAGCGGAATAATAAGACATAGGTATTACTAACATTAGTAATATCGTTTGTGGTTCTAGTGATTAAACTAGATACACTATACTTATTCATTTCGTTTTCACTAAATTGAGCAACCTTACTATATAGTTCATAACGAACACTCGCCATCATACGAGCAGTAACCTTACTAGCTAAGATACAGTTTAATACACCCATGATTCCACTACTTAAAGCAATGAAGATCATTCCAACCGCAGTTGCGATTACATCATTCATGTTCACCCCAGAGGTGTTCTGAATCATTTTAATAATCTCTCCCATGTAAGTTGGAAGTAAGAAGTCAAAAATGACTTGCACGCAAGTCAATACCACTATTAGAGCGACTAACCACCAATAGCTTTTTAGTCTTTTCAAAAATTTCAACATAGATATAGAAAGTTTAAAAGAAATAGACTAATAAGTCAATGTAATAATGAAATTATTACAAATTTCGATTTCTTTCTGGAATGATATAACCACGTTTTGCTTGTTTTATGGTTAATTCATTAATTTTTTCAACATCATTCTGATATATCTTTTTAATTGGATAATACAAATCCCAATTGTTAGATGCTGGTTTAGGACCACTTAACATGCTTGAATCGACCAAAAATTTATCATCAGGAATGGGGTTTCCTTTAAATGAATAGCGAAGAATAATAATGCGATTTAATGAAACCGGGAAAAAGTAAAGAATAGGGAATGGTCCATCACCTTTAACTAATTCAATCGACTGCGATGATGGATAGGCATCAGAAAACACAAAATCCTTTTGTCCTCTTCTTTCAAGAATAGTCATATAAAAATTATTTATATCATATTTAAAAAACAACTTTGTTGAGGCGGATATATCTTTATTTGTTTGTACATCTTCAATTGATCGACAATTAGCTAATGCACCTAATTCTTGCTTCCAAAAATCTATAATTGCGTTATTTATCTTTAATTGTTCACCAATTTTTCTATATTTCTTTTTAGTAGCGGTAGAACGAAAAACTAAAAGACTTAGAAATAATCTAAACCTCGCTAATTCTTCTCGTGTTAAGTCAAAACCGCTTTTCGCTTCGCGTATTCTTTTATAAATTGGAGCCATTTCGGTTTCAAAACGTGATAAATCATTTTCAATTTTATATGGATTTTGTGGATCATTATTTTTATTTTCATATAAATTGTATTGCGAAAAAATGAATCTAATGTTTTTCTTTTTTTCTTCACCAGTTATTACAGTATGATAAAAGGCATATCCATCTTTATCTGCAAAGTGTTTTAAAATAAACTGTGGAATATAGTGATGATTTTTAGGCACGTTTTGATCCATGCCTTTATTATATAACTATTATTATTCAAATAAGTTCTAAGATCTCGTAACAGGTAAATCCAAAAGCAGATCTTGCTAATCTTTGATCGGCAACCGTTTGAGCATCAGCTTTTGATTTACCTTCAAACGTCTCACGAAAACAGACCCTCTTAGATTTGAGGCATTCTTGGTCAAAGTAATATCTGATTTCGTACTGCATGATGTAAATATAATAAGGGATTAAAAAATAAAATCAAAAAGAATTTTTAAAAAGCGCCTATTTATGGGACAAAAAAATTTAACACCATCGTAACGATTTATTATTATCACTCTAAAAAGATGTAATATATATAGTATGAACATTAAAAAAAGATTTGTTCTTGTTGCGATGACAGCATGTTTTATTGCTAGTTGTAGTTCAAAACCTACACCTACCCCTGTGCCGCCTATTCCGCCGATTCCACCCCAACCACAGCCTGTTAAAGAATACGAAATCCAATGGATGAATGGTGATGGTAAGTTATTATATAAAAATACAGCTAAAGAAGGTGAAGTCCCTGTTTTTGATTACAGATGGAATCCGACAAAGAAATCTACTAATACAATGAAATATACCTGGGATGGAACATGGGATCCAATTCCTACTCCAGCTACGGGTAATAAAAAGTATTATCCAAATTTTACTGAAAGTAGATACAAATGTTATATAAATTTCTGCAATTATAACGGGAAGACACTTAAATCCGATTATATTGATCCAGGATCAACCCCTACTCCACCAGCGACCCCATCTAGACCAGATGATGATCGTCATTCCTATACCTTTACAGGATGGGATAAGCCAATTACTCAAGTTTATGATGATGTCGTTTATTATGCTCAATACGCACCTACTACTGAAAGATATCTTGTTACTTATCGTGATTATGATGGAACAATCCTTGATGAAAAATTTACTCCAATAGGTGAAACCTATGCTTATGATGGACCTAACCCAACCGGTCGTGAGTATCAAGATGAATCAATTGATGTATTTGCTGGATGGGATAAAACTATCGTTCCAGTCACTAATGCTGATCAATCTTATATGGCTACATATAATAAAGTAGCTATTACTGATACAACCTTTACGGTTGCACATGATGGTAATGCCACTGCAATAGTTATTAATGTAGATAATGGTGGGAGATCATTTGTCGTAAACTGGGGCGATGGTAATGAAGAGACATTTACTGGAACACAGGCAACTCACACATATGCAGCAACATCACCTGAAACTTATACTGCTAAAATATTGAAGAGTAAAACTCTTGCATCAGTAGCTTTTGATATCGAAACAGCTCCAGGCGCAAGTAAAATATCCGCATTATCTTTGTCTAATTCAATTAGAAA
>JAZLFA010000023.1:0-3013 GCA_045615545.1 Bacilli bacterium | reverse complement strand
AAAGTGATTACTAGTAAAATCGACTTCTTTAATTAATTGTTTAAAATCTTTAGTGTTTTCTTGTATTGGAATAATGTAGTGACATTCATTTTCTGTAAACTTAGATAAATTCTCATCGTTATAAAAGCCTTTATCTACTATATATAAGACGTTTTTAAACTTTCTATTGTCGATTATTTCATTAATTGATAATTTATCTAATTGATCTCCTGATACGATATTAGCGAATACTGGTCTAGATGTATCAATATCATATCCCATTACTAGATTGATACAATCCCACTAAAGTAGACACATGAAATAATTAAATTTCATCTACGGAGGTGGGATTTTAAAATGGGAAGAAAAAACAAATATACTATTGAACAAAAAGTTAAAGCTTGTGAAGATTATTTATCTGGTAAGAAATCAGCCATTGTGATAGCTAGAGAGCTGTCTATGAAAAAGTATGGGAAAAGATTAGTTTTAGGTTGGGCTAAGGCATATAAAACTAATGGTGCTCAAATATTCGAATATAAGTCAAAAAATGCTTCATACCCAAAAGAATTTAAAGAGAAAGTGGTCAGAGAATATTTGAGTAGTAAAGGCACCTTGGAAATGCTTGCGAATATGTATGGCATTCCTGACTTTAGCATAGTTAGAGCATGGGTTAAAAAGTATAATAATCATATAGAACTAAAAGATTACAAAATCTCAACGGAGGTCTATATGACTGATACTTTAAGAGTTAGTAAACAAGAAAAAATTGAAATCGTTAAATGGTGTCTAGAACATAATAGAGACATTAAATCAACTGCAGCTCATTTTAAAGGTAATTACGCTCAAATCTATCAATGGGTTAGAAAGTATGAACTTAATGGTGAAGACGGCTTAAATGATAGACGTGGTAAAAGAAAACAAGAGAGTGAGCTTACAGAAGTTGAAATCTTTCAAAGAAAACTAAAACAATCTGAAGCAGAAAAAGAAGAATTTAGAAAGAAGTATGAATTATTAAAAAAAGCCGAACAAGTAGAAAGGTGGTGATTGATACATTACCAAAGTTTAAACAAAGATATTTAAATCATCTTAATAAAATTGAAGATTATAAACTTATAAAGCAATTACATGAAGAAGAAAATTATGACATTGATTTCATGTGCGAACAGTTAGAAATAAGTAGATCTTCATACTATAAATGGCTTAAATCTAAGCCTACTAAACTACAATTAGAAGATGAATCAGTATTAACTAAGATTAAAGAAATAGCCGCATCAAATAATTCCTTATTTGGTTCAGTTAAGATGACTTATACTCTTAAACGCAAAGGATTTACTTGCGGTCATAACAAAGTCGCAAGATTAATGTGTATTAACGATATAAAATCGTCATTTAGAAGAAAAGGCAAACCTGGTACATATATTAAATCAACACCTGAAGTTACAGCTGAAAATATCTTGAAAAGAGATTTTAACGCTGATAAACCATTTGAGAAATGGAATACTGACGTAACTGAAATAAGAGTTCCTACAACTAATGAAAAGTTATTTATCGCACCAATGCTTGATTTATATTGTTTATATCCTGTGGGTATTAATATATCTGAAAGAAACGATTCAATTCTAACAGATACGTTACTTATAGAAGCTCATGAAAAATATCCAGATGCCCATCCATTGAGCCATTCAGATCGAGGTTTCCAGTACACAAGGCAAGTTTATAAATCGCTACTTGAAAGTTATGGTATGGAACAATCTATGTCTAGAGTATCTAGATGCATAGACAATGGGCCATGTGAGAACTTCCAAGGCATCTTTAAAGAAATATTATTTATTCTTTACCCTAATATAACTAATAAACAAGAAATGATAAAAGCAATATATGGAACTCTTGATTATTACATCAATAAATATCCTCAAACTAGATTTAAAGGTAAGACAGCTGGTGAAGTATGGAATGAAGCAATGAATAATGATAGTCCAATTGTTTATCCAATTCATAAAGCTAATAGGTATATTAAATACTGGAATCATATTGAAGAACTAAAACTAAGGAGCGCAGTTATATGAGATTTAGTAATAAAGTAAGTTTAGAAAAAAAGAGAATTTTTACAAGAACTATACAAAGAATTTATCCAAAACAATCCTATAACAAAGCAAGAAAAGAAAGAATTACTTAAATGGATTTATAATGGCAATTCTCCATATGAGAATCCTGATATGGGTTATGATGATTACTGCAAGCCATTATCTTTTATTGATGATCTAAGAATTCTAAATCAAATATATGAAGATACCAAAGATATGACAACAGAACAATTGAAAGAATATTTTGGTTATGAAGAAGTATCATCAGCTTCAACTACATTAGAATAATTAACATATAAAAAATCCATCACTTTGACTTATGATGGATTTCTTATACTCTTAGATTTAATTATTTGCCGTGTCTACTTGACAAGGTATGTATCAGAATTACACTTGGACATGTTTTTATTAAATGCTTTTTCCATTACTTCTTTAGTAAGATAATCATAATTACCTAATTTAAGATTTGCTTTATCAATAAATGATAGATAGTAATCTACATTTGTATATTTATATCCCAATGATCTTTTAAAATTGATAAAACCATTAATTTTATCAGCCAAGTTGCTTTTATACTTATTCATTGTTATTAACTCCTAAATATGAGAAAGATAAAACGCAACCTCTTAATTTAGTCTCATTAGTTGTAATATAAATGTTAGTTGAATTGGGTGAAGAATGACCAAGCACAGCGGCAATAGTTTCAAGTGGTACGTTACTATTGACCATATTTGAAGCTACATTATGTCTCAAAAAATGAACTCCACAAAATCTTTCATTCATATTGATGTCAGCTTTCTTAATAATTTTTCTTACAATAAAATAACACGCAGAATGATCTGTTAATGGTTTAAAAGGTGGCATAGTTGATAAGAATACATTGTCATAAGAAGAAGCGCCTCTTTCTTTGGTTATATAATTAAAAAGGGAATTCCCTAATACAGGTGACA
>JAZLFA010000022.1:0-35492 GCA_045615545.1 Bacilli bacterium | reverse complement strand
GCCTTTACTTAGATATGCTTTATTTCAAGCTGCGGAGAAATGTAGAATCCATTCTCCGGAATTAGCAGAATATTATTCTAAAAAGAAAAATGATGGGAAACATCCAATTTGTGCATTAACACATACTGCAAGAAAGATACTTAGAATTACTTGGGCGTTACTTAAAACTGGACAAAATTACACATCAAACATCTCTGATTAGTGCTTAAATTAGAGAAATATTTTTAATGCTTATCTATGATAGGATTCTTTTAGTGTGGAAATTAAGAAAAAAATGCTTGATAATTGTAGGTATGAAGTTTTTAAAACGTTTATTAGCTGGTATGGGAATTGGAGTAGGTGCAGCTATTCCAGGAGTCTCTGGAGCGGCTATTGCAGTTATCTTAAAAGTATATACAGATATTATTGATGCTGTTAATACATTTAGAAAACACGCAAAAGAAGCATTACGAGTACTGCTCCCAATTGTATTAGGCATAATTATTGCAGTAATACCTTGCATCATTGTTTTCAAATTAGCATTCCAATATATGATGTTTGTTTTAATTTGTTTATTCTGTGGTTTTTTAATTGGCTCATTCCCTGCTGTCACTGATGAAGTAAAAGGCGTCAAACCTTGTAAAAAACAAATAATTATCATAGTTTTGTCGGCGATTTTCGTAATTATGCTTGGTGTTTTATCAATAATTTTCGGTGACAAAATTAATTTAAACGAACTGTTTAGAACAATGCCTGTATGGCTATATTTTGTTCTTATTCCAGTTGGTTTGGTTGCCGCAGTTGCCCTAACTGTTCCAGGATTATCAGGTTCGTTAATTTTATTGATAATTGGTTTTTATCGTCCATTATTAGATTTCACTGTCGAATGGTGTAAAGAACTTCTAAGTGGAAACGCTATGCATATTGGCCAATTATTCGGAATGATTGGATGCTTTGCAATTGGGGTTTTATTAGGAATAATTCTGGTTTCAAAAATCATGACACGTTTATTAGCAAATCATCACGACTCAACATTCTTTGGAATTATTGGCTTTATATTAGGTTCTCTAGTTGTCTTGTTCCTAAATTATGAAATATTTAATTACTACAAAGTATGGGGTGGAGCGGTCATTGAAAATGTTACACCTAAACTTCCAATATATGCTGAAATACCTATAGGTATAGTTGTATTAGCTTTAGCGGCAGCGTTAAGTTATTACTTAGTTAGAAAACAAAGACAAATTCAAAATGAAAAAAGAGGCTCTCGTGGGGAGTGAGTGGGGAGTACCCCAAATCGCTTAAACGAAAATGGGGAGTAAAAAACCTATCCACTTTTTCATACATAATAACTATAAAAAAGAGAAAGAATCATGAGTTTTTTGTTTAAAATCTTAATATTAATATATATATTATTCTTTATTTGTTATATTATAGTAGCGAAAGGAGAAAAGATAATGAAAAAAGGTTTAATTACATTTGCAGCAGCAATCTTATTTGCTTTATGTTCATGTGGTGGCGGAAAGAACTATGGTGAAGCTAAAACTAAGGCTGAATTCGAAGCCCTCATTACTGCAGCTGAAGAAAAAAGAGAGATTGTGCCAACATCAGTTAAAATTGATGTAAAGACTGTCAACGAAGGCACCGGAATTGAAACAGAAACCATTATTGGTAAATTTGAAGGAAACCCAGAAGATGCCGATCCATCAAACCAAGAACACTATGTCGCAATGATGTGTATTTCAACATTCACATATAGTTACGTGAAGAATATGTTTAGTATTGTTCCAGCTGAAAATATTAGTTACTATGCTAGCGAAACTTCCGTTTACACAATCGTGGTTGACTACTCATTAAAACAAACAACCCAAGGTATTTCAGTTGAACAATCAATTAAAGGCACATATTCTTGGAATGACCATGGATTAATTACATTCACAGACGAAGTAGTTCGTGCAGTAGCGAATATGGGTGGACAAACAGTCGAAGAAAAAATGACAACAAATATTTCTGCTTCATACGTCTATTAATTATTTAAATGGCTCTATGAAATCTGGGGTGGAACTTGAAAAAATAACTCAACCTTACATTTCATAGAACCCTAAGGTAAAACTTAGGTAATATAGGAGGGACATTGTTCCCTCTTTTTTTATGGTCATTTATTATACAAATACATAATTAAGCAGCGCTTTCTAAATCTATCAAAGTTTCGATAACCATATGAAGATTTAATAGTGGTTTTGATGTTGTTATTGATGCATTCAGCTATTCCGTTTGATATGTGTATTTTGTATTCGTTTTAACAAAATCACTTGCTATTTCGTATCTCCAAGAATAGTAACTGTTTCCTACATTCTGAAGCCTTTCATCATTTGTATCTTGTGACATGCTCCAACCACTTAATCACAAATGATTTGAAGTGGGGCTGTTCTTCTTGCTTACTTTTTGTTAAAGGTATAACAAAAATGGGATGTGCTACCAAAACACCCCATTTTAGTTTAAAGAACCGAAAAAGACCCTTCTTAGAAGGGCCTTTGAATTTCATATTTTATAGCTTCATCGCAACATCCCACGCTCTCCAAATGACAGTGCGTAGATTTCCAACATTAACACAATCACCAACATAATATATTTTTCCACGTGTTTGTTTTAATGGCTGTGGAACATATCCAATCGACAAAATTACTTTATCACCCTTAATAAATAAAGGATTACGATCTGGATCTTCAACTTGAACACCTTCTGGAGTAATTTCTAATAAACGAGTGTCTAAGTGAATTTCAGTCTTATGTAAAGCAAAATAATCACGCAAATAGGAACTATTCGCCAAGCAAACGCCTTTCATAGCAATTAAATCATTCTTTTGTTCAATGATGATTGGATCTTTGCCCTCAAGAGATAATTGATAAGCAATTTCACATCCTGTTAAACCACCACCAATGATAATTGGACGTTTTCCAACATCAGGGCATTTACCAGATAAATAATCAACCGCAGAAATACCAAGTTTAAATCCATTAATTGGTAATTTTCTACTAACTGCTCCAGTAGCAATAACAATAGCTTCCGCTCTTATAGTGCTAACATCATTAATCTCAGTATCATAAACAACTTTAATGTTCTTATTAGCGGCAATTTGACGGCGATACCATTCAAGAAGTTCTTTATCTTTCTCTTTAAAAGAGAAGTTACTTGCTTGAATAAATACACCACCAAGTTGATTGCTCTTTTCATAAATAGTAACTATATGGCCACGTTTAGCAGCAACAAGGGCTGTTTCCATACCACCAACACCACCACCAATAATAGCAATTTCTTTTGGACGTTTAGCAGGAACAATTTTATATTTCTTGCTTTGCATTGTTGTTGGATTAAGAGCACATCTTGCCATATGTAACGCATCACCTAATGGTTGATCGTTAGCTACACCATTATAATGCGCCATTGTAAAGCATGCGTTGTGGCAACAAATACATGGATGAATGTCTTCAATTCTATCTTCCATTAACTTTGTTACCCATTCAGGATCAACTAAGAATTGACGAGCAACACCCATCGCATCAAGTTTACCTGCAGCGATTGATTTAGCGGCGGTTTCTGGATCCATACGACCAGCTGCCACAACAGGGATTTTTACAAATTTCTTTATATGTTCTGCATCAGCTAAGTTACAGTTGGCTGGCATATATCCTGGTGGATGACTCCAATACCAGGCGTCATATGTACCATTATCACAGTTGAGCATGTCATAACCAGCTTCTTCAAGGATTTGAACAGCCTTTTCACTTTCAACCATATCTCTTCCAACTTCAGTATATTCTTCACCTGGAAGAGCACCTTTATTAAAGCCTTTAGTTTTGCTAACAACAGAATATCTAAGAGAAACAGGGAAGTCTTTACCACATGTTTCTTTAATAGCTTGCACAATTTCAACTGGGAATCTAAGTCTATTTTCTAATGAACCACCATAATCATCATCACGTTTATTGGTATATTTCATTGCAAACTGATCCAATAAATATCCTTCGTGAACAGCGTGGATTTCAACACCATCAACACCGGCATCCATACAAAGCTTTGCGGTTTTTGCGAATGCATCAATATATTCTTTAATTTCTTTCACACTTAATGGTCTTTGAATAACTTCCGGATCCCATCTATTAGGAGTAGCACTAGCAGAAACGTTGATATTATTCATATTGAATATAGGTTTCATCAAAACGCCTAATACTTTATTCTTGCTTGCTTTATCCATAAGCGCGTTAATCGCCATTGATCTACCAAAACCAGCAGTTAATTGAATAAATAATTTGGCTCCTGTTTTGTGGTATTCATCCATAAACTCTTTGAGTTTCTTATACATTCCTTTATTTTTGTATAGCCATCCACCCATAAATGGGTTTTTGACTGGTGCAATACCAGGAAGAATAAGTCCTACATTATTTTTTGCTCTTTCTAACAAGAAATTAGCAGCTTCTTTGTCGAAATGAGCAGGTTCCATCCATCCAAAAATAGATGTACCACCCATGGATGTTAAAACAATACGATTTTTTATTTCAACATTACCTATTTTCCATGGAGTGAACAAAGGTTCATACTTTTTGTCCATAAAAATCACCTCTATATCATTTATACCACTAATAGTGGTTATTCGCTATATCAAGTTTATATTTTACTTTTAATTTGTATTTTCTAATTAATTCTTCTGCTATTTCAAGAGGATAATCCATAAAATCCCATGGTGCATGAGCATCTATGCCAAGCACAACTGGGGCGCCAATTTGTCCAACAATTTCCCAAAACCTTGAATATGGATAAAGGATTTCTTCACCAGTTTTTGGATCCCTACTTCTTTTTGCACCCGCAAGATTTATTTCTAAAGGGCAGTTATATTCTTTAGCAACTTTACATAGCTCTATGATTCTTTTATGGATAAACTCATCTTGTTTCTTATATGCGTTTAATATGATGTCAGGGTGCGCTACATAGGTAAATAATCCTGTTTTTATTCCTTCAATGGTGTTATCAAAATATTTATTCATAATCAATAAGTCATTTTTAAAACTCGCATACCAATGATGCATATGATTATTTTCAAAGAAACAATGATTGCCTAAAATTAAATATTCAATTTTTCCTTCTTTTAGAAGATTAGTTAAAAATTCACGATTTTCATTTTGATATTCAGCTTCATATCCAATATAAATTTTTATTTTATCTTTATACTTTTCTCTTAAATTTGAAATAGAGTTTACATAATCAAGATAATCATCTTCGTTTTGTCGCATTCCAGGCTGGATTAAATTAGGAAAAAATATATGATCAGAAAAGCCAAGTTCTTTGATGCCGTATCGAATTGCCTCAACGACATATTGCTCATCTGTACCGAGGGCATGACCGCATCTATATGTATGTGTATGATAATTATTCGCTAATAGTATTTTCTTCATTGTTGTTCACAAACACACAAGCGAAATACATTCCAAAAAACAAGAATGAAAGATAACCGCTTTCTAAAGCATTTCTCCAATCTTTGCCATTGTGATGATTATCCACTACTTGCACGATAAAAGAAGCGAAAATAAATATTGCAGAAAGGACTAAAAATAATAGGATTAATTTCCAATATATTTTTTTATCAGTTAATTTTTCACAAACAAAGAAAACGAGAACCAAAAATAAACATAATGCTGAAAGAATAAATAAAATTAGTGTAGAGTTTACATAACCATCTTGCCAATTGTAATTATTAACCTTTTGCAAAGCAACGAGTGGATAATGTACGCCATCGAATATCTTTAGAATTGATAATGCTATTATCGTAACTTTGTCCTTTTTAGCAATTAAGCCAAAAAGTAACATTAAAATAAATCCAACATCGAACACAAATGAACCAATATCATATGGAGTAACACTAAATTTAATGATATCACCAGTAAGCTCAATAATCTCGAAAGCTATTCCACATAAAAATAAAACAATTGCTATATATTTAGCATATTTATTTAGCCAAGATGGTTTATTCATATTACTCGCCAATTTTAAAAACATGGAGATAGCCAGTTGTCGTGCCATTTTTATTAATTTCTGACATCTCATCAACTATATATCCATTGCTTAACCAGGTATTGAGCCATTCATCTAGCGATGAAATTATTTCAGGAGACAATCCCTTAGTTGAATCAAAATAAAATGCTGCTGATTTATATCTCATAAGTGTTCCTACCCAAAAAGTTTAATATAGTTTCTTATAAATATAAATATTCAATTTTAAAAAATTGGTGTATAGTATTGCGTATGGATTGGGCAAATATAATTTTAACATCAATTTCCATGTCAGTTGACGCGATGACTGTTGGCGCGGTCGATGGCGTTAAAGAAAAAGGAATGCGCATATGGAAAATGATAATTATTGCTTTCACTTTTGGTATTTTCCAATTCGGAATGCCAGTAATTGGTTATTTTATTGGGCAAAGCTTTAGACAATATGTTGAAAAATATGTTTTCTGGATTGGTTTTGCTTTGCTTATGGGTTTAGCAATCAAAAGTATTATTGATTGGCTACTTGATTTCCGCAAAAGAAAAAGCGGTAAAACCGATGAAATAAAAGAAGAAAAACTAAATATAGGTGGATTATTTGTGCAAGCAGTTGCAACTAGTATCGATGCTTTGTGCATCGGATTTGTATATATGAATCAAACAATACCTGAAGCAATGCTTATATTTGGGATCATTGGCATTACCACTTTCATCTTATCTTTTATAACCATTAATTTTGGTCATTTACTCGCTAACAAATTAGAAAAATGGGGCTCTTTAGTGGCCGCTATTGTCTTTGTGGCAATTGCTATTAAAGTACTAATAACAGGTTTATTATAATTTTAAATTTATTTACTCTCCCAATAGTGATATTATTTTTGACGTGGTGATGAATATGAAATATGACGTTATTTTAGTAGGAGCAGGACCTGCGGGTTATTTTGCTGCTTACGAATTTACAAAAGTTAATCCAAACTTGAAAGTATGTTTAATTGATAGAGGAGCTGACATTCGCAAAAGAAGATGTCCAGTATTAGAACATCGTATTGATAAATGCCCAGCATCAATTAAAGGTAAAAGAGAATGCTTACCAGCTTGTAGTATTACAAATGGTTTTGGTGGAGCAGGCGCTTATTCAGATGGAAAATTTAATATCACTACTGAATTTGGTGGATGGTTAACAGATTATATTTCAGAAGATGAACTAATGGAATTAATCAACTATGTTGATGCTATCAACCTTGATTTTGGTGCGACAAAAGTAATCACCGATCCTAATACACCAAAAATTAAAGAAATTGAAAAACGCGCTATGAGTGTTGGCTTAAAACTATTACGTAGTAAAGTAAGACACCTAGGCACTGAAGAAAATATTAAAATTCTCACAAAAATATATGATTATTTAACCGATAAAATCGATATGATTTTTGAACATAGAGTTACTGATATCATTGTAGAAGATAACACTGTTAAAGGCGTTACACTTGATGATGGGAGAACATTCCAAGCTAAATATGTTGCTCTTTCCGTTGGTAGAGAAGGTAGCAAATGGCTCAATGAATTATTTGTAAAATATGGCGTTGAGATGAACCAAACACAAGTTGATTTAGGCGTTCGTGTTGAATGTCCAAACTTGGTCATGGAAGAAATTAATGAAAACTTATATGAAGGTAAGTTTGTTTATAAAACCTCAACTGGTAATACAGTAAGAACTTTCTGTTCTAATCCCGGTGGACATGTTGTTGTTGAAAACTATGAAGGTGTCATTAATGTTAATGGTCACTCTTATAATGACTCAAAATTATCAAGTAATTACACAAACTTTGCTTTGCTTGTGAGCCACCATTTCTCAGAACCATTTAAAGAACCAAACGAATATGCTAAGAAAGTATCTTCCCTTGCTAATCAGTTAGCGTGTGGAGGAGTAATTGTTCAAAGATTTGGTGATTTAAAACTTGGTAGAAGAACAACTGATAAACGTTTAGCGGAAGGCTTCCAAAAACCAACATTAAAAGAAGCAGTTCCAGGTGATTTATCATTATGTTTACCACAAAAAACCCTGCAATCTATCGTTGAAATGATCAATGTTTTAGATAAAATTACTCCAGGTATAGCTACTGAACACACCCTTTTATATGGTGTTGAAGCTAAATATTATAGTGCTCATCCAGAAATCGATAGCAAGCTCGAAGTAAAGAAAATTAAAAACCTTTATGTCGGTGGTGATGGAGCAGGATTAACTAGAGGCCTTGCTCAAGCTGGTGCGTCAGGAATTTATATTGCTAGAAACATAGCAAAAAAGGAAAATTAATTATGTCACGTTATGTAGGAACCGTTTCTCGCGGTATACGTTGTCCAATTATTAAAGAGGGCGATGATTTAGCAAGCATCGTTACTGATTCTGTTTTATTAGCGGCTGAAGGTGAGGGATTTAATATTAAAGATAAAGATGTTATTGCTATCACCGAGTCAGTTGTGGCGAGAAGCCAAGGTAATTACTGCACCATAGATGATATTGCAAAAGATATAAAAATGAAATTCAACACCGACACTATCGGGGTCATCTTCCCAATTCTTTCAAGAAATAGATTTTCTATTCTTTTAAAAGGTATCGCAAAGGGCGTTAAAAAAATTGTTTTAATGCTTTCTTATCCAAGCGATGAAGTTGGTAACGCCTTATTAACACTTGATCAACTAGATGAAAAGGGTGTCAATCCTTATTCTGATGTTTTATCTTTAGAAAAATATCGTGAATTATTTGGATACAATGTTCATGAATTTACAGGCGTTGATTATATTAGCTATTACCAAGAACTCGTTGAAGATATGGGATGCGAATGCGAAATCATCTTTGCTAACCAAGCCAAAACAATTTTAAATTACACCAAGCATGTGCTCGCATGCGACATACATACACGTGCACGCACAAAAAGAGTATTAAAAGAAAATGGAGCAAAAATCGTCTTAGGACTTGATGATATCCTTGTTTCAAGTGTCGATGGTTCTGGATTTAATGAGAAATATGGTCTTTTAGGCTCAAATAAGGCCACAGAGACAAAAGTTAAACTATTTCCACGTGACGCTCAAGTTCTTGTCGAAGACATCGCTTCTCGCGTATATGCACGTACGAGCAAACATGTAGAAGTTATGGTATATGGAGATGGAGCGTTTAAAGACCCACAAGGAAAAATATGGGAATTGGCCGATCCAGTTGTCTCTCCTTTCTACACCAAAGGATTAATTGGAACACCAAACGAACTTAAATTAAAGTATCTTGCTGATAACGATTATAAAAATCTTAAAGGAGAAGAACTTAAAGAGGCAATTAGTAAAGCAATCAAACAAAAAGATAATAATCTAAAAGGTACAATGGCCACTCAAGGCACCACTCCTCGTCAATTAACTGATTTAATTGGTTCGCTTTGCGATTTAACTAGTGGTTCAGGAGATAAAGGTACACCTGTTATCTTGGTGCAAGGATATTTTGATAATTACACTGCTGAATAATTATTCTAAAGAATATAAAAAACTGGTTTCAATAATTGAAGCCAGGTTTTTAAGTTAATTTACTTTGTTTTGCTCTATTTATCTAAATCTGCAATCTTAGCTTTATATTTTTCTAATTCTTCACTATTGGCTAAGACGAAGTGACCTGGAACAATTTCCACAAATTTTGGTCCTTCTTTAGAATAATCATGTTCCTTCATTGGATTATAGATAATTCTTTTACGGACTTTTTCGCTCTTAGGATCTGGTTTTGGAATTGCAGATAATAAAGCGTTAGTGTATGGGTGAAGTGGGTGTTTGAATAATTCATCACTACTAGCAAGTTCCACCATATTGCCATAATACATAACTGCAATACGATCACAGAAATATTTAACAACGCTTAAGTCATGAGCAATAAATAGAATTGTTAATCCCATATCTACTCTTAATTCATTAAGAAGATTAATGATTTGCGCTCTAATAGAGACGTCAAGAGCGGAGATTGGTTCATCACAGATTAAGAAATCTGGATTCATAATTAATGCACGAGCAATACCAATACGTTGTCTTTGACCACCAGAGAATTCGTGAGGATAACGAGAAGCATATTCAGGAATAAGTCCGACTTTTTCAAGTGCTTCCGCTACTTTCTTACGGTTTTTGAAGACATTTCTTTGTCCTTGAATAATAAGACCTTCTTGAATAATGTCTTCAACAGTCATACGAGGATCAAGAGAATCAACTGGATCTTGGAAGATCATTTGCATCTTTGTTAATAATTTCTTATCAACATGTTTATTATCATATCTAATTTGAGCAATTTGTTCTCTTTGTTCCACTCTAACATCATGGATGTGTTTTTTAATTTCTTCAATTTGAGATTCATAACGTGCATGGATCTCATCTAATTGTGGTTGAATAGCAGCTACATCAACTGGAACAGCGGTTTGTTCTGCTTCTGCAATTTGTTTTTCTAAAATCGCAAAACGATTATTAGCGTCTAAGACTTTTTCATTAATTTCATTCACGCGAGCGTGGAATTCATTTTCCGTCTTTTCTTTCATTTGAGCAGCTTCGGTTTCATCTTCAATAAAATGTAACTTTTTAAGTTCAGTTTTATATTCAGCTTTTACAATACGAAGTTGTTGTTTGAGTTCAAGTAATTCAACCTTAATAGGTTTTAAAGAACTTTTTAATCCAGTAGGATCAGTAAGTTTTAATATTTCTTCTGCCTCAGCTTCTTTGAGTTCTTTAATTTTATTAATACCTTTAATACGACTCCATTTAATTTCTTTTCGATTCCATCTATCGCCAGCATTAATACGATAACCTTTAAAATAGACAGAGCCGGAAGTTGCATTATAAAGTCTAATTAATGTTCTACCTGTTGTAGTTTTACCACAACCAGATTCACCAACTAAACCGAAACATTCACCTTTTTTAATATCAAATGACACATCATGAACCGCTTTTGTTTTAAAGGAGTTACGACCATGTCCAAAGGAGAAGAATTGTTTTAAGTGACGGACACTTAATTCAATATTGTTATCGACTAATTCTTTACGATAAGTTACTTTTCTTCTTGCCATAATTATTTTGCCTCCTTACTTTTAGCGGCCTTCAAGGAGTTTGCAATACGTGTCTTAACGATATCAGGCATTTCAACTTTTGGTGCTCTTGGATCAAGTAACCAAGTAGCAGCATAGTGAGTTTCGCTCACCTTAAATAGAGGTGGTTCTTTCTTAAAGTCAATAGCAAGAGCGTATTTACTACGAAGCGCGAATGCATCACCTTTTGGTGGATAAATCATATTCGGAGGGGTACCAGGAATAGATTCAAGTTGTTCTTTACTATCAACATCAGGAATAGAAGATAATAAAGCCCAGGTATAAGGATGTTTTGGATCATAGAAGATTTCTTCTTCAGTTCCGTATTCAACAATCTTACCAGCATACATAACTGCGACTCTATCGGCCATGTTAGCAACAACGCCTAAGTCGTGAGTAATGAAGATACATGATAAGTTTCTTTCTCTTTTTAAACGATTGATAAGTTCAAGAATTTGTGCTTGAATTGTAACGTCTAACGCTGTTGTTGGTTCATCACAAATTAAGATATCTGGATCAGCAGTTAATGCAATAGCGATAACAATACGTTGTCTCATACCACCAGAGAATTCAAATGGATATTGTCTAAATCTTCTTTCTGGTTGAGGAATACCAACTTCACGCATAATTTCAATCGCTTTTGCTTTTGCTTCACGTTTAGTGATTTTAAGTTTAGAAATATATTCATCATAAAGTCTAAGTACTTTAATATTTTCTCTATGTGTTTTAGCAAGGTAACGATTAAGTCTAACAACGTCTTTAATTCTTTGATAAGTATAGAATCTTACAAACGCGTTATTATCGGTAAGATATCTATTAAGCAAAGTATCCATCTTAAATTCTCCAAGGAATTCTTTGATGAAATCATCCCTTGTTTGAGCTTTAAATTCTTTTACTTCTTTCTTCGCAACTTTGCTACGTGCTTTATATGCTATACGAGTCTCTTTAATGATTGGAATATATTTATTATTTAATTCCGTTTTAGTTAATTTGTAATCTGCCTTTGCTTGTGCAATTTTTTCAGCATATTCAACATTAAGTTTTGCAATCACTTCTTTTGCTTTAGCAAGAGAATCAACCTTTCCTTTTTGGATGATTGCTTTCATTTCCGCGAATTCGATTTTGATTTGTTCAATCTTTCTTTCGTGTTCATAGATTCTTTCGTTAAATGGAGCTTCATCAACACTAGCGCCAGTAGCTTTAGCGTCATTTTGAGCAATTAAGAGTTCAAGCTTAATAGCTTTAATTTCTTCTTTCTCATCATTGATGTTTGATTTAAATTGTTGTTTTGCATTAAACAAAGCACCTTCACTCACTTCCGTTGCGTGAAGTTTTGTCTGTGCAATAATTTTCTTTCTTTCGCTCTTAAGGAAGCTAATGTTATCTTTAGCGACTAAGATACCATTCTTTCTTTCTGTTTGAGCGTTTCTATACGCGACTAATTCTTTAGCGACTAAGTCTTCATACATTCTCTTTAAGTGCGAAGAGTTAATTAACATCGCTTCAGTAATTTGTTTACCAATTCTTACAATTGGGTTTAATGAAGATAAAGGATCTTGGAAGATCATACCAATCTTATGTCCACGGATTCTATGGAATTCATCTTCACTAACTTTGGTTAAATCTTCACCTTCATACATAATAGAGCCATCAATAACTCTACCATTCGCGCTTAAAATACCCATGATGGATTTAGAAGTGGCGGATTTACCACTACCAGATTCACCAACGATACAAAGTGTTTCACCTTTATATAAGTCAAAGGAGATGCCTCTAACAGCTTGAACATAACCATGGTCTGTTGAGAAATTAATTTTTAAGTCTTTAACACTTAATATGACTTCTTTATTTTCTTTTGCCATAATTATTCACCTTCTCCTTTCAAACTTGGATTGATCGCATCACGTAAACCATTACCAAATAAGTTGAAACAAATCATTAATAAGGCAATGATTACGCTTGGGAACAATAATAAGTATGGGTTATTCAATAATTCTGCCTGGTTATCAGAAAGAATAACACCTAAGCTTGATAAACCTTTAAGTCCTAATCCTAAGTAAGAAATACTTGCTTCAGAGAAGATAACTGAAGGCACCATCAAGACAGCACCAGTAATAATAGTACCCATCGCGTTAGGTAAGATGTGCTTAAAGATAATACGTAAATCACTTGCACCTAACGTACGAGACGCTAATACATATTCTCGACCTTTAAATCGATAGAATTGTGTTCTTGTTGTAGCGGAAGTACCAATCCATCCAGTTAAACACAAAGCGAGAACGAAGACACCAAATGTTTGACCTAAGTGAACAATACACAAAGTCATAACAACAATCCATGGCATACCACTTAAAATATCAGTGAATCTTTCCATGGCTAAGTCAACGTTACCACCAAAGTAACCGGAGATAGCACCCCAAATAAGACCAAATGTGAAACATACAGCAGCGGTAATAACACCCATAATTAAGGAAGTACGTAAGCCTTCAAAGACATATTTAAACATATCTCTTCCAGCTTTATCGGTACCCATAATGAATTTAGGCATTGAATCGTAGCCGTAATATTTATACGCCATAACGTGACATGAAATGTTAACAACTGTCTCACCTTTGAAGGTAGAAATCTTAACTTCTTCAATGGAGATAATTGGACATTTGTCACTTAAAATCTTAAATGTGTCAATTGGTTTAGGTGCATTATAATCAAATGTACACCAACCATTTTGGATATATTTATCCATATCTGATTTACCAAGTTGCATTGGTTTTTTACCAAATGCATCTTCATAAGTATCAAAGATGAATGAACATTGTTTGATCGCGACATGATAAACCGCTTTAGTTGCGCCTAAACAGTTCCAACTACCAACTTCAGTAGAAGGGAGAAGGAGCATTTTATTAGCATCATTAAACGAGATAGCGTCAAAGAATGTTTTAAAGGCTTCGTCACTACTACTAGTGAGGGCATTAACACTCTTAATAAATAATTGTTTACCTTTACTAGTATCAGTATTATCAATTTCAATACCTAATGAGAAGTTAGGGAATATTTCTACTCCTGGAACTTTATCTTTTAAAGTTGCAGAAATATCAAATTCATAATCTTTATAAGTAGTTGAATCTCTTAATAAATAAACTTTACTAGGATCAGATGAGCCTGATTCATAGTATTGGACATAAACAGAGAATTTTGCTAATTCATAATCTTGTGGACGGAATTCATCGGTGAATGTCATCTTAACAATGTTCTCATCATTAACATTTAAACCGAGGCCGTTTCCACTTCCCTTAGAATAGAATGATGGATATTCAGCAGTTTTATCTCCTGGGTTATTAATAATTCTTACATAACCACCGAGTCCATAAGTATTAACGACATCAATATAAACCCAATCACTCACTTTTAAAGTGCCAGGAAGAACTGCTTCAGAGTTAAATTCGGCTGGATAACCAGTTTCTAAATCCACTGTGATGTCATTATAAGCCTTACAGCCATCCCAGAATCCTGTTCCAGCCTCATTAGCCTTAGGAGCAAGATATTGTTGTTCTGGATGTGAATGATTAACATCACTTTGATCAAAGATAGGAACAAAAATTGCCATGATAATAATAATGCCTAAAATAACACTAGCAACAACACTAGACTTATTTTTACCAAAACGTTTCAATGAGTCTTTTAAGAATGTAGTTGGTTTAGTTTCAAATTTTTGATCATGTGAAAATTGTTTGTTAGATACGAGCTTGAAGTCATCATCGGTAATAACTTCTTCTTCGTTTACTAAATCGAAATCGTTAGTAGGAGTCTTGAGCTCTTCGACTTCTGGGTTATTAATATTTTTCTTAGCCATTTGTCTTGCCCGCCCCCATTCTAATTCGTGGATCGATAAATCCGTACGATAAATCAAGAACGATACCTGCTAATAAGGAAATGATAGTAAAGACTGCCATATCCACCATTAACACGTTATAGTCTTGAAGTTGTAATGCTTCGATATATAAGCCACCAATACCATTAATGTTATAAAGTTTTTCCAAAATGGTAGCACCTCCAAGTAAACCGATGACCTCTGCTAAAATACTTGGAAGAATTGGCACGAATGCATTCTTTAATGCGTGTCTAGTAATAGCTTGGTTTTTAGTTAAACCTTTTGTTCTTGCTAAAAGAAGATATTCGCTAGACATAACTTCACAAAGTTCAGCACGAACGAAACGGCAATATCCACAGATAGAGCCAAATGAAAGTGCTAAAACTGGAATAACATAACCCAATACTTGTGTTTGAATTGGGTCAGTTGAAACTGGCCACATAGGTGGTAGCCAGTGCAGTGTATAACCGAAAATAAATATTAATAATGAAATAACAACGAAGGAAGGAATGGAAATAAACACCATAACTAAAGTAGAGATAACGTGGTCTGTAACTTTATTTTTCTTTAAGCCAGCCCAGATACCGAGCAAAATTCCAAGTGGAACCGCCAATACAGTAGCGATAATGTTGATGTAAATTGTAACAGGTAATCTCTCAAAGATAATCGTCATCGCCGAGAAACCTATTTTTACATTCGTTGATGTACCCCAATCCCACTTCGTAAAGATGTTAGAAATCCAAGCTCCATATTGTTCCATTACCGGTCTCACATAGAAATAGTGCCACTTAAGAGATGAATCACGGACGGAATAGACTAATTCGCCATATTCAGGATGTGGCATATCAAAATCTAACATAAAGCCGAGATTCACTTGTTTGATGTAATAAGCGAACACTTGTTGTGGAGAACCAACAGCTTTCGTTGTAGGGAGGAGTTTAATAAGAATAAATGTTAATGAAAGAATGATAAAGCATGTAATAAACGCTAATAAGATTCTTTTGATTGAATACTTTAACATACATTCCTCCTTCCTTATACTTACGTATAGTATGTTTTATTTTATTAAATTATAAAAACTTATGCAAGTAAAAATACTCATACTTTTCTATAGAAAAAATTGCCCTATTTATTGTCAAATGTCTTTTTGAAAGATTTTGTCTTTTTTAAAAGCATAATAAAAGGCTATGGGTTTATAAGCCCTTAGCCTAATTATTTAAGTTATTTACTGAAGTTTTTAACTTATTCTTCTGGGAAGACAGCGCTTAAAATTTCGATATATAAGTCACTGCCAACTCCGAAGACTTCGAAGTAGTAATAGAATACGAATTCGAAGTAGCCGTAGTAATCTAAGAGTAATACGGTTGTTCCAGCTGGAGCACCAAGGTCTGCTGCAACAATAGCGTTAAGAGCAGCAAATGTTTCGGCATCAAGACTTAACTTGATAACAGCATGGTATGGATCAGCAGGATCTTCTTCAACGGTGACGAATTCGGATAAATCGATTTCGTTTTTACCATCATAGATTGTTAATCCTTCGATAGCGAAGAAGATACCATCAAGAGCGACTCCTGGATCTAAGTAGAGGTCAAATATAATTGTTGTACCTGCTTCTGTAACAACCCAGTTATCTTCTCTTGTGAAGTCCATATATAATGCTTCGACAATAGGAACTTCAGAACCATTTCTAACTAAAGCACCGTGGTCAGCAGCAGCCCATAAGGCGTTGAATGACCAGTTTTTGCCATCATATTCGATGTGGTGTTCTTCAGTACAAAGGTTGGTATCAAGACCCCAGTTAAGGGTAAATCCACTTGAGTTATCACTCTTTAAAACTTCCATGAAGTTGAGTGGGTTTAATGTGTTACCACTAATAGAACCGAAGGCTAAGTCGAATTGACCAACCATCATGACTTTGTAGTAAACATCACTCCAAGTTGAGACAGCGTCTTGTTCAACTGTTAAATGGACTTTGCCACCACAGACTGAAGGATCATTGAATGCATCTTCGATATATCTGGTAATATCATTACCGTAGTCTTGAATATCAGATTGATACATCCAAGTAATCTTAATAGAGATTTCAGTTGGATTATCAGCAGTTCCTAATTCAAGATCGCCAGCGTCAACTAATTCGTTAACAGCTTTACCAAACATAACTTTAGAAGCTTCTAAGTTATAACCAAATGTTTCTGGATAATAACCACTGATTGCTTGTTTATGAGCATCAGTATTGTTATAAGAGATACCATTTTCTGGATCAATTAAGTAAGCACTAGCGAAGTAGCTAGATGATGGGATAACACCACGGTTGTCAGCAAATTCTTGTCTGTTTAATGATAGGAAGATGCCATCAAGGAAGCTAGAGTTACTCATCCAAGGTTTAACATCCCAGTAGTTAGCTGGATCTGTTTGAGTAATAGTACCATTAATACCAAATTTTTCTTCCCATTCAAATTCGTTACAAGAGTTAATATTTAATTTGAAGACAGAGTCACCTGTGGTATGTGTAGTACGTGGATCGTTCTTATATTGAGCGACTTTTGATTGTGGTAAGCCTGTTGCGTCAATAAGTCCATCCATGAACATATTGAAGCCTGCTTCTGGATCAGATGCCATAGCAGAGTTGATACGAATGTGAACACCTTCAATTTTGTATCTTTCTGATAAAGCTGGATCGCTGAATTGGAACCAAGTTGGGTTTCTCTTGAAAGCGATTTGTTGTTTTTCAGTCCAGAATTCAAGTGTGTATGGAGCTAAGCTTAATGTTGAGTCAACTGGAGTATAACCAGTAGCTTCACCAGCACGTCCATATAATTTAGGTCCACCTACAGCAGTAATGAAGTCTTTAGGAATTGGTTGATATAAACCACTAGCTAAGTAATACATTGCGTAGAATGAATTCATTGGGGTAGTAAATGTGAATTGTAATGAATTATCGGTTGGGTCAGCTTTGATAGCGACTAAAGAATCGAAAGCTTCATCTGATTCACCAGTTGTCTTAGTGGCATTGAAGTATGAAGCGATACCAACGATAGCGCCTGTACCTGTGTCACCAGCCATTTCGGCACCTCTGTAAAGGTTGTTTTTACCAGCACAGAGCATTTTGAAGACATATAAGTAGTCTTCGAGTTTAACACCACGACCATTGAAGCCTTTGAGTTCTTCTTTAGTTGTTAATGTGGTGTATTTTAATCCGTCAGCTTCAGTTCTGACTTTGAATTTCCAAGTTGTAGCAAGGCCATCAGCGCCAGCATTAACTGGTTGTGGCATTTCTTTTGCTAAGACTGGATACCAATCATAACCATCTTTGGTAGCATTCATTTTGGCATCCCAGTAGCCGGAAGAGATGTAAGAAGCTCTATCAGAAACTTCACTACCATCTGCGTCCCAAGCGTTGATGTCATAGCTATCACTAGCTGATGCTTGGTGGTAATACATTTTCCAATCTGGATTTTGTTCTTTTTCAAGTGGTGAAGTAATATTACCTTCACCTAAGATACCAAAACCATAACCGGTAATGTAATTGTTTGTGCCTTTAACGACACGGTCAGAATACATAACAAGACCACCATTTTCGAATAGTGGAAGACCACTGAAGTGATTGTCTAAAGCGTATTCTTCGAGTTTGCCTAAGATTTCGCCTTTTTGTTGATAGCTAGCACCAGCATAGGTGTACGCACCATCAACACCGTAAGGTTCAAGAACTTGAATTGAAACATCATGTGTTAATTCAGGTTTACCGTCAGCAACAACAGTAATCTTAACGGTTCCTTTGCTTAAGCCTGTGATAACACCGAGAGTGTCAACACTTGCGATTGTAGCGTCACTTGATGAGAATGCGAATGTGTGAGTAACAGATTCTTCTTTTTCATAAGTCAAGACGACATTAGCTGTTTCGTAAGCACGAATAGTTGGTTTATCAACTGAAACAGAGAAGTCCCATGTCTTACCATTACATCCAGCGAGTGATGTAGCTGCAAGAGCCAAAGCCATGAAAGAAAGCATTAACTTAGATTTTTTCATGTATATTTCCTCCTTTCCTCATGTAGTGCTTATATAATAAACACCACGAAATATAATGAATTGGCTGTATTTTAGCAAAAAAATATTTTTGTGTAAACAAGAAATAAAAAAACCAGCAAAGCCATATAACTTCACTGGTAATTTTAATTTATAATAAATTAATTATGCGGCTTTTTTCTTTTTGAGAAAGAAGTAAATTGCGATGCCAATTCCAGCGGCAACAGCAACTCCACCACCTATACAACCACCAATTAATCCCCAGTTAACATTGCTTGGAGTTGGGGTTGGTTCGCTATTTATAAGAACAATTTTAAAGCTTGTTCCTTCTGCGTCAAAGTGGACGACACCATCAGCTAAATATGATCCAGTGACTTCGGTTTCAACGCCGTTTTTTACGACATAAACTTTAACGCTTTCCCAGTTATCACCAACAGTGATTGCGTATGATGCAGGGCCTAACACTAATTCTTTGTTCTTTTGTGTTAAAGATACATCAAATACAACATTTTTCTTATCAGTAGATTCTGTAATATTTAATGTTATATTAACATTATTTGCCATTGATGGGTGAATAATTGTGAAATTATAATCAGTTTTAACATCAATAAGCATTTTGCTAATAGCGCCTGCGTAATCACATGCAGACACGATTACACGTGTATCATCCGCCTTAGGTGTAACATCTATATAATAACCTTCAGAATCTGTTTTAAATGCAACTCTATTACCATTTACTGATGTATATGATAATTTGCTTTCATTAAATCTAACTCTTAAGCTACCATCTTCGTTCTTTGTGACCTTTTTGTATTCAGGAGCTTTGCTATCAATATGTAATGTATATGTTTTGGTATATGTTCCACCAGCGGTTAGATCATATTCCATTTTCATTTCATATGTTCCATCAGGATAATCAACACCTGTTTTCAAGTCATAAGTAGGAATTAATGTATACGCTCTATGAGCAAATATACCAGCAGCAACAAAATCAACACAAATATGTGATTTTGCTAATGGGTAAATTGCAGCTGGATCATCTTCTTCACCAACAAAGCCAAATAAGTCATCAAACATATGATCGCGTAAGACTACCTTACCAGTATCTAGGTTAGTTAATGTGATTCTATTATTATCAACACTTCTGGTAACGAATTGTTGAATGATTAGCATGTTACTAACACCATTATTACCTAGATATAAGTTATTAGGATCAACCTTGCCAGTATCAGGATCAGCACCTAAAGGTCTAAATCCTCTCATTCTATAAAGGTTAGTTTCATTTAATAATACCTGTTCAATTGAGAATGATTCCCATTCCCCTTTTGCGACATAACCAACTGCCATTTGAGAAGAGATATTTCCGTTAGGGAATCCCATATCTGAAATGAATCTATTCGTAATATCAGATGGATAAACCTTACCAGCTTCTCTTTCAAAGTCGAATGGTTCAACTGGCGCACCACTTGTGTAATCACCATAGAATCCAAGATATGGAAGAGAGATGGTTGTTTTTCCTTCAGCTTTTAAAACAACATATCCTTCAATTGGACAACCATTTTCAAAAGATGCATCAATTTCAGCTTTTTCAGCATCAGTTAATGAAATAGTTGGAATAGTAATTGTGCTTGTTCCACTAGCAACGTTAACAGGGAAACTTTCTTCCATGATAACTGTATCTCTAGTGCTTTGGAATTTAACACCTTTATATTCAGGATAATTTTCTTCATTTAATGTAACTAAAGCTGGTCTCATAACATATACAGTTGCAGTATATGAAGTAGCTTCGCCATAGTTATGTGCAAGGAAGGAAAGGCTAATCTTTCCAGAAGCAATATCAGCGTTGTTGAATAAGTTAACTTTTGCTTTACCACTTGGCTCACCTTTTGCGTTAAAACCTTCTAAAACAACGTTAGTTTGCAATGCTTTTTCAATATTTACCATACCAGCGCCTTGCATACGTGGAGAGGCAAATGATTTGTCAGCTGTGCCTTTTTCATAGAGCAATTGATCCGCTGTTGACATAATTCTAGCTTCAACTAATCTCTTATATTCAGCATCACCTAAATGTTCACTTAGGATAACAGCTTCGGCACCACAGTAGTTAGGGGCAGCCATAGAGGTACCGCCATAATAACTGTATTGGTCATTTGGATAAGTTCCATCTTCTTTAGCTGGTAAATATGTTGCACCTTTAATTTCATCACCAGGAGAAGTAATTTCTGGTTTTAAATCATAGTTAACATTAGCACCATCTGATGAGAATGTAGAAACTGTGTATGAATCTGGACAATCAGCAAATTCATTACTAACAATTTTTAATGCACCAGTTTCTGGTTCAACGCTTGGATCACCAGCTTTGGCGGTTGTGAATAATTCACGATCTCTATAAAGGATACTAACAACAGGAACCCCTGGTGTGTTACCACTTAAATCCATACGGAAAGTAAATGATGTTTCGGTTGGGTCATTATTGATAATAATAACTGCGATAGCACCTTTGTTTTCAGCATTAGTAATTTTGCTTAAGAATGAGGTTTCACCACGGTCAACAACAACAACCTTGCCAGTAACATCACGATCTGTGTAATCACTAGCTTCACCCCAACCTGGAATTCTAATCCATTCAAAATTAGTAATTGTGCCACCTTTGGTGATATCTGTTAAATAACGATTAGGTTTATAAACAACTTCACCATCAGCGGTTTGATAGTCGGTAATTTGATCACTATAATCAATAACGCTTGAACCAACCATTAAGGCTGTTTCATAGAATTTAAATGTTTGGACGCCACTTGCAATTGAAGTTGAATCTTCAAACGTAGCATAGCTACCCAAAATGCCAGTTTCAACCATGTCGGTTGTCCAGTTAGCAATTGGGCCACTCTTTGAGTACATGCCTTTACCAGCATTACCATTACTAATATTGATAGAGACACCATTTTTCTTTAAGCTAGCAATTGCTTTATAAGTTAAAGTGTCATAACGATCATGTGTAAAGTCAGTTAAATCGCTTCCTAAAGACATATTAATCATATCAACGCCCAAGATAGCGCAGTCTTCTAATGCCTTTAATATGACAAAGTCATAAGCACCAGTACTTGAAGTTTCTCCAGGTGCAGTAGCAATTGAATCTGTAAAGACTTTCATAACCAAAATTTGTGCATTTGGTGCAATGCCTTTATAGGCAGGATCATTACCTGCTGCTAAGCTAGCAACGTGGTTACCGTGATCTTCAACTGTATCAAGAACATCGTAGTCTTCTTTTGGATCTTGATCTTCGCTTGTAACTTGTCCACCATAGTCATAATAGAACGGAACTTTTCTATTCCAATATGTTGTGTGGGTTGCGTCAGGTTTACCATGGAAACTTGTACCTTTGATTAAATCTTGGATACCTTCTTGAGTATACTTGACAGAAACAGAAGCATCTAAATCAGTAAAAGTAACGTGGTTTAGATTGGCACCTGTATCAAGAATTGCAATAGCAATACCTTCACCTTCTTTGGTACCTTCAGGTTTATGCATTGTTTCTGAAGATGAGTTATCGCTCTCAAGATGAGCAGCGTCTCCACTATCTCCAAGAGGTTTTGCATAATCTGATTCATGTGTTTTAATAACATGGAATGTATCAACGGTTACAGAGTTGACGAAATCTAATTCTCTTAATGAGTCAACATAGGAAGAGTTGATATCTAAGACGATTGCATTAGCGATATGAGAGAAACGATCTTTGACTTGGAAATTGTCATTAACTAATCCTCTGATAGAGTTAATTGCATCGAATTGATTGACGTCGTGCTTTAATTCAACAATGACTTTGGTATCACGTGGAAGAGTTTTAGCACTGGCATCTTTTAATGAACCGTTCATGCCAATAATTGCAGCAATGGCGGTTATCGATAATAATGCAAGTTTAAACATATTATCATTACCTCCTTTTTGAGTTAGTAATAATAATACACACACGCAAGTGAAAAATAAACAATTTATATATATTAGTTAATGAGGCATATTGGTTTTATATAAAATATAAACAACAACAAGTGCAATTGTCCAAAGTAAAAACGCCAATCCAAAAGGAACATAGTAGGAGTATTTATGTCTTTTGGCCTCGTGTATATCTCGATATTCGACCAAATCTTTATATTTCTTTTTTGGATGAATTCTAAACATTCCAACCAAATAAGAACAACCATATGAAAACATGTCAAACATACCAAAACGATTAAGCAAATAGAATCCTAATATTGCTAAACAAATCGCAAAAGGGATTAGTAAAGCATTGGTAGCGCCATATAAATTTTTAGGTCCTACCAAAAGATAATATAAAAGAAAAGAAATGGTTGATATAACCATAACAATACCAAAGGCAACCAAATAAGAAAGCCACTCTTCTTTAATTTTAAACCAGAAGTTTTTCATTAATATGGTACTAGCTCCTCTGTAACATCAATTCCTAATTTATGGAATGTATGAATATCTACTTGATGTAATAAATAAGATGAGTGTGCTTGGCATCCTTTTAACTTATCTAAATTTTTAAGCGCAATCGCTGCTAATGGGTTTGTATTAGCTGCAATCGCTAAAGCAATAAGCACCTCTTCGGCGTGTATTCTAGGGTTATGATTATGTAATCCATTTATTTTTAAATCTTGGATAGGTTTAATGACGTTTCTACTCAATAAAGGGAGAGAATCATCAATCTTGCTTAGCGTCTTAAGTGCATTGAGAAGCAAGGCTGCTGGTGCACTAAAAAGTTCACTTCTTTTTCCGGTGACTAATTTACCATTAGGAAGCTCCATTGCCATACATAATTCATTGCAATCAGCGGCTTTTTGCAGTGTTTTTGCCACACATTTACGATCATTTACACTTACTGACAACTGGTTCATTAAGAATTCAGCTTTAAGAACAGCCTCGTCTCTATATCTACCTAGAAAATTGTTTTTTAATGTTGAATAATAACGTCTAACAACTTCTTGTTTACTAGCTTGAATTGCCACTTCATTATTCTTAATTGCAAAGCCGGCCATATTAACTCCCATATCCGTTGGTGAATAATATGGAGATTCGCCATAAATGTTATCAAAAATAGATTTAAGCAAAGGAAAACTTTCAACATCGCGGTTATAGTTAACAGCGGTAACACCATAGTGCTCCAAATGATATGGATCAATCATGTTAACGTCATCAATATCTACAGTAGCGGCTTCATATGCTAAATTAACTGGATGCTTAAGTGGAAGATTCCAAATAGGGAATGTTTCATATTTTGCATAACCAGATTTAATTCCATGTTTATAGTCGTGATAAAGTTGACTTAAACAAGTAGCCATCTTTCCACTTCCTGGCCCAGGGGCAGTAATAATAACCAAAGGTTTTTTTGTAACAACATACTCATTACGACCTAAACCATCTTCACTTAGAATAAGTGGAATGTTTTTTGGATAGCCATTTATAGAGTAATGTTTATAGACTTTGATATTGCGTTTTTCCATCTTGGCAATAAACTCATTTGCAAGAGGTGAATCACTATAAAAAGAAAGAACTATGCCCGCTAAAGATAGGCCTAAGCGATTAAAATTCTTTATCATTCTTTCCGCTTCAGCTTCATAAGAAATACCAGTATCGTTTCTTACCTTATGGGCATTAATATCTTTTGCATTAACAACAATCAAAACTTCCAACTTATCCTTTAATGATAAAAGTAATTGTGCTTTAGCATCTGGTTCAAAACCAGGAAGAACACGAGCAGCATGATTATCATCAAGGAGTTTACCACCAAATTCAAGATAAAGCTTTTTATCAAATTTAGCGATACGTGAAAGAATTTCCTTCTTTTGGATTTTCAAATATTTATCTAGATCAAAAGCGAATTGTTGTTTCATACGTTAATATTATATTGATTTACATACGTAAATAGCAATTAATTAGTTATCTTTTTCAATGAAATTTAAGAAAGGGGATACCGCTTCAATTAAGTCCTTACGATTTATTAAGCCGTTATCCAATGATGTAAGTAATTCAAAGTAGTCTTTATCACTACCAGGCATAAATAACTGATTTTTAGCTTTAACGACATTAACAACATTAGTAGCTGGATTAGTTGTGCCATTCATTGGCTCAGTTGAAGAAAGAATCCAGTCAGTCATTACAATACCTTCAAAACCAACTTCTCTTCTTAGGTAATCATAAATTAATTCTTTTGATTCATTAGTATGTCTACCATTTATTAAGTTATAGGAAGACATAATTGCACCTGGATTCGATAATCGAATTGCAATTTCAAATGGTTTTAAATATATTTCACGTAATACACGTTCATTAACAATTGAGTTTGAAAAGAATCTATTTGTTTCTTGGTTATTACACGCAAAGTGCTTCAAGGTAACATACCTACCTTTATGAGATTGAACACCATTGGTAATCGAAGAGGCAATCAATCCGGTAAGTAATGGATCTTCGGAATAATATTCAAAGTTACGTCCGCAGCGAACATAACGATGTATGTTCATTCCAGGAGCGAGCCAAAAATGAACACCAAATTCCTCCATTTCACTTCCAACAACATCGCCACATAATTTTGCGTACTCTAAATTCCACGATTGTGCCAATGCAGTACCAATAGGTAAGGATGTGGCATATTGATATAATATTTTTTCACTACGTTTCAATTTCTTCTCGTGTGTAAATCTAGATAAAATTGGACGTGAAATTAACGGGAAGAAATCTATTAGTTGAGTCATAAAATAGTTAGCAGATAAATCTCTTAATTTGTCTTTTTTACCAATTGCCACTTTAGGAGATAATCTTAACCCAGCAGGACCATCAGCCATAACATATGTCTTAAGGCCCTCAATACCTGAATATGATTCTCCAGCAGCGCCCTTAACTTTCATTGAAGATTCCCCAATAAATGAAGACAAACCATCACCTCGTTGGCTTCCTAAAAGAAGATTAATTAAATCACCATTAGAATATTTGTCAGCGTTCTCGTTGATGGAATAAATATTATTATAATGCTCAATATTTTCAATTTTTATACGAGTTTTGATTGGATTTTTTACGATATTGTCATCAATATTGATCGCATTAAAATCAATTGTCTTGTTATATAAATTGTTTACTTTACGAACAATAATATCCTCTTCTATTTTTATCGCACCAACAACAATAGTATCTCTGCTATTATTTCCAAGCCTTAATATATATTGGCCTTTTTCTAAAACATAACTAGAGCTTGAAGTATCATAAGATGCAAAGTCACACAAATCAAAAGAAATATCATAATTTTTGCTTTCATTTTCTTTAAGATTTGCCGTTTTAATAAATCCTACTAATTTTTGATAAGTTTTGCCTAGTTTTCCTTGAGGTTCGCTCATATATAGTTGAACGACTTCTTTACCAATATATTTACTAGTATTTATTACTTCGAAATCGACATTAACAATTGATTCTTTTACATTAACCTTAGGATTTAAAATTTTAAATTCGCTATATGATAAGCCAAACCCAAATGGAAATGTTGGTTTGATTCTATAACTATCAAAATAACGGTAACCAACATAAAGACCTTCTAAGTAATAAGTGTTGTTAACATCACCGAAATTAACTGCTTTTAAATAATCGCTCGGTGGAGCCCAGGTGTCGGTTAATTTACCGCTTGGATTTACTTTGCCTAAGATGATATCAGCTAGTGTTAAACCAATATTGGATCCAAGCTGGGACAATAAAAGAATATTATTTACTTTTAATACAGGTGTTAGGTCGACCATTCCACCAACATTAAGAACAAGTATAAATTTTTCATATTTTGAATTAAGCAACAAAATATCTCTTATTTCGGTTTCCGTTAAATAGATATCTCCCTTATCTTCGATTCGATCATTGCCTTCTCCGGATAGTCTGGATAAAACATAAACACATGCATCAGCATCAAAAGATAGTGGCAAATTATATTCTTTTTCTAAACGCACATAACCAAATGCTTCCATATATACGGAAACGTGCTTTTCTTTAGCGCTTTTTCTAATATCTTTAACAAATTGTTTATTGTTGTGCTTTAAAACCTTTTCATATTCGTTAAGCCAGTTAAAGGTTGTAATTTGAAAACCCGATCTCAATAGGCCTTCTTCCGCATTAATAACAAAATGAGAATTTACATCACCCGAACCGGTTCCGCCTTTAATCGTATGTCTGGCTCCATTACCAAAAAGCGCAATTTTACAAGGCTTTTGCAAAGGAAATGCATCGTTTTTACGCAAAAACAAACAACATTCGTGAAGTTTAGACTTCACCAATTCAAGGTTTTTAATTTCTCTTTTTGATGGTTCAATATTCATTAAAAATTATTAATTATCGATGTGGCTTTAACTAAGAAGTCTTTAAGTCTTTCATCGCCTTTTGCAAAGACATACACTTTAATCTTTGGTTCAGTTCCACTAGGTCTAACGGTAATAGTTTCTCCGCTAGTTAAGAAATATTTAATCGCGTTAGCTTTTGGAAGACCAGTGTCTTCTTCGTGGTCAGCGTAGACAAATTTACAGTTGCCATAATCTCCAACCTTAGATACTTCACCAAATATATTTTTATTTACTGGTTCTTTAAAGAAAGACATTAATTTATTTATCTTTTCTTTTCCTTCAAGTCCATCAAATTCAAAGCTTACAGATTTTGTTTTATAGTCTCCATAAGTCTTATATATATCGTTTAACACATCCACTAATGTTTTGCCCATTAATTTATAATGGTTTGCCATTTCAGCAATTAATATTGCTGCGTTAACTGCGTCTTTATCTCTAATATCTGGATTTGTTAAATATCCACAGCTTTCTTCAAAACCAAAGATAAAACGTTCCATTTCGCCTTTTTGTTCAAGCTTATGAATAACTTCGCCAATATATCTAAAGCCGGTCAATACTTCCACTAATGTTGCTTTATGGGCATCCGCAATAACTTTTACCATATCACTCGAAACAAATGATTTAACAATAACAGGCTCTTTAGGTAATGTGCCATTAGCTTTTCTTACATCGTAAATGAAATTAAAAAGAAGCATACCTATTTCATTACCAGTTAATATACGCATTTCGCCGTGATGGTTAACAACAGTACCAACTCGATCGCTATCAGGGTCGGTAGCGATGAAGATATCATTATCAGTATCTTTTAAATATTTTTCGATACCCAAAGATAGAGCTTCTGCGATTTCTGGATTTGGATATGGACAAGTTGGGAAGTCACCATTTGGATGACGTTGTTCTTCAACTACATTAATCTTAAATCCATCGCGTTTTAGCGCTTCTTCAACAGAAATCATTCCCGCACCATAAAGAGGAGAATATACGATTTTTGCTACTCTTTTTTCTTGTTTTTCACTGATTAATGATTGTGTAAGACAAGAACGAATATACTCTTCTTTCATATCTTCGGTAAGATAAACAATCATTCCGGATTTTACCAATTCGTCATAATTAGAAATCTTTATGTCATCAAATATATCAATAATGTCTCTTTCTTTAGAAATAGCCTCTGCAATTTCTGGAGAGACTTGGCAACCATTTTCATCATATGCTTTATATCCATTATATTTACTTGGATTATGGCTGGCTGTTAGAATAATGCCTGCGTTATTATTTGTATGTCTAATTGCAAAAGAAAGAGCTGGTGTAGGCATCAATGTATCATAAATAAATACTTTTACACCATTGCTCGCAAATACGTTTGCGGCTTCTTTAGAATATTCTTCACTATGATGTCTACTATCATAGCCAATTGCAACAGTAGGATTTCTATATTTTTTATTTAAGTAATTAGCAAATGCTTGAGTGACGTGTCTAACGGTATAAACATTAATGCGTGCCGTCCCTAGTTCCATTGTTCCCCTGAGTCCGGCGGTACCAAAATCAAGATTAGCGTTAAAACGTTCTTCAATTTCTTTTTCGTTATCTTTAATTAAATTAAGTTCTTTTAATTCTTCTTTTGTCAGTGGTGAATTATTAAGCCATCTAAGATAATTTTTGTTCATATGATACCTCTTCTATGCGAGTACTAGACCTGTAAAAATACCTTCGACATATGTAAATACAATTGCGCAAATTCCCACAATAGGGAGAATTGTGTCAAATTTTGTATTCTCATATTCTCTAGTATACGAAAAAAGAAGGACAAATGGTATTGATAATATCAATCCAACTGATTGGCCAAATCCCATTTTGTAAACAAAATTCATTGGTTGCTCCATCCCTTTTATTGTTAAAGAAAGGCTTAAAAAGATAATAAAGTCTATTACAGCAACAACACCAAATATAATTGAGGTTGCTACTGCAACATCAAACGAGTTTCTATTTGTTTCTAAGAAAGAATCGTATTCAGCATATGTTTTTCCTTTTTTTACGAAATAGATTTCCCTAGCCTTAATAAAAATAACAATGGCAACAAAGGCAACAAATGTTAGAGGAGGTTTGTTTGTTAATAACGGAAATACCAACGCAGGAATAGTTATAACCTTATTTAAACTTAGGGCCTTAATGATTAAAGATCCAACCTCATATAAAATCGGGAGAATAGCAAAACTTCTAAAAAGATAGATTTTTTTACTTTGGAAAAATTTCTTCGGACGATAGTTGATAAAAAAGAACGTTAACGTGCATAAAAATAAATCAATAAATACGTTAAAGGCCAAACCATCAGAAAATAAAGAATTTACCAAATTTGTCATAATCTGGTTTGCAGACTCAAAGGTTTCGCCTCCATGAACCAAAAGTCTTACAAAATAATGTTCGTTAACATATACGCACCCCAAAAAGAACGCTAACGCAATCAAACCATAAAATGTTAATAAACGCTTATAACCATTCTTTCTAGTTCTTAACATAAAGGAAAAATTAGCTAGCAAGAATAAAGGTAGTGATAGTTGTCCAAAAAAGGAAAAAATATCACCTGCCCTTGCAATATCCCCTGCCGCATCTGGCCTAGCAGATGAAACCAGGCCCAAAATAACAGCAACTTGAGTAAAAATAATAAATAACCAACCTAATATACGTAGATGTCGATAGCTTAAAGGTCCACGGAACTTAGTGTCATTTTCTTTTGTAACATCGGTAATTGGTAAATGTCTTGTATTAGGCATATAGGAATATTATATTGGTTTTTGTTTCATAAAGAAACTAAACAAGTCACTAATAATAAGATATAATACAAACCGAGGACAAAAAATATGGACTTAAATAAATATATAGGAGCAATTCCAGACTTCCCTAAAAAAGGAATATCTTTTAAAGATATATCCCCATTAATTAGAGACCCAAAAGCTTTTAAATTTGCGATTAAAGAAATGGCAAAAGCAGCCAAAAAATATAAACCAACTGTTATAACCGGACCAGAAAGTAGAGGTTTCATATTTGGTGTTGCTTTAGCGCAAGAATTAGGCATTGGTTTTGTTATGGCGAGAAAACCAGGCAAATTACCAGGAAAAACTATCGGAGAAAGCTATGCTTTAGAATATGGCGAAGCATCAATATATGTTCAAGAAGGAAGCTTTAAAAAAGATGATAGAGTCTTATTGATTGATGATCTAATCGCTACCGGAGGAACATTGCTTGCTTTAAAGAAATTAGTATTAAAATTAGGTGCTAATCCAGTCGCGGTGGTTGCCCCTATTAGATTAGTAGAACTTGAGGGTGAAAAGGTAATTGGTTTACCAGTTCATACTTTATTAGATTTGTCAGATTCGCATTAACCTGTATAATTATATAGAAAAGAGGGATAGAATTATGTGTTTTTTTAGAAAGAAAAAGAAAGCTGCCCCAGCTCCAGCTGCTCAACCAAAGAAAACTGTTGAAGTCACCAAAAGTGAGCCTGTGAAGAAAGCTGAAGGCAAAAGAGTGTACCATGTTAGCAAAAGAGAAGATGGTATGTGGCAAGTAAAATATGCCGGTGGAGAAAGAGCTATCAAATTATTCAAGACCAAAGTTGAAGCCGAAGAATACACAAAAACAATGGCAGAAAACCAAGGCGGAGTAATGCTCTCACACAATAGCAAAGGCGCTAACAAAGGCCGTATTGCTAAAAAGTAATAGAGCAAATTATCAAAGACACCTCTTTTTAAGAGGTGTTTTTTTATCAATAAATATCTCCCGCTGATGATTTTTTGGCTTTTTTATAATTATCTTTTTGAGATTTGTTAATCCTTATTTCTTCAATGATTTGATTAGATTTACATAAGGAAAGTTGAACGTAACCTTTATACATAAGCGGATGCCTTAATATTCTTGCATTTATTGGTTTAACTTTGTTTTTACTAATGAACAAATAGGTAAACTTTTCATCTTCATAAGGAGCGTCAGCTTCTTTAAGAAGTTTATGGAGTTTACTTCTTTCTACTCTAGTAACAAAATGACACCAATCATTTGTAATAGGACATTTTTTATTGTGTGTGCAAGGAGCAACAACGTTTCCGCCCTTTGAAACAAGATATTCTCTTATCTTCATCATGCGTTGATAACTATTGACTGTTCCTGGCTCCACGATTAATAAGTATTTATTGGCGGCTTCCCACATGTTATCAAGTAAAACATATAACGATTCCTCTTTAATTTCGTTTATAAAATATGATTCGCTCACAAGATCAGCTTTGTTTAATGGGAATGAAATATTGCATCATTATTAATATAATTAATCTCAGCAATCTTTTTGCCTAGATTAATCATTTCTTTTTCTCGTTCAACACAAGTGATTGAAGCACAGGGTAAAAAAGATTCTTTAATTAATGCCATCGTACCCATTCCACTTCCAATATCAAGAATTGAGTCAATCTTATCATCAATTAGTTCCAATCCATACTCTAATGCTTTTGATGTACTTGCGTATGTTGCAGGTAAGCGCATTATTGCATAAGTTAAAACATCAATGTCAGAAAATACAAGTGGTTCTCCACTACTAGATTCTTCCATATATAAGGAGCTAATTTTATTCGCGGATTTTTTTAGATCCCTAATATTATACGAACTAGCAAATGATTCAATCTTATCTTTTATCGAAATTGGAATATTCATTTTTTAAATACCCATCTAATAAATCAACACCAAACATGATGTATTTTAGGCATGGTCTAGAAGCATAAAAATTTGCGTCTCTAACACTAGGAATATAAGTATCGTGTTTGTTGGTTTTGTTTAACAAATCTCTACAACAAAAACTCCCAAACTCTTTTTCGAACTTTAAAAGTATTTCTTGAGTAATTTGATATGTTTTTTGTTTTTGGCAATCATTACTAACATCGTTATAACCATAGATTTGGCCAATTACAAGGCTAATCGAAGTAATAACGCCACAAGTTTCTCTAAGTCGAGCGATTCCTCCTCCAAGAGGAGAAACTAGCTTAGCGAGGCTATTTTCATCAATAGGAAACAAATCCTTAAATGCCAACAATGTTGCTTGAGCGCAGTTATAGCCTTTTAAAAAATATTCTTTTGCGAGTTCGCTTCGTTTCATATGCCGTTACTTATTCTCGCGTCTTTTTTATCAATCTTTACACATATTGAATCGTTTTCATAAAAACGTACAAAAATTTCTTTTTTATTAACATCCACCACTTCTGTAAACGTTGATTCCCAGATTGAGTTTAAGTCAGCTTTGTCACTTCTAGAAAGATATCTTGTTAATTTACCTGCATCATCAAGTGCTTTATAAATTTCATCTTTATATGTATCATCCATCATGAATTGATACAAAGCATAAGGAACCGCCCCAATATTTTCACTTCTTACATCAAATGGGCATTCATATGGCCAATATACTTGTGAATACGATACTTTCTTCATCAACTCATACATATCAGAAGCGTTTTCAACATCCACAACATGTTCTCTTAGATATTGATATCTTCCGATACCAGCTGGAACAAGTTCCATTTCATTTAATGTTTTTTCGATATAAAAGTTTGTTTGACAATTTTGTTTATGATGGAAAAATACTTTATTACACGCCATCTCAACTAATCCATAATCACCAGTTGAGTCCGCGACCATAAAAGCATAATTCCAATAATGTTCTTTGGAATAAATATTTAGACTATTTACATAGCCCTCAACTTCGCTTACAGTAGCGCAGTGCTCAGCAATATATCTACCAAGCGTAAACATATAAACAGTTTCTGAGCTTAATGGATTAGTACCACTGCACGCAAATTTATCTTCTCCGGTTGGGTAATATTCACCATTACGCATATTTACTTCCACATATAAACCACGACTGTTAATAATGTCATCACACATAAATGGCAATAATTTGTGCCAAGTATCAGATATACCTCCATCACGAATGATTTCTTCTTCTTTTGGAGACATGTCTCTAAATGTATATTGAAGCCCAAAGGTATCAAAACCAAACTTATTTGTAGTTCTAACAATGTATGCGCAGTTATGAGAAATATTTAAATCCATATTTCTACCAGCAAGCAACGTTCCATCATTAAGTTCTTTCATAATGCATGAACAACCACCACCTTGTGAGTTAGGGGTAGCCCAATTGTAGTTTTCTTTTTTTAAATATTCTTGTGCAAAATCATAATCTAATTCTGTGTATGTTGGTACATTGTAGACATGATCCGCTAATTTGGTGACTTTATGAATATTAGGATTATTGTTGCTACAACCTGTCACTGTAATAGCAAGACAAGATAATAAAAATAGTAATGTTTTTTTCATTGTTAGTTACCTCAATTAATTATTTTATAACATTTTTTATAAAATTCGTATTTTGATGTGTATATATAAATAGGGGGACCCTTCCTCCAGAAATGGAGGTATACCGATGGTATATCCTATTCCTCTTGCAAAACGCTTCCTCAGGGTGGAATTAAAAATTGTTTTATTTCTACTAGTGATTGCGTTTATTATTCTAGTTTTTAAAGGCTAGAAAAATAAAAGATGTGCCGTTAGATAAGCGGTACATCACCAATCATTATTATTATAATAACTAAGGAAAGGAGACTTTGCAAGAGGTCCCTCTACACAAGCTATTATTCTAGCGCTTAGAAACTAGAAGAAAAAAGGATGTATCGTTGGTTAGCGATACAGCCTACACAATACAATTATAATAACCCGGATTGCCCCCTTTTGCAAGAGGGCCCCAATTTACTAAAGAGAATCCATCATCACAAAAAGCCCATCTCATTATAGTTAGTTTATAACTTAAGAGACAGGCTTTATAGGGGAATCAAGTATCACTACACATTTATGAGCAAATATATTGTTTTATGTGTAGTGTCACTACAATTGTCAACTTCATCTGGTTTGTATTAGGCGGTTTTGGTCTTTGGATTGGCTTCATCTTAGCTGGACTTATTTGGTCATCACCATCATTGGCATTCCATTTGGAAAACAATGTTTCAAACTTGCTAAGTTATCACGTGCTCCATTTGGTAGAGTCGTTGTAGTTCCAGCAAAATAAAGATTCAATCTTTAATCAAATTAACGTGCAGAAAAATGCACGTTTTTTTACATTGCAACTTTGATATACTGGTATAACGCAACCAATAGTTGCTAAAATGAAAACTAGAATTGGTGGAGGAAACCACACTTTCTTTATAATAATAATGTTGTGGAGGTAGTTTTATGACAATTGAAGTCGCTAACAGATTAATAGAATACAGAAAGAAAGCCAAATTATCGCAAGAAGAATTAGCGGATAAATTAGGCGTATCTAGACAAGCGGTAAGTAAATGGGAAAGAGGAGAAGCTTCTCCAGATACTGATAATCTTATTGCACTTGCAAAATTATATAATGTTACTCTTGATGAATTGATTAATTCTAATTCAGAGGATATAAATAACGAGAGCGGTAGCGAAGAAAACACTAACGTTTCAATTGGCCCCGGACACATTGATGTTGGAGATAGTGTCCACGTTGGTTTTGATGGAATCGTTGTGACCGACAAAGATACAAAGATAAAAATTAAAAGGAAATCGGCTAAGCACTACATATTTCTTTCGGCAATAGAAGCGAGCTTTACACTCATTGTTTTATTAGTCTATATCATTATGGGCTGTTGTTATAAAGGCACATTTGGCGTTAATAATATCAATGCGTGGGCAGCTTTGTGGCCACTATTCATATTCATTCCACTACCATCAACATTAAGAATTGCATTAGAAACAAAAAAGTTTACCGCGTTTGCCTATCCACTTCTTGTAACAGGTATATATTGTTTCTTAGGCATGCTTCTTAATTTATGGCATCCTATGTGGGTATTATTCATTACAATTCCTGTATATTATTCTTTCTTTGGTGTTATCGATAGCAAGCTACTACACAAACACATACATATCGAATAGTGTTATTGCTTTATCAAGCAATCAGCAAGAAGACTCCCATCTTCTATAAGTGGGAGATGAATTGCGATATAGATCGCTAAGACATTACATAACAATAATAACATTCGTAAATATTACATATATTAATAATTATGATTGATATATATTATA
>JAZLFA010000021.1:0-51938 GCA_045615545.1 Bacilli bacterium | reverse complement strand
CTTGTCACAGCAAAAACGTTTCTTCTTTTTTCCTTTAATCGAAACCATTCTTTTTCCGCAGTTTTCACAGTATTGGAATTCATTTTCTTCTTCCAAATCTTTGATGTAATTTTCTACTGCCGCTACCGAGATTTCTAAGATGAAAGCTATATCATTAGCAGACATCTTATTTTTATAAAGCGATAGCACTTTATTATGTATTGAGTCCATTTGACTACCTCCTGATAGTTAATGGACAAAAAGTAATGATTTGATAGATGATTATTTAATTATTTCTTTAAAAGCATCTCTTTGGTATTCGATATTAACTTTAATTTTGGTGTCTGGCAGAGTTTCTAATGTCGCAGGGTTTAACTTAATTAAATTGCAAATATCCTCGATTTTCCATTTTAAAACTTCTCTTCTCATATTTATTTTCCCTTCCCGTGTTTAACTTTCTTATTTGAGTGAGGCTTGTATAATTTTTTATCCCAAATATCATCCGGATTAGTTGTTTCTAAAACTTTGGTTAACCATTTAACAACGTCTTCATAATCAAAATATTTTCTATTACTATCTATTTCTTTATTTTTTATCAATACTTTGCAAAATGGAGCTTTATAAGGATGTTCAAAATCTTTTGATAATACCAAAAGGCTTGAAACATCAAAACTATGTGCTGTCTTTGGGGTATCAGCATATTCTAAATATTGTTTAAAAGACCAATTTTTTCTACTAATCCATCCTGGCAATGATTGAAATTGTTCTTTTCCTTGTCCTAATCCAACAATTTCAAATTGGTCCAATCTTAAATCTTTCAAAAACGTTGCAGGTACACCCATAACCCCTTTATAGTCATAAGGAATGTTGTTAATAGAAGGAACGTCTAGTGCTTTATAATTCCAATATGGCATAAATTCTTCCGGGTGATCTTCCCAACTTTTGCTAAGCACTCTTTTTGGCTTGTGCTTCTTAACATCGAAATTTGTAATCCAAACACTAGGCAGATATTCATCTAATGTCTCGCCATTTGCATTTTCATATTTACTAGGCTCTGTATATCCACACCAAAAATCGCCATTCTTAAAATAAGGAAAAGCAAAAGTATTTGTTAGTACGGACAAAGGTGCTAAAAATAAAAATTGGCCACCATTATTTTTAAAATCAATTATTTTGGCAATCCATTCATCCATTTGACTGAATGGAGGATTCGTAATAATTATATCGAAGGCATTAAAAGGAGCATCTTGGAATCTAAGACCTTCTCCAGTTAGAGCATCATATCCGCTGATATAAATATCTTTGATTCCAAAATCATCTTTATGTTCTGTTAAATATGCAATGAATTGACAATTTCTTGGTCCATTATTTTTTTCTTCTTCAGTAAAAAGTTCTGGTATTACTTTGTAAATTGTAATTTTGTCTTCAAATTCAATAAATCCTTCAACTGTTTTAACAGTGCGAATTTCTTTTTTGACATATGGAAGAGTAGCATCATAATCGCAAGGTAAATAAATTGTCTTCCCTTTAAAGAATCCGTCGTAACCATAATATTTTAATTCATCTATTATTGTCTTAGCCGGAGTATAAAATTCATCATTAGCCATAATATCCTCCTTAAAGAAACCCAAATTCAAGGTTTCCTTGATTTCAAAGGATATTTTACCAAGTTTAACTTGATTTTACTATTAAATACTCAAGGTTTCCTTGATTATTTTTTTGAGGAAACTTTAATGAGACTGAAAGAATTAAGACTTAAAGCAGGTATAACTCAAAATGAATTAGCTCAAAGAATTGGCGTAACTGGCCAAACTCTTTTAAATTGGGAGAATGGCATTTATGAACCAAAAATTAACCAATTAATTGCTTTAGCAAACATCTTTAATGTTAGTGTTGATTATCTTATAGAAAGAGACACTAAAAACAGCGAAGTTAACACAGTCTGCGAGTATTTAAATTCCATACCAAAAGAAGATTTCATAAACTTCGTTAGAAAATCATTAGAAAAATAAAAGATTTTATAAAATAAAAATGCAACCTTTTAGGGGGTTGCACTTTTTAACGATTATGGTTGCGGAGGCAGGATTTGAACACTGCGACTTCAAGGTTATGGGCCTTGCGAGCTACCACTGCTCCACTCCGCGATTTGCTTAATAATATTAGTATTTATATAAGGATATGGCAAGTAAAAAATTAAAAAAGAGGCCGAAGTGAAGCCTCTAATTCTTATTTACGATTTTTACGACGAGCGTTTTCAGATTTAAGTTTTCTCTTAAGTCCTGTTTTTAAGTAGAACTCTCTACGTTTAACTTCTTGGAGAGTACCAGCTTTATTAACTTGACGTTTGAAACGACGCAATGCATCGTCTAATGATTCGTTGTCTTTAACAGTAATCTTTGGCATATTTTCACCTCCCCAACGTGTAGTATTATACAAATATTTTTTTACTAATGTAAAGTGATTTATTAAATGATTTTTGTACCGTTTGATGTACCTATCCTAGTAGCACCAGCTTCCACCATCTTAATTAAGTCTTCGTGGCTTCGAACTCCACCGCTAGCTTTTACTCCCATTTCAGGACCAACAGTTTTACGCATTAAGCTAACATCATGTTCAGTTGCCCCACCGGTAGAAAAACCAGTAGATGTTTTAACAAAATCAGCACCAGCTTCCTTTGCTAATAAACAAGCAGTAACTTTTTCTTCATCGGTTAATAAACATGTTTCAATAATGACTTTTAAAACATTATGGCCCGCAACTTCTTTAAGAAGTTTAATTTCTTCTTTAACATATTCGGTATTGCCACTTTTAAGCATACCAACGTTAATAACCATATCGATTTCAGCTGCACCTTCGCTGATAGCGAGCTTGGCTTCATCAATTTTTGTTTTTGTTAAATTCATACCCAATGGGAAGCCAATTACGGTACAAACTTTAACATCACTACCTTTAAGGCATTCAGCTGCTAATGGAACGTAAGCAGGATTAACACATACACTCATGAAATCAAATTCTTTTGCTTCTTCACAAAGTTTAATAATTTGATCGGGAGTTGCGTCTTGTTTTAATAATGTGTGGTCGATAAATTTATTATATTTCATATAATTACCTATAAAAAAATAAAAGGTCAAAATGACCCCTTATTTAGCTTCCTTTACTTTACGTGCGCTCTTTTTACCTGTTGAAGCTTCTTTTTTAGCTGCTTCCTTAGTAACAAGCTTACCATTTAAATAAGTAGCTTTACCTGCGTAATATCCACATTTTGGACAAACATGATGGGATTTAATCATCGCACCACAATTTGGACAAGTTACAAGTCCTTCAACTTCTAATTTGAAATGTGTTCTTCTAAGTCTTTTACGGGTTTTTGAAATTCTTCTTTGTGGGACTGCCATTTGTAGTTCCTCCTTTATTTCCGTGATTAATTATATTAACTAAGCACAAAACATGTCAATTATTTTGAGACATTTTCTAAATTAATTGAATTTATATTGATTCAGTCGTTATATTGATAACTAATTGATATAACTTCACCGACTTTTGAAACAGAATCAGGAATTTTCGCTTCTAAATAATTAGAAGAATGACCAACATTATAGCCATTTATAAATTGTTCAACCAAAATATCAATTGTTTGATTTTCAAATTTTTTTGAATAATTACGCCACAATTCATCACTTAGCGATAATAATTTATCGCATCTTTCATTTTTAATAGCAGGATCAACTTGTCCATCCATTTTTGCCGCAACAGTTCCCTCTCTAATTGAATAAGGAAATACATGCAACTGATTAAATCCAACAGTCTTTATAAATTCAACGGTTTCATTAAATTCATTTTCTGTTTCATTTGGAAAGCCAACAATTACATCAGTAGTGAGACAAATATCAGGTAAAAATGAACGAATATAATTCATCTTTTTTAAGAATGATTTGCAGTCGTATTTTCTATTCATTCTTTTTAATACTGTATCACTTCCGCTTTGAAGAGGAACATGAAGGTGTTTGGCAAGCTTATTGTTATGAATAAGCATATCAATCAATTGCGAATCAATTTCACTTTCTTCAATTGATGAAATTCTTAATCGATACAAATTTGGAATATCTAAAAGTAGTTTAACTAATTCTGAAAAAGATGTTCCAATATCTTTTCCATATCCACCAACATGAATGCCTGTTAATACGATTTCTTTATAGCCTTTATTTACTAAATCATTTGCTTCTTTTAAAACATCTTCTAACGCGCGTGAGCAAGATTTGCCTCTACGATAAGGAACAATACAGTAGCTGCAAAAATTATCGCAACCATCTTGAATCTTTAAATAGGCACGAACATTTTCGGATAGATTAGTTACTCCAAGTTCTTCATAATTAAAAGAACGTGGGTTATTATCCACCATTATTATTCTTTCGTGTTTTTTAATAAAAGTATTAACTAAATCATAGAGCTTATCTCGATTAGAAGTACCAATAATTATATCGGCTTCTGTTGTGTTAATTATTTCTTCCACATTACCTTGAGAATAGCAGCCCATAACTGCAACAACAGCATTAGGGAAGTTCCTTTTAAATTTACGAATGTGCTGACGAGATTTTTGATCGGCAACATGAGTAATAGAGCAAGTATTAATTACTATTACATCAGGATTTTCTTTATTGAGTTCCCAACCATGAGAAGAAAAAATCGCAGATATTGCTGCGGATTCGTACGAATTAACTTTGCAACCAAGGGAAAATATATAAAAAGTCATTAATGCTCCCCTTTATTTAAAAGTAAAAGCATACGAGTGGAAATAAAACCATTATCAAATAAAGCAGTAATCATCTTTTCACGATCATTATCAAAATAGGCTCTTGTTACTGGTGTTATTCTTTCGAGCATATGATTGTAGTTTGGTCTTTTTATATATTCATCAAAAAGGACAATTTTAGAATCTAATCTCCCTTGATCATTAACAATATAAATTGTATTTGTATCATAATGGAAATAAGCAATTTCTTTGCCATTAGAGTCAACTTTTAATAAGCGTGTAAATAATGAGTCAAATAGTTTAGGGCCATATGTATCAAAAGGATCAACTACACTATCATTAAATTCTTCTTTTAAACTAACATATGGTTCAATTAATAACTTTTCCGGTTCATGCATATAAATAAAATTCATCGCACGAGAGAAAAATGGAATATATATTTTATTTTTACCATCAAGAAAATAAGGCTCATCTACCATTTTTTCTTTGATTGTTGATATCAATTTAACATGATCAAGTTTTTGCCCTTTAACAATATAAGTGTCTAAGTTTTTAATTTCTTCTTCAATTAATTTTTTATTCAAAATACCACGAATAATGATATTGGCACGCATAATCTTAAATTCATCAATATCGTTAAAAATATAAGCAAATCTACCAGTTTTGCTAAGTAAATGCTTATTAGTCAAATAAAAATGATATTCATGACTCTTGTAGAATGATGAACGTTTTTTTTGCTTTTTCTCTAATAATTCAAATAAGCTCATTTTTCTATATTATACCCTATAACACTTAAGCCATAAATAGCGGCAGTTTCTGTCCTTAAAATTCTTTTGCCTAGTGAGATAGAAATAAATCCTTGTTTATTTAAAATATTAATTTCTTCTTCACTAATTCCGCCTTCACTACCAACTAAATAAGAGATAGACTCTGCGCCCTTTAAATCAATAAGAATTTTATCTTCATTTTTCTTTTCGTAAGCAACATAATTAACATCACACAATAATTCGTCAGGAATCTTATCTATATCATAGATGCCAAGTATAGTAGGAATAACTTGCCTTCTTGATTGTTCGCTCGCTTCTTTTGCAATTGTTTGATAGCGTGGCAATTTTCTTAAAAAATCATCGTTAGACATTTTAACAACATCACGTTTTCCGCGAATTAATACTATTTTTGAAACACCAAGTTCCGTTGCTTTTTGAATAACTAAATCAATCTTATCTCCCTTGGCTAATGGAAAAAATAATGTTACAGACTTAGTTAATTCACTATTAGTGTTTAACATTTTCTTTACTTCAATCTTTAAAGGAGTAAAAGAAGTAATTGAAGCTAAATATTCTTTCTTATTGCAAATAACGATAATTTCATCATTTACTTTGTTACGCATAACATGGGTTATGTGATGTATATCATCGCTAGAAAGCTTTACCAAATTATTTTCAATATCCCCAAAATAATGTTGCATTATCTTAAAAATTCTCCGTTACCATCTTTTAAATCTTTTTTGAATAGATAAAAGAAGGCTACAACAATATTAAATCCATAAATAATAAATAATGGAATAAGTATTGCCCATATAACGTTCATATGAGCGGAAAAATATAATATTAGAAATAGACCAGCAATAATTGCTAAATTACATAATAGCCAAATAAGAGCAACTTTTTTCATCTTTGTATAGAAAAATCCTACTCCTAACCACCCTAATAAAGTGAATAAAGTAAAAGCAATTATTCTTTTTGTAGGATGGAAATCTTTAAATTCTTCTTTATTTACATCTAATTGAGATGTTATCTCAATGGTCTCGCTGCTAACACCTTCAAAAGGATTCTCAATACCGCAAACCGGGCATCGATCCTTTTCAAATTTTGTTAATCTTGTACCACATTTTCTACATTTAGGCATAATATCACCATCGATTCTTTACTTTCTCTGCAAACCCTAAAAGGTTTTTAAAATATATTTTTTGATCATTAACAACAACACTTCCACTAAAACGTCCAAATACTTGATTTTGATTACTTCCAAGAATTAATACATTTAGAATCGCTTTGCGATTAATAAGAGGAACAAATTCTAAATCTATGTCACCATTAGTGGATGTAAATGTCCAAGGTTTAAAATAAATTTCTTTACCATTTTCATCTTTTGGAATATTAAATGTAACATCGTTTAATTTATAAGCTTGCTTATCATAGAAAAACATATTTTCACTTGCATATGAGTTATCGCCAAAACCATATCCGAGATTAAATCCAATATTATGTCCTTCATACTCAGCGTTTAAGCTAGACCAGTACCATGTATTAGAATATGTCCATACACCTCTACCCCAATCTAAAACTCCATAGGCTTTATCAAATGTGTAATTTGTTGATCCAAAAGTAAAAGTTCCTTTAGCAAACAAATTATTTATTTTCTGATTGTAATAAAAGTGACGTTTCTTATTAAATGGAGTAGCGATTACCATCGAATTAGGGTTAGTTGATTTTAACGATATATCACAGCTAAAATCTTTTCCATCAGCGACATTTTTCATAAAACACACTAATCTACGATTACCATGTTCATTAATAAAGTTCATATGATACTTTTTATTTTTAACTTCAATATTTCCATCTTCGCTAGATGAAGGAAAATTGGTTTTACCTTTTGTAAACCATTTAATATATGATCTAGTGTTTTCTGTTTTCTTTTCAAAATCTAAAACGCTTACACTTACAAGTGACATATATGAATTATCTGATATTGTAAGAGCAATCCCATAATGTTCATCCCCAAGATAATAATAATCCCATTCTTTAATTCTAAATTTATTTGCTTTAATCGCTTTTCTATCATAGGTTTTAACTAAACTAAAAGCATATCCAGCTTCATTTAAATTACCTTGATTATCAAGTAATAAACCTTTAGATAAAAGATGTTGTTTCATGTGAATATAATATCACATGTAAACAAAATATATAATTGCAAATAACGATAATAATTATTTATTTTTCTTCTTTATTTTTAATAATAAAATTGCTGAGAAAGATAATAATGTAATTGATGATAATGTAATGATTATTATCATTACTGTTGTTTCATCATTATAAATTATTTTATTATTCCAAGACGAAATTCCATTTTCAGAAAATAGCATGAATGATACTTTACTACGTTTAGCAAAGTCTTCTAAAGTAGCAGTACCATATTTACTAACAACATAATCATATAATCCGGCAGCGTGATCGAGTGTACCTAATACTTCAACTTCGCTTCCAACAACATGCTGAGAAAATAATTTTTGTGCTCCAGAACCCATATGAAGATATTCAGATTTTATACTTACCCATCTATCCGCTAATAAGCCACCATAATCAGGACCAGAACTACCGTCACATATATCACATGTAAAATCATCAAAATAAATTGCGTAATCATCTACACGATCTTGATCTTTATAATCACTACTAAAAGTAACAATTGTGTTAGTAAGATCACCTAAATTTAATAATCTTGCTCTACCATAAGGTGAAAGAGAAATGTTACCGGTTTTATTCCAAACGTGAGCATCATTAGGAAGCCAAGCAGGAGAACTAATTTGATTATCAAATCTAACAACCATTATTTTAGTCCAAACATTATTATTTCCAGGAGCTGTTACTTCATAATATGAAGGAGACTCTTCTCCATCGTAAATTGTAGTCATAAATCCAGACCAACCATTATTACTGTTATCATCAAAGAAATATACTGCAATTTGAGCGTCATTATTTAACCAGTTAGAATCGCTAACTTGCAAATAGAAGTTTTCCCCACTAGAGATGCTTCCATCAACATGTTCGCCCCATAAATGAATATATGTATCATATGTTTTAAAATATACATCACCATATGTTTCTACTTGGAAATAAATATATTGAAACTCATCACCTTGCTTCATTTCTTTAACGTTGTTGTTATCTAGGTTATCCGAGTATACAACAACAGTTTCACCATTTATGGTGATTGTAATTTCTTCATTAGGTATTGAATGATAGGAAGATGCTTTCCATTGAGCGTTAGGGTCACTATCTTGAGACTTAGTAGAAAACCTTTCCATTTCTACTGTCTCACCACTTTCAGTAGACATTTGAATTGTCACTTCTGGTTCAAAGGAATAATGACCTCCGCTACCGGATATTTTTACATATAAATCATACACGCCAGCTTTATTTACAATGGCATTTTTATTTCCAATTGTACCTATACTAACTCCATATACTGTAGGAATTGGACTGAACACAGAATCAACAGTGACATATCCACCATCATATCCTTCAAGTTCACCATTAACATAATGACAAACTTTAACTTGGTCATTTGCTAATAAATCAACATCTTCAAATTTGTATTCATTTTTACTGGAATCATAACTAGAAGCTAATACCAAATGGCTAACATCAAATTGACCATGTACACCAGTTAGATAATACCCAGTTGTTGGTTTCCAATGAGCGTATAACTTAGCACATCCTTCTTCGTCTCCTTTGATGTTTGCGCTAGCGCCACTAACATAATAACCGGTTTCATCAATTATTTGATTACCACCATTAACAGTAGTATAAAACCCATCGAATTCAAATCCTTCTCTAGTAGGTAATATATCAAGGCCATTTTCAGTCGGAGTCATTTCTTTTACATATCCGCGTTGCAAGAAGAAGCCTTCTTTATATATTTCATATATGTCCATATAAGTTGGGGATTTAAAATAATTTAAATCTAAAGTAATAGTAAATTCTAATGTTGCATAGAAATTTGTAACACCATCATTTTCATTATATGCTTCATTTAAGTCCCACTTTTTGGTACCTGATTCATTTTGCCAGCCAATTTGTCCAGCATATTGAGCATCAGAAAAATCAATAGATTGGCCATATGTTCTTTCAATAGTTGTAGAAGGATCTTCATCTGTACTATATTCGTAGAATTTCATTGTATAAGAACGAGCTTCCCATACCGGATATAACACTATATCATCCGTAACATTTTCAATAGTATCGGTTAATGAATAGACAGGTGTTCCGCCATCAGAAAGAGCCCAGCCAACTTGATCACAGTAACCCAAAGTAAATTTTGAGCCATCAAGCACTAAATCTTCACCTTCATTTACTTCTTTAGGAGAAATAGTTCCTGTAATATTACCAGTTATACCCTCAGGCTTACTTATTCCTTTAGCAAACGAAACAATATGAGTTGATATTTCAATCCAATCAGCGTACAAATCATCATTTGACATAAAATATTTCTGCTTATTGTAGACAAGAACCAAGTCATTTAAGTATCCTTCCGGCAAAAGTACTTGATCGCCTTGACCAAAAGGTTCAGTAAAATAACCATTGAAAATATAGCCTTCTTTGGTCGGAATGTTTACTTTGTTTGTTGCTGATTTATTATGTCCAATTGGTTTTGACAATGAACCGGATTCATTGGTTAAGTAAATATTCCCGTTGTACTGGGCATAAATATCGCTCGTATCATCATTTTCATTTTGATCATGGAGAGTAATTGTATACACATCACCTTTAGTTTGGATTGATAAAGTTTTATTTGTTTTTACAAGACTGGTTTCAACAGGATTTTCAATAGTACCACAATTAGTTTTTGGAACAAAATAGTCATTTAATACCACATATGTTTCAATTATTACGTTTCCAGCAGTAATAATTGGATTAGAATATTCTTCCCAAGACGACACAGAATCCTTAATTCGATACATAACACTATTAACGCCTTCATCGGTAGAGATGGTTAAAAGAACGTCTTTAGTGTAATTTGCATACAAAACTAAACTGGATATATTAGGCGTAATAGAAGCGTTTTCAACCAAATAACCACTGGAATTAATCAATTTATCATTAAAAGAGTTGTCAAAATAATATCCTTCAAAAGAATAACCTAAATATGTAGGTATAGTAATAGGGTTGTCAGAATCAGTAATCTCCACTTGGCATTCAGAATCAAGATACCATCCAGTGTTATAAATTAAGTATAGGTAGTCAGTCCCTACCCCAGAACCATTATTCAATGAGAATGCATATTTGCCCGGAGTCCATCTTGGATATAAAGTAACTGTTTCTGTGCAAACCCAAAGACCATCAGAATCAGTAAAATCAGGAATATCCGGAACAAAAGATTTATCTGATTTGATAACCAAGATTCCAGCCAACGTCTCTAAACCAGCAAACACATATCCCGTTTTGTTGGAGATTCAAAAATAGCTGAAGCAGCATGATAGCCAACAGGAAATGATTCTTGACCACTTCCGCCAGAGGAATAATCTATTATTACAGTAGAAGATGAAGTATTTATCCACTTTGCATATAAGGTGAAATTCGAAGTATAATCAGTTCCTGAAATTGTTGTAACGGGATTTCCAGTACAATTAGAATCAGTATACCAACCACCAAATGTCATTCCATCTTTGGTACCATTAACTAGTGTCGTATCAATTCCGTAAACATGTTCTGCCGGAAGCAAACTCAAATTATTGCCAGAATAAGTGTCTCCACCTTCATCAGCATAAGAAATAACATATGTATTTGGATTCCAAACCGGAGTCCACGTTTTATTGCCAGTTGAATTAAGCGATATTTTATCTGCTAGTGTCCCGTCAGGCTTAACTTTTAAAGTATTGGCATCATAGTATCCTTGCAATGTATACCCAGTTTTCTCATAATCCACTACTTGATCAATACCGGGTTGTATTTTTAAGGATTCGCAGGCCAAATCAAAATAATAACCATCAGTATACTTTAAATAAATATTATAATTAGGGATATCAGAAAATGTTACTGTATAAATCTTTCCTTCGAAACGAGCGTAAAGGGTCACATTATCGGCTAAATTTATCCAATATGTATCATTAGTATAGCCATCAACATTTGGTACAATAGTGCCATCCGCATTAATTAATTTTGAACCGCCAGTTGATGAAGTATAATAACCTAACAAATTATAATAATTATTTGGTTTTGTTGCATGTGTGGTAACAACGTTCCCTAAACTAGAAAGACTGTCTCCGTAGTGAATAGTTTTTGCAACACCATTTACTTCACCAGCACCTTTATCTAAAGTTATATTAATCTGATAGTGATATGATGCTACTGAATAATAGCAATGGTTTTTGCCATCTCTATTACCATTTAACCACCAGTTGACCCCAGGAGTAATATCTGTTTTAGGAATATCAACGGTTTGATCACTTTTATCACCATGCGTTGAGTTAACAACAACCAAGTTTGCGTCGCTCGGCAAATCGTAATAATAGACATCCTCGTTTGTTGAATTAAGATGAGAGAATGTCATTTCAGGACCAGGCCAAGTAGTACCCGGAGATGAGTCACATGTATAATGAATATTTGGCGTTTCATATAGCCAACCACAATCCCAATTTGGGCGAGTAAAAAACACACGATAAGTAGCGCTAGAAGTTTCAGCGTTCACTTCTTCTATGTGTTTAAAACAACTCCAGTCCAAGCCTAAATTAGCCGTTAACGAAAAAGATGTTATAAATGTCAAAAATGACGCAACTAAAAATTTGTGAAGTTTTTTCATAGACTCATATCCTCCATTTCCAACCTTTGGTGAATGAGTTTTATACTATGTTTAGATGAAATTTTAACTAGCTATTTTTTTAACCTATTAATTACTTCTACTCCAAGAAATTAATAGATTTTTTGTAGAAAAAAAGGCCTCTATTAGGCCGAAACACTAACGTAATCCCTTCTAAACATGGCCTCATTTTATATAAATATAATTATGTAGTCAACACTCATTTATTGACTTAAAAATTGAAGTTTATGATTATAGTGTAATAACAAAATTGATATTATGATTCAATCAATAAAATTTAATGTTATGTATGGTAAAAAATTATCTTTGAATTTTATCAATGAAACTAAATAAAAGCTGCATATATCTTTCTTTTTCACTTACGTAAGACACACAGTGATTAGCGTTACTAAATATTTCTTTTTGAAAGTATATATTAGGATTAATGTTATCTGTGGTTATTTTTACATTATTTACATCTACTACATCATCTTTTCCACCATGGATAACCAAAAATGGTACATTTATCTTCTTTACACCATCAATGATTTTTGGTTTATAACAATTAACGCCTAGAAATAGATAACAAACACACATTAAAAAAGAAAAATATTTTAACATCGGATGATAAACATGATCTCTTGCAATATAGTAAAATTCTTTTCTAACATTAACAAATCCTGCTTCTTCAATTGCGCCAATAACGTTTTTAGGATGACCATAATTAAATGAATTCATAATTGTTGCCGCTCCCATGGATTGGCCATATAGCATTATTTTTGCGTCACTATTTAAATCAACAAGATAAGAAACCCACAAAGACAAATCAATGCCTTCTTTAACACCCATAGTGATTATTTTCGTTTTACTTGTTAACTGGGCTCGTTGTTCGATGATTAAAATATTGCAGTGATATTTTTCGTTTAATTGTCTAAGAATAACGGTTTTTTCTACTACTTCGCCGCCGTATCCGTGACAAAATATAATATAGAAATTACTATCTTCTTTATGGAGATAACCATTTAATTGCTTTTTGTCTTTAGACTTTATTTGAACTTTTTGAAAGTTTTCTTTAAACCAATCTTTGTCGATCATCATCATAAAATCAGGATTAGGATTTTTATCCCATCCTCTTTTTATTTTATGAATGCCTAAATTTGATTGAGCATATAAAACAATAATAAAAGAAATGATAAAAGGAATAAGAAAAAATATAGTAACTATTCCTCCTATTATAATTCCAACTATTGCTCCAACTGGCATATTTATTTCTTCTTTGTTTTTGGTTTTATAAAGGAGAATGATTGGGTTGTATTTTCATTTTTAGGGAAAAGTTTTTCAATTTCTTTTCTTGATACTTTAATATCTTCAGAAGAGGCTTTAACTGTATCTAATGAATCAGGGCCATTAACAACCACTTGCTTAAATGGAATGCAGAAATTATTGTCAATAAAAATTAAATATAATTCTCTTAACAAAAGTTTAGACGCCTGTTTTTCATTTGCTAAATCAGTTTTTGTGAAAAATTCTAATTCCACACCACATTCATCTAGTGCGGTAACTCCACGATAAACAACGTCATCAGTAAGCATTGGTATTCTATCCTTAATCTTTGGTAGTTCCTTTGCTAAAACAGCTTCTACGTGTCTTAAATCCTCATTAAAAGAAACATCTACCTTAACAATAACAGGGTTAGATGAACGAGAGACGTTAATAACTGTATCAATTCTTGAGTTGCAGATTGATTTAGTTCTAGCGCCCAACTTAATTTTTGTTGTTCTTAAACCAATAGAAATTACATCTCCAACGAAGCCATCAACTTCAATACGGTCTCCGACTTGATAATAATTATCAACAACAATGAAGAAGCCCGCGATCATATCGTTAATTATGGTCTTGCAGCCAGTCCCAATGATAATACCAACAATACCTAAGCTAGCGATAATTCCAGCAGTATTAACACCCCATATTCCCAATATGGAAAGAACTCCTATAATAACCAATATATATTTTAGAAACGAAACAATAATAGATGATACAGTTTTACTCCTTGCCGACTTACCAGTGAAAATACGGAAAAGTAAAGCAATAACATAATATAAAACAAATAAAACGAAAATGAGAATTAATGAGGCGATGATTGCATCTTTCTTTGTTTTGAAGAAATCACCAATCGCCGCAAAACCATCGTTTACTCCAGGGCCTAATATAGTGTCGCCAACTTCATCGCCAAAAATTTGACGGCAAAAACAAATTAAACTTAAACCAACAGTAATGACAACAAAGAAACAAAATCCCACAATCATCTTGCTGATTCTTTTCTTCTTTTTAATCTTAATGTCTTCATCTGTTAATTCAGGTTTTTCTTTTTCTTCAACGCCACTTTGAATTGCAGGTTTTTGATTTTCTTCAGCCATATATTTGATACTCCTTATTTAGCAAAATATTTTATTAGTAGAATAGTGACGCCAACAGCAAGAAGAATAATAGAAACAACGAGAATAGAAATTCTAACTGCGTCAACTTTCTTGTGAACTTTTTCTAAAGAGACAGAATTTTGATTTTCTACTATTTTTCCAATTTGTTTGCGATCACTCATAAAAACTAATATATCACTATTATTCAAAGATTTATATAAATAAAAAAACTGTAACTCATCATTACAGAATTTTACATATGGCGGAGAATTAGAGATTCGAACTCTAGCGGGACTTGCATCCCCTATCGGTTTTCAAGACCGACCCCTTCAACCACTTGGGTAATTCTCCATGGTGGACCGAGTAGATCCTGACACTACAACCACTCCGTTATGGGCGGAGAGCTCTTCCTTTGAGCTATCGGTCCTAATTGGTAGCTGCGGGGGGACTCGGACCCTCGACAGGCCGGGTATGAACCGACTACTCTAGCCAACTGAGTTACGCAGCCATAAAAATGGTGGATCTGAAGAGGCTCGAACTCTCGACACCCTGAATGCAAATCAGGTACTCTCCCAACTGAGCTACAGACCCATTTTGTGCGAACGCACTAAAATAGTATAGCAAGATTATCGCCTGTGTCAATAAATCTTATTTATAAAATACTAAATTAGTGCGTTCAAATTTGTCATCTTACCTTTAAATTTAAGTCCGAGTTAGTATATCTTTTATAAATATATCTAACATCTTCGTTTAATTTTGGCCAATAAAAATCGACTTTATGTCTAGCATAGTCATTTGTTATTGGACGATCGACATAACGTGCATGCGGTTTTATTAAGATTGGACCAATATGAAGATTTTCAATAAAAGTAAAACTTTTACTACTTAAATATTTATATACTTGATCTCTTGAAATAGCCAGTCCATATTCTAAATCTCCACAATAAATATAATCGGCTTTTGGAGCGTTTTTATCAACGCCTTGAAACATTACTCTATCAATGATTTCCATCACCACTTCCGGTTTACCATTAATTTCAGCATTTGCTTCTTTAATAAGATCTCTAAGCCAAAAATATACATCATGATACTCCATACGCCTTTCACCACTTCCATCAAGAGTTTTATCACCAAATTGGTATAAGCAGTACGTTTTTAAAGTGCGTTCACTTATTCCTAAGGAGCGTAAATAAGGAATAACTGTGGAAATATGTTCGCCATGTAAGTCGGTAGCTTTACCGCTTTTAATAGATAAGTATTTAGTTACTTTTCCAACTGTAATCGCTAAGTCAGGCTTTTTAAATTCTTCACAATGAATACATTTAATTTTTTCACCAGGACTAACAACACCAAACATATCGCGAATTAGATTTGCCATATTTGGAGTGAGATGTTTGTATTTTTTCTTGTTTAAGGAAAATAAAATCTCATCTTCAATAAGGAGTCCATTACATAATTGATTTGCCATTTTCTTCACCTCCTTTCATTTTTTGCCTCTATTTATAAGGAGGGTAATTTTTCAAAATTTTTATAAAAAAGTTTTGTTTTTTTGCATATTTTTAATTTTGAAAGAAAATAACACCTATTTATAGGTGTTTCAAAAAAATATTTTTTACAAATTTTAAAGAAAGAGCACCCAAATGGATGCTCAATTTCTTAAATGGGTAGATAATTTTATTTAAAGTATCTTTTTAACATTGCTTCTAAAGCTGCACCATGGCGTTGTTCATCCTTTGCCATTTCGTGAACAGCATCATGAATTGCATCGTAATTGAGTTCTTTTGCTTTTTTAGCAATTTCAAGTTTAGATTTACATGCACCATTTTCACCAGCCAACATCTTTTTAATATTTTCTTTTGTGCTATCAGAAACAACTTCGCCTAACAATTCAGCAAATTTTGCTGCATGTTCTGCTTCTTCGTGTGCAATTTTTTCAAAAAGTAATGCAATTTCTGGATACCCTTCTCTTAACGCGACACGACTCATGGCAAGGTACATACCAACCTCACTACATTCGCCCTTAAAATGGTCTCTACAACCTTGAAGAACAAACGAATCAACATCTTTTGCAACACCAACATCGTGTTTGCAAGCCCATGTTAAACTTTCTGATGCAGCTGCTTCTTGAATAGGTTCAAGATTTGCAAACGCCGCACCACAAATTGGGCACGCTTCTCCTTCTTTAATTTCCACTATTTGACCACAAACTTTACAACGATATTTCATAATAAATCCTCCTTTACCGTAAATTAGTTTATCTTTTCAAAATCACTGGCGCCATGTTTACATAGAGGACAGATAAAATCTCCTGGTAATTCATCACCTTCATAAACATAACCACATATCTTACAGACATAGCCTTTTTTCTTAGCTGTTTCTGGTTTTGGTTTTACATTGTTTTGATAGAAACTATATGTCATTGTTTTTGCATTAGAAAGTATTTTACTTTCTTTTACTATACAAATAAACATGCCATGAGTTCCTAAATCGACATAACTCTCAACTTCTAATGAGATAAAAGCGTTAACATTTTTATCTAAAACAGCTATACCATTTGCGCTTCTTAAAACATTATCTCCTTCAAATTTATTAACATCTCTACCCGAAACAAAACCAAACTTTTTGAATAAGTCAAATGTCGCTGTTTCATCTATGACATTAATATTGAGTTTTTTAGTTGTTTTAATTGTGTTATGGGAATAATTCGTTTTACTAACACAGACTGCAATTCTATTTGGTTCGCTTGTTACTTGGCTAACAGTGTTTACAATTAAACCATTATCTTTTTTTCCATCATTTGTGGTAACAACATATAATCCATAGCCAATATTGAATAATGCTTTAGGATCAAATTCAATTTTTTGGATATCTTTTTTAGCCATGTAATCAGCACATAATTTTTCCGCAACAGTTCTTAACTGAGTTTTATTTTCATCAGTTAAGCTCGATTTAATCGTGATTGTTGGTTCAAAAAATGTAAGATTTTTGCATCCTGAAAGTTTATCTTTTATTACTTTTGCCGCCATTGGAGCCCAGGTGCCGTTTTCAATAACTGCAATTGTTTTATTTTGGAAATTTCTTTCAACTAAATGATTAATAAATTCATTCATGAATGGAAAAATACCTGAATTGTAAGTTGTAGTTGCAAGAACAATTTTAGAATATCTAAACGCATCTTCGACTGCTTCTGCCATATCTTCTCTAGCTAAATCAGCAATATGAACCTTTGGAGTATTCATATCTTTAACTAGCTTTTCCATTTCAAGAGCGGCTTCTTTAGTGTGTCCATAAACAGATGTATAAAAAATTGCCACTCCATCGGTCTCGGATTGATACGAACTCCAAATATTATATAAAGATAGATAATGACCGAGGTTTTCATTCAAAATTGGGCCGTGTAATGGACAAATGGTTTTAATGTCTAATGAACTGGCTTTTTTAAGAAGATTTTGTACTTGGGCGCCATATTTTCCAACAATACCAAAATAATAACGTCTAGCTTCACAATCCCATTCTTCTTCCACATCAAGTGCTCCAAACTTTCCAAAACCATCAGCAGAGAATAAAACCTTGTCATTCTCATCATAAGTAACCATAACTTCTGGCCAGTGAACCATTGGGGCAAAAACAAAGTTAAATTTATGTTTTCCTGTGTTAAGGAATCCTCCGTCATCCACTACCATTTTATTATTAATTTCCTTATGAAAGAATTGTTCCATCATTACAAAAGTTTTGGCATTTCCGATTACAAAAACATCAGGGAATTCTTGTAAGAATCGCATGATATTAGCAGAATGATCAGGTTCCATGTGTTGAACAACAAGGAAGTTTGGTTTTTTATCTTTAATTACTTCTTTAATATTTTTCATCCATTCATCAAAGAAACGAATATCAACTGTATCAAAAACCGTAATTAAATCATCCATAACGACATATGAATTGTAAGCCATGCCGTTTTCAACAATATATTGACCTTCAAAAAGATCGATTTGGTGATCGTTTACACCTACATAGTAAATATCATTAGTAACAATTTTCATTAAAGTACTCTCCTAAGCCAATTATCAATGGCCTCATCGCAAGTTTCTGCATCATATCCACGAATAGCGAATCCACTTTTAAGAATTGCGCCCTTAATACTAGTTCTAAGTTCGAGTTCGCTAATACCAAATGTACCTTCTTCGTTAGTACAAAATGGAATCACTGTTTTTCCAATCCAACTATTATTTTTGATGAAAGATGCAACAACTCCAGGATATCTTCTCCACCAATTTGGAAATCCGATGAAAATAACGTCATATTCATCAACTTTAAATTCAGGATGCAAATAATCAACAAATCCTTCAGAACTTGCTCTTTTTACGCATTCATCATAAGAAAAAGGATAAGGAACAATTGGTTCAAGTTTAAAAATGTGTGCATTAGTTTTCTTTGCAATTTTCTGAGCAACAATTTCAGTATACCCCTTTTTAATTACTTCTATTTTTCCATTTACAGAATTTTCACCTGCTCTTGAAAAATACACAACTAAGTTTTTCATATTATTTCTCCTTCATTTTGTAACATTCTGTACACAATCCTTCAAAAATCATTGAATGCTTAGTAATTTTAAAACCTGATTTTGAAGAAACGTTTTTGTCTAATTCTTCCACATAAGGTAAATCAACATCCACAACTTTACCACAGTTTTTACATATAACATGATAATGTTTTTCTAAAGTTAAATCATATCTATTACCGCTTGGAAATGAAATAAGATTAATCTTACCTTCCTTAGAAAGGATATCTAAATTACGATAAACAGTGGACTTAGAAATTCTGGGATAAGTTGTATGAATAGATTTGTAAATTTGATCAGCGGTTGGGTGGTCGCACCTACTCAAAACCTCCTCATAAACAACTCTTCTTTGAATAGTAAGTCTTCTTTGCTTATTCATAATCATTCCTAATTTATTTTACTATTTTATATTTAATGAATACATATTATTTTGTAAATCCTCATTTACTAATTTACAAAAAAATAAAAAGATGATATTAGTATCATCTAATTTCTCGGATGTCTTTACGCAATGAAGTTAATAGTTTTTTAATCGAACGCAACGAAGTTAATAGGTCGAACGCAACGAAGTTAACATATAAATTAGGCTATTTAACTCCTAAAGTTTATATTTTTTTATTACATTGAATTAAAAAACATTAATATTCATCGTTGATTATTTTATTTTTTACTTTTGTTTTTTTAACTATTAAGAAAACTGTTGCCACTAATACTAAAATGATTGAGATCCACTGTGATGTGGAAAAAATCCACAAAAATCCACGTATTTTATCATATCTAAAAAATTCATTTATAAATCTACAGGTTGCATACATATATATGTATAACAAAGTTCTTGTTGATTTTTGCGTTTTAAACTTTAATGAAACAAATAAAAGAATTGCAAAAATTATTAGATCATAACCCGTTTCGAATAATTGTGTCGGCAATAATTTAATACCAACAGGACAATTAGGGTCGGCAGGATGGGTATAAACGACACCAAGCCATGAATCTGTTGGCATCCCGAAACAACAACCCGAACAAAAACATCCGACTCTTCCTATTGCATGACCTATCGGTAAAGAAACAGCTGCAATATCAGTCATTTCAAAAAGATCTTGTTTGAACACTTTGCAGTATATTAAATATCCTACAAAACCTCCAATTAATCCTCCATAAAAAACAAATCCATTTTTTATTATTGAAATAATATCTAAATTGTATTCGACAATAATATCAAACGAAGTAATAATGCTCAGTAACTTTGCTCCTATTATTCCTCCAATTGCAGCAAATAACGATCCATAAAAAAATTGATCTTTTTTTCTATTTTCTCTTTTTACTAAAAAAAGCATTACTAAAAAAGAAACAACAATTCCAACAATGAAACAAATACCATAAACAGGTATTTTTTGATTTTTATCTAAATATGGAAACATAAATAACTAAAAAAGGGGGAATTCAACCCCCTTGGAGATGAACTATGCCAATTTAGCTGCTTTACCTGCAACACAAAGAACACAAATACCACATGTAAAGAATGTAACTGCGGTAAATACGGTTGCGATGATTGATAAAACTAATGCAGCAGTTCCAAGACCATCTTTAGACTTATTTAAACCAACAATGGATAAAATAAGACCTGTAATTGATAATGGAAGTCCAATTACTGAACAAATAGCAACACCAAAACCGGTAAATCCCATTACAATGCCAAGAATGCCAAGAACTAAACCTGCAATTTTTAAACCTTTGCCCATCTTTCTTCTCCTTTCCTAAAGAACCAAAACGTACGATTTTCGGTCTAAAAAAATTTTCTTGAAATCTTTAATAATTTAATAGAGAATATAGGAAATCCAAAATGTGTACCTTTTGAGACTAATTAACTTGATTAGTCTTTTCTTTTAGGCCATAGATACCATAACCGGAGGAAAATTATGAAATATGGTTATGCAAGAGTATCTACAGTTACGCAAAACTTAGACAGACAATTAGATGAATTATTAAAAATAGGAATTCTTGAACAAAACATTTTCACAGACAAAGAATCAGGAAAAGATTTTAATAGGACAAATTATAAAAAACTTCTTAGGAAATTGAAGCCTGGTGACACTTTGTTTATTAAATCAATTGATCGCTTAGGCAGAAATTATAATATGGTTCTTGATGAATGGAGAATTCTTACAAAAGTAAGAGAAATTGATATTGTCGTAATTGATATGCCACTTTTAGATACAAGAATTGAAGGCAAAAATCTAGTAGGAAAATTTATTGCAGACGTTGTTCTTCAAGTCTTATCATTCGTTGCAGAAAACGAAAGGGAAACGATGAAGCAAAGACAAGCAGAAGGCATAAGAATGGCAAAATTAAGAGGTGTTAAGTTTGGAAGACCATCAATTGATATTCCGAATAATTTTATTGAGATAGCAACATTATATAAACAAAGGAAAATATCTAGTTCAAAGGCTTGTGAATTAACAAACTTAAGCAGAGGAACATTTTTTAGAAAGTTAGAAAAATATTTTTAATAATACTGTTTCAATTCAATTGTTATCTTCTTTTTAATTGGAATATCATAAATATTTTTTACAATAGCCATTTTTGTTAGATAATCTATTGGGATTTTGAAAATTACACAAATTCTATGCAATGACTCAATAGAGGGTAACCTTAACCCTTGTTCTATATCAAAAAGTGTTGTTCTATCGATTCCAACCATGCTTGCTAGTTCAGACTTATTATATTGGTTTATAACTCTTAAATATTCAATCTCTTTGCCTAATAAAACGGGGCTAATTTTTCCAAATAGCGGATCACTATTGTTATAAAAGACTGAATACCACTTTGGATATGCAGATTCAAAGGATTCATGAAGATGTTCAGGAGGCCTTTCATTCGGATTGTGATAGGCAAGATACTTTATCATTTCTCTTTCTTCTGGTGTTGTTAAAGCCATGAATTTTTTATCTAATTCTATTATCTTTTCAATTTCCATCTGCTCTTCAATTTTGAATCCAATCAAACGGCAATGATAGGTATAAACTCTTTCTTGAATTCGATAATGCGTTCTGTGGTGTCTAAGATATCTACTAAACCCCATTCTAGTCCTTGCAAATACAACTCCATCAAATGTTCTCATAGGCTTTACTATTAGTAAATAATCCATAACAAATGAAAATCATCAAGTAATTTCATTTTTAAACCAGGGATGACAGGATACGAACAACATACTTAAAAAGACAAAAAAATGCCTTTTATATAATAAAAACTAACATTTCATAACCAGGGGTGACAGGATTTGATACCTGTCTAGGATGTTTTTTAAGTATTCAAAAAATGTTCAAAATTATAAAAGCAAAAAATTGAAAAATAGCGATTTTTGCTAAAAAAGTAACAAAAAAGGCACCTTTTTGAGGAAAAAGTGCCTCGGTTTAACTAATGTCTTTGCGCAACGAAGTTAATAGTTTTTAAATCGAACGCAACGAAGTTAATAGGTCGAACGCAACGAAGTTAACATATGTTTTTCGTGTTTTTTTACACCAAAATGATAATTTTTAAAAGTTCTAAAATTCAATTGCAAGTTCTAAAAAGACATCATGGCAACAAATTCATTTATAATTTTCTGTTTTTATAATTCTTTAATAATCTTTTTCCTTTTTTAGAAACCGGACAATTGTGGCATATAATTTTTTGCCCTCTCATTTTAGGGCGAATGAAAGTGAAAAAGATAATAGAAAAAACAATTATGAAAGTGATAATTGTAATTAAAATATCTACATAGCTCATAAAACAATAGCCCTTCCAATAACTCCAATTAGAGTTGCGAGAATCCATGCAAAACCAATTTCAAATAAAATGCTTAATAATAAAGTTTTTGCGCTTCTAGCTTCGCGTCTTAAAGCACCCAATGCTGCAACGCAGGGAACACTAAATAAATTAAAAACCATAAAAGCGTAAGCAGTAGGTCCAGTCAAGAAAGAAAATGGTCCTCCAGAAGCAAACACATTCTCACTTCCTGCGATAATCGACATTGATGCAACAACTTGCTCTTTTGCGATTAACCCTTGGATCGCACTAACGCTTGCTCCCCAGCTCCATTCACCAAGCATTGGATAAAAGAACCATGCAAATGCATTACCAATTCCAGCGAGCATTGAATTATTTATATTTTCTGGTTCAAGAAAGTTAAACGACCAAGTAAATCTTGTTAAAAACCATACAATAATAGAGAACAGTAATATCAACCTTCCAGCTTTTTTAATAAAAGCAAATGATTTGTCATATACATCTCTAACAATATATTTTCCTTTTGGTTTTCTATATTCAGGAAGTTCGCTAACAAAAGAAGAGTGCTCACCTTTAAAAATAAATTTCTTAAATAAGTAACCAAAAATTAAAATTAAAATAATTGCAATTAAATATGCAGATAACGAAATTAGCCAAGCATAATTATTAAAAAAATAGGAAGAAAATAATGCAATAATTGGCAATTTTGCACTACAAGGTATAAATGGTGTAAGAATCATTGTGGCTTTTCGTTCGTTTTCATCCTCAACAATTCTACTCGAAGCAATTCCAGGAACACTACAACCGGAGCCAACGATAAAAGGAATAAGAGATTTACCACTTAATCCAAATTTATGGAAGATTCTATCCAAAAAGAAAGCGATTCTCGACATATATCCAGTTGTTTCAAGAAGCGACAAACACAAAAACATCACAATAAGTTGTGGTAAAAACGATAATACGCTACCAACACCACCAATAATTCCGTCCTGAACAAGTGAAATTGCCCAAGGAGATCCACCAGCATTTTGAATTACCTCACCAAGTAATGGACCAATCCCCTTAAAATTGAGGTTTGCACGGATTGTTGTAAAAATAAGGTCAAATTCGACAGGTTCCCCACTAGTTCCATTAAATAGAACCTCTATTAAAGGAGTCGTTAATCCACCAATTACACCAATCGACAAAAAATATATAAACGCCATAACTAGGGCAAAAATAGGAAGAGCTAACCATTTATTTAAGAAAACACGATCAAGTTTATCTGTAATAGACTCTTTTTTAGGAGTAACAAATGTACACTCCCTTTTAATTTTTTCTATATATTCATAACGTTTTGAGGCTATTAATTGTTCGCCATCCATATTGTTATTTGTTTCAAGTTCTTTTATTTGCTTTTCATGGTTTTCACTTATTAAAGAGTGATAATCGCGATCATTTTCGATTAATTTAACTGCAATAAATCGTTTATTATTAGATATAAGTGTTTTGCTAAATTTTTCGATCAAATCCTCAATATCTTCAGAATAAATTTTGTTATGTTCGTTTTTAATATATTTACCACTTAGAATTGTATCAATTAATGAATTAATTCCGTTTTCTGTTAGACCTGAAACTGGAATAATTGTTGTGTGAAGTTTATTGGATAATTTCTCAACATCAATCTTAATTCCACGTGACTCTAAAATATCAGACATATTAAGAGCAATAATTACATCTACATCAAGTTCCAATAATTGTGTTGTCAAATAAAGCGATCTTTCAATAGAAGTACCGTCAACAACATTAATAATTAAATCTGGTTTTTTATTAATGATAAAAGAACGTGATATTTCTTCTTCTGGAGTATATGGCGATAACGAATAAATACCAGGTAAATCTATAACTTCAAAATCCTTAGTTTTCTTAAGAAGCCCTTCCTTTCTTTCAATAGTTACACCAGGCCAATTACCAATTTTTTGATTAGATCCAGTTAGTGCATTGAAAATTGTTGTTTTACCAGCGTTCTGGTTTCCTACTAATGCAATTTTCATTTTATTCCACTACCCTTACTTCAATAAAATGCATATCCGCTTTACGAATACATAGTTCATATCCTCTTAAACAAATATCAACTGGATCACCTAAAGGAGCTATTTTTTTAACTTCAATTTCTACTCCTCTTGTAATCCCCATATCAAGAAGATGCCTACGAAGTGCAGCATTATCATTATGGAGATCTAAAACGATACATTTTTGTCCTCTTTTCAAATCTGACAAATGCCCTTCTTCACCTATATTTAATCTACTTTTTTCTTTATGCATAATGTTAACCATATTTAACTTTTTCGGTTACTATTTTACGGATTATTTACTATAAGGTCAATAGAAATTAACCATATTTAACTTTTTCTTGAATTCCAATTTATATTGATAAATAATATTATTATGAAATTATCACAATCATTTGAAGATTATTTAGAAGCTATCTACATTCTTGAAATTGAGGATCAGAAAGTTAAATCGGTAACAATTTCTAAAATGTTAAATGTCACAAAACCAGCTGTTACAAAAGCTACTAATGAATTATTAAAAGCGAATTTAATAGAAAAAACTCCTTATTCTGAACTTAAATTAACAGAATCCGGAAGATTACTTGCAAAAGGTGTTTATCATAGGCACATTATAATTCGTGAATATTTAATTAAAAAACTTGGCGTGCCAAAACCAATCGCAGAAAAAGATTGCTGCATGATTGAACATGTCATTTCTCCTGAAACTCTTGAATGCATGGAGCAAAAACTTAAATAAAAAAGCCAACAGCAATATTGCACAAAAGTTTATATTGCTTAAAAATGGCCTACACTATTGATTCATCACTAAAGCTAATCATTTTTCTCTATACTCTTATTTTTGTCATTTAATTGTTTAAGAGTTTTGTATAAAAAGTTATACAATTCGATCGCTTCATTTTGTTCTAAATTTACACAACTTACAATTTTAGTAGATTGAGAAACAGAGAGAGGGATGCAAGCACTTTCACTCAAAGAGTGCTATTTTAAACATTTTTTTGAATATTTTGTTTTGTTGTAATCTATAAATTCACGAAAGGAGATCAAAAATTATGATCAGAAAAGAAATTTTATTTAAGGAAAACGAAAAGTTAAAAAGGCAGGTGTTTATTTTTCAAAATATTGGAGTTTCAGTAAATGCCACAGTGAGAGAAAAAGAGGATGCGACAAAAAGATTTTTAAAAGCAAATCCGGATTACAACCTTTATGAAATAGCAAAAGTCATAAAAATTAATAGAGGTACTCTTTACAACTATTTGTTTAATAAGGTAGAAAAAACAACATATGAAAAAAGAAAAGAATCTATGGCAAGAGAAATAATTGAAATATTCAATAATTCAAAAAAACTTTATGGTGCTGGAAAAATAGTAATTGCGCTTAAAAAGAAGGGAATAATTACTAGTAAAAGATACGTCGTAAAAGTAATGAAAGAAAACAATTTAATAACGAATTTGGTTGTGAAAAAGAAAAAACCATATGTTAATACTCAAAAACAAACTTATTATAGGAATTTGCTTAGACAACAATTCGAACAAAAAGAACCAAATAAAGTGTGGGCGAGTGATTTTCTAGAAATTAATGTTAAAGGGGTTAAATTTTATTTGTGCGTGATTTTGGATTTGTTTGCAAGGAAAGTTGTTGGTTGGAGGCTATCAACACAGTTAAATGAAAATTTAGCAATTAACACTTTTAAAGATGCATTTTCATCAAGAAACGAACCCATCGATTTAATGTTTCACTCTGATCAGGGCGCACAATTCAAATCAACAAATTTTATGAACTTATTAAAAATGCTCGGCGTCAAACAATCATTTTCGCAGGCTGGAAAACCTTATGATAATGCATGTATGGAAGGGTTTTATTCTAAAGTTAGAAGTGAAGAAATTAATTTAAATATTAACAATTATGAAAATTCTAAAGTTATTAAAGAATATTTATCAGCATATTTTACTTTTTATAACGCCCAAAGAATCCACACCTCTAATAAAGGGTTAACACCTGATGAAAAAGAAGAAGAATACTATAAAAGTGTCAAAAATAGAGTCTAAAAAAATTTATTTTTATAAAATAAAACCGGATTTTATGTTCAAATCCGGTATACTGTACAAATGGTCGGGACGACAGGATTTGAACCTGCGACCTTTAGTTCCCAAAACTAACGCGATACCAAGCTACGCTACGTCCCGATAAAATATTGGCGCGCCAGACGCGATTCGAACACGTGACCCTTAGATTCGTAGTCTAATACTCTATCCAACTGAGCTACTGGCGCAATGGAGGTTCCTGGCGGATTCGGACCGTCGCTCATTGAGTTGCAGTCAATTGCCTTACCAACTTGGCTAAGGAACCACGGCCGAATTATTATAGCATCTACCAAAAATCTTTTACAAGTAATTTTATATTATAAATTTGCTTTTCTTTTCTTTCTAAACACCTTTTTTAATATACTTACCCTGAATAATAAAGCCAACACCAACAATTAGTAGGACAATTTCAACTATAAATAATACAATTGCCCAAGTAGGGAGAGAATTGCTTTTAAATGATTCCCATATCTTTAAAACACTTGTATTACGATTTCCATAATCATCCATGATTGCGCATCTAACAACAGCTTCTTCATCAGGATATTGACAATAAAATTGTCTTCCAACTACCCCATTTTCTTCCTTATAGTAATCTGTATAAAAAATAGAATCAATACCATCGACATACTCATCAAATGTGCCATTAAAGAAGTAAGATAAATCTACTTCTTCCCATTCAGGATCTATTAATAAAATTTCATTATATAAGCCATATTCAATAGCATTTTCTTCTTCACCATAATAATACAAAATTACTTCATCATAGTCAGGATCATTATCCTCTTCAAAATGCACATCATCAAAAGATACTTCAGTCTCTTCTTGGGTAAATGGGTCAACATAGAATAAAGGATAATATTCTTCTTCCTCATCAATATAACTAATTACATCAGTTCTAATATCGTACCAATCACGCGCAATATCGAGAATAGCATCACCGCCAATAAAAGTTGTGTATCCAGTATAATCCATGTTTAAACTAGCGTAATATGGATCGCTAATAAAATTTAAAAATTCACATGCCACTTGATAAGTTAATTCGCTTCTATTCTCATTAACCGGCATACTCCATGCATCGAACCAAATATTGCTTCCTTCTTTTGGTAAAGAATAATAAAGTTCCTTCCCAATTTCTTCTTCCGCTTGATCCATGGAATAAACTGCATCGCCACTCCATGCTAAGTTGATACCAATTTTTCCGGTAACCATATCTTGTTTACCACTATCAACTTCCATACCAAAAATATTAGATTTTAGTGATAATAAACTATCCTTAATTTCATTAAGTTTATCATTGAATTTTTCGTCTTCAACATTACTTATAATATTGAAATAGTAAGACAATTGAGAATTATAAGCATCGACATCAATTAATCCTTCTTCGAATTGTTCTTTTAACAAAGTTAATTCATTGTTATACATATGAATAATAGCTACTGCGATGGTATCTCTCATACTATCTTTAATTGTCATAGTACCCTTATACCTTTGATCCCACAGACCTTCGAAAGAATCTAAATCATTTATTGGATCAACGCCATCTTCAAAAGCTTCATATTCAGGATTAAACAACAGGCCGAGAGTGCCCCACATATAACCAATAGAATAATCAGCAAGCCTGCCAAATTCATCATCGTTAATTTTAAATACAATATCATCTAATCTTTGTCCAATAGTATCACTACAGTATTTTGTATAATTTGGAATCAACGAACGATCAATTTTTGTAGTTAAACCTTCACGTGCGAATTTCTGACACATGTAATCGCTTGTACAGACTAAATCATATGTTGTTCTGCCACTTAACAAATCATTATACATAGATTCATTAGTGTCACTTGTCTCATAAACAACGGATACATTTAATCCCCATTCTTCAGACATATATTTTTCAAATTGAACAGTTAAATCATCCTCGTCATATCCATTATCAGGATCATTTAAGTATATATAATCTTCACTATTAAGAATCTTCAAAACAACTTTTTCATTTGACTGTTCGCTGGTATTCTTAGAACAGCTGGTTAATGGAAAACCAACTAAAAAGATTCCCAAAAGAGATAAAGAAAATGATAAAACCTTATTTGCCATTTTGAATACCCCTTAATTTGATAATCTGTTTATCCTTATAATGGCGGTAAAGAGTAATAAAAATTACAGCCAATATAACAATCGCAAACAACAAAGTTGTTAATGCACGCATTTCAACAGGAATAGGTCCCTTTTTAATCTTAGCCTGTACCAACGTAGAAAGAGTTTCGATAGAATTATCTCCACTTAATAAACCAGGGCCACGTGTAAATCTAGTAACAATAAAATCATCTAAAGATAATGTAATTGAAAGCAAGAAACCAGAAATAACACCAGGCATAATTTCTGGCAATGTCGTTTTTATTAATGCTTTACGAGGTGTGGCACCTAAATCAATGGCAGCTTCATAAAGACTCGGATCCATTTGTTCAAGTTTTGGAGTAACGGATATATAAACAAATGGAGCACTTAAAACAACATGTCCAATAAGGAGTGTCCAGAAACTAAACAATTGTCCTTTAAAGATATATTGAGTGCAGAACACAAACATAACAGTTAATGATAACGCTAATACAATTTCAGCATTAACAACAGGTATCTGATTAACTACATCAAAAGCTTTTCTTACGCGCTTGCGAGCGTAGAAGGCACCAATTGCTCCAGTTGTACCAAGTACCACACTAACAACAGCGCTAATCACAGCAATAATAACCGTGTTCCCTAATGCTATCATTATTTGTGTATCTTGAAATAAACGTGGATACAAATTCCAACTAAAGCCAGTCCAAGTCCCAACATTTGTCGCCTCAGTAAAAGAGAAAACGATAAGAACCAAAACAGGTAAATACATTAATAGTAAAATTAACCAGATATAACATTGACCGATAATTTTCTTCATCATAAATTGATACCTCTACTATCGACTTTTTTTGTATTTCTAGTTAGGAACATGGTAATTCCTATAATAATTAACATAATTATCGCCATAAAACTTCCATCATTCCAAAGTCTAGATGTGAAGTCTAAGTAAATATAATTACCAAATAACGTAATTTTTCCTTCTGAAAGTGTATCCGAAATAACATATGAGGACATTGTTGGCATGAATGTCATAGTACAAGCGGAAACAATACCTGGAATAGATTGAGGTAGTACACTTTTAAAGAATACTTGCACTTTATTTGCGCCAAGATCAGCTGCCGCTTCCATTTGGTGTTTATCCAAATTAATCATTGTTGTATATAAAGGCAAAATAACAAAAGGTAAGTAGTTTTGAACCATACCAATAAGAGTGGCAAGATAAGGATGGTTGCCACCATTAATGCCCATCCATGTCAATAAGTCTCGCGTAGCGCCTGTTCTTAAAACAAAGTTAATCCACATAGGCGCAACGAATAATGTGATCAAAACAGCATTTTTGTTAACCTTTTTGTCAGCTAAAAAGTAAGCTAAAGGATAGCCAATCAATAAGCAAATTAAAGTAGTTTGCAAAGCAATAAAGACCGATACAATTAAAACATTGATCTTGTCAAACGATGTAAAGAAATCAATAAAAGCTTGCCCACTTGGTTGGCCATTGGCATCAGTAAAAGCATAAAAAAGAATAATTCCCATCGGAATAATGATGAATAACACCAAAAACAATCCATATGGAATACATAAATTACGGCGTTTAAATTGGTAACGATGAAATTTTAAGTTACTCAACTTCATATTTAGAAATATCACCTTTCAAAGTGAGGGAGACCTTGTCTTTTGGTATTGAAATTGACACTAAATCACCTTCGTTATACGTATAAGGAGTATCAAGAATAAAATCTTCCTCCTCTTCAGTTCTTACAATAAGTTGATAATGGTCACCTTTATAAATTGTTGAAACAACAAAACCTTTTATTAGGCCTTCTTCTTCATTATCAACAATTTGAACATCGGTGATAGCTACTTCTGCAATGACGTCTGCATCTTTAAGATCATAACGTTTGCCGTTTGGCGCAACCAAATAACCATCTTCAAGCCAAGAGTCTTTAATAAGTTTAGTAACATCACAAGGAAAAGCAGTTTCACTAATCATTACTTCATTGTTTTTATTAACCCATGCTTCTGGATATAGATTAACAGTAAGCTCTTTCTTCATAACTTGAATGTTACTAGGATGAACACCAATAGCAACTTTAGAACCAATTTCACGATCTTTAGTTTCTTGAGCAAGGACTTCACTCTTTCCAACCATTACAACATATTCATAATGAATCCCCTTAAAGATTTTAGAAGTAATAACACCAACTAAACTCTTGGATTCATCAAACATACTGGAAAGAATGACGTCTTCAGGACGAATAACAACATCAACTTTTTCGTTAATTGGGAAATCATCAACGCAATCAAAAACATGGTTGAGGAATTTAACCTTCTTTTTGCCAACTATTGTCGCGTTATAAATATTAGATTCGCCAATGAAGTTAGCAACATAAGCAGTAACAGGTTCGTTATAAATATCAGTTGGGGTTCCAACTTGTTGAATCTTTCCATCTTTCATTACAACAATTTTGTCAGACATGGTTAATGCTTCTTCTTGATCGTGTGTAACATATATAAAAGTAATACCTAATTTCTTGTGCATTTCCTTTAATTCAAGTTGCATTTCTTTACGCATTTTTAAATCGAGAGCACCTAAAGGCTCATCAAGTAATAAAATTTCAGGTTCATTTACGATTGCTCTAGCGATTGCGACACGTTGTTGTTGACCACCAGAAAGAGTTGAAATATCTCGATTTTCTAGCTCTTCTAAATCAATCAATTTTAATGCATGAGAAACCTTCTCATCAATTTGAGCTTTTGTTAAGTGTTTATATTTGGTCACAATTGAACCATCTTTTTTTGTTATTTTTACAGGAACTTTTTTTAGTTTTAAGCCAAAGGCAATATTGTCATAAACATCAAGATGTGGAAATAATGCATATCTTTGGAAAACTGTGTTAATTGGTCTTTTGTGTGGAGGTATCTTTGTGATGTCTTCTCCATTAAGCAAAATTTTGCCAGAAGTTGCAGTTTCAAATCCTGCAATCATCCTTAAAGTCGTTGTTTTACCACAGCCTGATGGACCGAGGAAGGTAACAAATTCACCTTTATTAATTTGAAGATTGAAGTTATCGACAACAGCAACGCCATCGAATACTTTACTAACACCTTCGAGCGAGATAATAACTTTATTTTCCATTATTGTCCCTACCTTTCACAACTAACGTAAAAACTAGATTTTTTTACGAGAAAAAATATATAGAAAAATTAAATAAAATACAACAATTTTTTTTAACATTTTTTCACACCATTTTTCGTAAATAAAAAATTAGGGGACTGAGTCAATATTTTTTAAATGAAAAAACCATAAAAAAACTTATAATTTCTAACACCTATTTTCTTATTAATAAATATAAAGAAATATATAAAGAATAATAGTATAATATATCCATGAAACTAAAAATATTACTCTTATCAATATTTATTGTTCCAGCATTAATAGGATGCGGGAATGTAGATAACGAAAATCATAAGCTAACATTCGGCACTTATGCACACCGAGAATCCATAGAAATCACTGGTGATGAGTTGTTATCAAAGCTTGAAAGCGAGAATTTTTTAGTAGCCGTTCACCCAGAAAAAGGATCGTGTTCTTGCTGGACATTATTTGAAAATGTTTTAAATTCTGTATCAAAGCGATTTAACCTTCTTTCTTATAAAGTTTTATACTCTGAAATTAATGATACTTTATACAATAACGGTAATGGATTTTTAAGATTAGACGATACACCAACTTTCTATATTGTTCTAAATGGAAAGATTAATAAGAGATTTATTTACCCTAAGACGAGTAATTATGATGAGGATTTAAATTTATTCTTTAACGAAGATTCTTTATATAGAGTGGTTAAAAAATATGCAATATTACCAACTTTATATTATGTAGACGAAAACAAATTAAATACTTTAATTAAAGGTAATGCACTTGTTTATTTTGTTAGAAACACATGTCCAGACTGTAATTATTGCACCCCTAATGTCTTAAAAACATATTTAGCTAATAAAGAATTTGATGAAAAAATATATGTTTTTGATTTAGATATCTACTATTATTCCGATAAACAAAAATATCAAGAAATCAAAGATAAATATTCACTTTCTAATAAAGATAATACAAAATTCGGTTATGATACCGGATATGTTCCGACTTTTCAAGTATACAATAATGGCGAACTAACAAGCGCATGTGTATATTTCAACGACACCGTTATTAAAACAAGTGATAATAAATATATAATTTCATCAAGTTACTATTCAAAAGAAAGAATCAATTATTTATCTTATACCACCACTGTCCTAGATGGTTTAGAAATAGATAAAGAGAATATTATTGAATATCCAGAATATGATTACATTAGTATAAAAAATCAATATCATGCTTCGTTATACGATCCGATATTGATTAGCTTTCTAGATATGTATTTAAAATAATTAATCAAATAAACTTTGATAGAACAAATCGAAACGACTGCTTAATTTCTTAATTAAAGCAGCTTTTTCTTCTAAAGAAGCAAATGAATTAGTAAGTGAAGAATTAATCACTTGTCTAATATCGTTATATTCATAATTACATTCACGATTAAGTTTTTGGCAAATTTTATCAATAGAGGTTTGATATATTGTTGGATTAACAGAACCAAAACCAAATTGAACGCCATAATATAAGAAGTCTTTAAAAGATACTTCGTTAATACTATTAACAACTTGGCGATACAATAAATCAATAGGCGAAACCTCAAACAAAACATGTCTTTGTTGTAAACAAAGAAGCAATTCTTTACTAACTAAAATTGGGCAAGGAAGAGTTATTCTTTCAATATTAAGTTCAATAGCCCTGCCGATTTCTTTAGCTGAAGGATGAACGCAAGTATGTAATCCTAGTTCTTTTGCCATCATAAATAATGGTTTAAAAGCATTGATTGATCTATCAGCATCACTGCCAACTAAATCAATTCCTACAACTACATCATTTTTGTATTCGTTAACAAGTTCAACTGTATGACGATTTAACGCAATAGTCGCACTACGTCTTAAACAAAATATGACTTTAACAATTATATCAGGACACTCATCTAATCCTTTATATATCCCGCGTAGCACGCAATTAAAAATTTGTCTTTGTGTTAATCCACCTTCAGTGTGTAACAAAGGGGTCACCCTTACTTCAGCATAAACATATCCTAATGAATCCAAATGTTTAACCAAAGAATAACCAGCAAGCTCAAGACTTTCAGGATTTTGTAAAAGTTTTAATGCTAGTTTAGTTTTATCAATAACGTCTTCTGAAGAAACTTTCTTCTCATCAACTAAAAATGAATTAGGAAAATCAATTCCCAAACCAATATGGTATTTTTTACCAATGTACTTATATGTTTCTAAAGGAAGGCTTCCTTCTAATGTTACATTTAAATCTATCATAATAATTAATTATATACGTCTTCTATATTTTATTTTATTTTTCAGCAAAATAGAATAATATTTTTAATAAGGAGAAATAAAAAATTATGTTTAAGAAAAAAGAAGGGAAAAAAGGATTCTTTGGTGAATTTAAAGAATTCATTACAAGAGGAAACATTATTGATCTTGCTGTTGGCGTTATCATTGGCGGAGCGTTCTCAACAATTGTTACAGCTTTAACAAACAAAATCATCATGCCACTCATCAATTTAATCGTCAGTGTTACTACAGGTGGTCAAGGTATTAACTTGATTACAATATTAAATGGCGAACCACAATTTATTACCGATGCAGAAAGTGGTTTATCAGTAGTGAATGCAAAATGTATTTATATTGATTGGGGCGTTTTCATTGAAGCAGTTATCAACTTTATATTAATTGCCTTAGTTTTATTCCTTATTGTGAAAGCAGCAAACTCAATCGCTAAAAAGAAAGCCGAGTTAGATGCAAAACTATTAGAGGAACACTATAAGAAACATCCAGAAGATAGACCAGTTCCACCAGAAGAAGTTCCACCAACACCTACCGAATTAGATGTATTAAATGAAATTAAAGAACTTCTAAAAGAGAAGAAAAAATAGTCTTTAAATTTAAATTAGATTAGCCGCAATAAAATGCGGTTTTTCTTTTTGTAGTTTAATAGTAAAAAATACACATTTAGAACGTGTCTAAAAAAGTGTTTTTTATGCTTGAATTACATATATATTATTAGATAAGATATTGGCACACTCCCTTTTTTGATTAGTGCTGAATCAATAAAGAGATATAGATACATAAAATAATAAAACTTTGTCATTGAAGAGGAGGACAGTTTTATGCTCAACATTAAAAAAAGAGATGGCTCATTAGTGCCATTTGATTTGGAAAAGATTTCCAATGCAATAGAAAAGGCTTTTATTGCAGAACATAAGGCATATACGAAAGATATTATTCAAATACTCGCTTTAAGAGTATCTGGAGATTTTTCTAATAAAGTTGTTAACGATGAGATCAACGTTGAAGACATTCAAGATTCCGTTGAAAACGTTTTAGTCGCGTGTGGATATGCCGATGTTGCAAAAAGCTATATGGTGTATCGTCGCCAACATGAAAACATAAGAGAAATTAGCTCAACAGAACTCGATTATAAGAAGACAGTTGATAATTATTTAAAAATTGCCGACTGGCGTGTTAAAGAAAACTCAACAGTTACTTACAGTGTTGGTGGGTTAATCCTCTCTAACTCTGGCGCAATTACCGCTAACTATTGGTTAAGCGAGGTTTATGATCCAGAAATCGCAAACGCCCACAGAAATGCAGATATACATATTCATGATTTAAGTATGCTCACTGGTTATTGTGCTGGCTGGTCACTTAAACAATTAATTCAAGAAGGATTAGGCGGCGTAACAGGTAAAATTACATCTTCCCCAGCAAGCCACTTATCTACATTATGTAACCAAATGGTTAACTTCTTGGGTATTATGCAAAATGAATGGGCTGGTGCTCAAGCTTTCTCTTCATTTGATACTTATTTAGCACCTTTTGTAAAAACAGATCACCTAACATATAAAGAAGTTAAACAATGTATTCAATCATTTGTTTATGGTGTTAACACTCCATCAAGATGGGGAACACAAGCACCATTCACCAATATTACATTAGACTGGACAGTTCCAAATGATATGGCTGAATTAAACGCTTTGGTTGGTGGAAAAGAAATGCCATTCAAATATAAAGATTGTAAAGCTGAAATGGATATGATTAATAAAGCCTTCATTGAAATCATGATTGAAGGAGACGCTAACGGAAGAGGATTCCAATATCCAATTCCAACATATTCAATTACCAGAAATTTTGATTGGAGCGAAACCGATAATAATAAGTTATTATTCACAATGACCGCTAAATACGGAACACCATACTTTTCAAACTATATCAATAGCGATATGGAACCAAGTGATGTTAGAAGTATGTGCTGCAGACTACGTCTTGATTTAAGAGAATTAAGAAAGAAATCTGGTGGTTTCTTTGGTTCTGGTGAATCAACAGGCTCTGTTGGTGTTGTTACAATCAATATGCCTAGAATCGCTTATTTAGCAACTGATGAAAAAGATTTCTATAATCGACTCGAGAAGATGATGGATATATCTGCTAGAAGCTTAAAAATTAAAAGGGATGTTATTTCAAAACTCCTTGAAGCAGGATTATATCCATATACAAAAAGATATTTAGGAACATTCAATAACCACTTCTCCACAATTGGATTAGTTGGTATGAATGAAGCATGCGAAAATGCACGTTGGTTAAAATGTGATTTAACTGATGCAAAGGCACAAAAGTTTGCCAAAGATGTCCTTAACTTTATGAGAAATAAATTATCTGATTATCAAGAAAGATACGGAGATTTATATAACTTAGAAGCAACACCTGCTGAATCTACTGCATATCGTTTAGCAAAACATGACGTGGAAAAATATCCAGATATTATCACTGCAAGTGATAATGTTGATGCACCATATTATACAAATTCTAGCCATCTTCCAGTTGGCTATACTGAAGATGTATTTGCAGCTTTAGATATTCAAGATGAATTACAAACTCTATATACATCAGGCACAGTATTTCATACATTCCTTGGACAAAGATTACCTGATTGGCAAAGCTGTATGAAATTAGTTAAAACAATTGCTGAAAATTATCATATTCCATACTATACAATGTCACCGACATACTCAGTTTGTAAAAACCATGGCTATATTTCTGGTGAAGTATATAAATGTCCTAAATGTGGTGAAGTTACAGAGGTTTACTCACGTATTACTGGATATTATCGTCCTGTTCAAAACTGGAATACTGGCAAACTTGAAGAATTTAAACATAGAAAAACTTATAACTACGCTACAAGTTCTTTAAAGCGCGATGTAGTTAAAGAAGAAAAAGTTGATGTCGATCCTAAAAATGCACACAAATTAGAAGGATTAATTTTGTTTACAACAAAAACTTGTCCTAACTGTAAGATGGCAAAAATGTTATTAGCTAAAGCTAATATTGAATATAATGCCGTTGATGCTGAAGATGATGTTGAAATTACAAAAGAATTTGGAATTAAAAAAGCTCCAACTCTATTAGTGCCAAATAATAATGGCGGCTATGATATTTACGATAATGCCTCATTAATTAAAGGCTGGATTGAGGGAAGAAAAAATGCCTAACAATATCTTTGATGTGATTGTTATAGGTGGCGGTCCTTCTGGAATGACTGCTGCATTATATGCATTGAGGGGTGGCAAAAAAGTTTTAATTATCGAAAAAGATAACTTTGGTGGACAAATTGCAAATTCACCTAGAGTAGAAAATATTCCATCGATTATTGAAATTAGTGGTGAACAATACGCATCAAATTTATTTGATCAAATTGATAACCTTGGTGTTGAATTTGAGGCAGAAGAAGTTTTAGAAATTCAAAAACAAAATAATATTTTTGAAGTTAAAACCAATTACGGAACTCACTTCTCAAAAACAGTCATCTTATCAACAGGCGTTAAGCATCGTCATATCGGCGTTTATAAAGAAGAAGAATTTGTTGGACACGGAATTAGTTATTGTGCTGTTTGTGATGGAGCCTTCTATAAAGGAAAAGATGTTGTAGTTATTGGCGATGCGAATACAGCGTTACAATATGCAATATTATTAACAAATTACTGTAAAAAAGTTACAATTTGCACACTTTTTGACAAATTCTTTGCTGATAATATATTAATTGAAAGAATCAAAAATAAAGATAATTTGGAATATTTCCATAATCTTTCACTAAAGAGTTTTGAAGGTAAAAATGAGCTTACTGGTTTAACATTTACAAACACAAAAACAAACGAAGAATTTAAAATTTCTTGTGAGGGTGTTTTTATTGCTATTGGACAAATTCCAGATAATGAACGCTACAAAAATGTGGTTGATTTAAACAAAGGCTTTATTGTTGTTAATGAAAAAATGGAAACAAAAACTCCCGGCTTATTTGCATCAGGAGATTGTACCGTTAAGGATGTTAGACAAGTTGTTACAGCATGTAACGATGGCGCTATTGCAGCCACAATGGCGTTAAGATATTTAGATAATTAATAATCCAATTTATAACCACGAAGGGCCACATCTTGAATGTGGTCTTTTAATATCTCTATATAGGAATTAGCTTCACTAGTTTCAATATCATGGAAACCATGACTTATACAATTATCGGTATCTATATATAGTTGAAGGCGATATTTTTTTGCCCCATCAATCAATTTAGCAATATCTTTTATTACATCAATATTATGAAATTCTTTAATCAATGTAGTTCTAAATTCATATTCCACACCACTATTCATAATTATCGAAATACTTTCTTTAATCATTTCAATATTTACAAATGCATCAGTAATAGAAGAATATTGACTAATAGATGTTTTAATATCCATAGCGATATAATCAATTAATTGATTATCAATTAATTTTTTTATTATTTCAGGATGTGTTCCGTTTGTATCTAATTTAATATCGTAGCCAAGCTCTTTAATCGCACTAACTTTATCGATTAAATCAGGCATTAATGTAGGTTCGCCACCAGTAATAACAACCCCGTCAAGGACACCAACACGTTTTTTTAAATAAACTAATATTTCGTTAAATGGAATTGGTTCAACACTAACTTCAGGTAAAACCAAAAAAGAATTATGGCAAAAAGGACAACGAAAATTACAGCCTTTAGTAAATAAAGTACAGGCAATATGTCCATCATAATCAACTAATGATAATTTCTCTAATCCGTAAAATTCCATATCACTATTTTAAAACAAAAAAACGTAAAATAAAAGACCTCCATAGGAGGTCTAATATAAATATGTAATGATTATAAAGCTTTACCTTCACTACCTAAAACATCACAAATCTTGTGTTTTACGATAGCGCGAACATTATCTCTACCAGGGCCTAAATATTGTCTTGGATCGAAGTGTTCTGGATGAGCAACAAAGTGTTCACGAATAGCAGCAGTCATACCTAAACGTAAGTCACTATCAATGTTGATCTTACAAACAGCCATGCTAGCAGCTTTGCGTAATTGATCTTCTGGAATTCCAACTGCATCTGGCATTTGTCCACCATTTTCATTGATGGTTTTAACAAATGATTGAACAACTGAACTTGCACCATGTAAAACAATTGGGAAGCCAGGAAGTCTCTTACTAACTTCTTCTAAGATATCAAATCTTAGTGGAGGTGGACAAAGAATGCCTTCGGCATTACGTGTGCATTGTTCAGGTTTGAATTTATAAGCACCATGTGAGGTACCAATTGCGATAGCTAAACTATCAACACCTGTTCTTTTAACAAATTCTTCAACTTGATTTGGATCAGTATAACTTGATTTTCCAAATTCAACTTTAACATCATCTTCAACACCTGCTAATGTACCAAGTTCGGCTTCAACTGTAACATATGGATGTTTAGAAGTATCGTGAGCATATTCAACGACCTTTTTAGTAATCGCAACATTCTCTTCAAATGATTTGCTAGAGCAATCAATCATAACTGATGTAAAACCATCATCGATACAATCGCGGCAAAGTTCATAAGAATCACCGTGATCTAAGTGTAAGACGATTGGTAAACCAGATTCTTCAACAGCAGCTTTAACTAAGTGCACTAAATATTTTGGTTTTGCATATTTTCTTGCTCCGGAAGAAACTTGCAAAATGATTGGAGATTTACATTCGGTAGCAGCTTCAACGATACCTTGAATGATTTCCATGTTATTGACATTAAACGCGCCAATTGCGTATCCGCCTTCATAGGCTTTTTTAAACATTTCTTTAGAATTAACTAATGGCATATGTTTTCCCCTTTACTATGTAATTATATAACTTAACGTTAATAATTAAAACTATTAATCTTTCTTGAAGCCAAGTGTTAGATTAAGATAACCAACATCACTGATTTTATCAGCATTATTTTTCGCTTCGACTGTTACTTCCCTGGAATAACCCATGGCTTTAGCCATGCTCTCAATTTTTGATAGTTCACTACATTGGCTTAAGGCAGTGGTAAAGTCAACTATAAACGCTTCTTTTCCTTTAAGCTTAAACCAACTTGCTCCCCCACCTTTGAATGCATCATCAACTAGTGAAATAAATGCATCATACATATCTACGCTACATTTGTATGTACCGTAATAAACATTATCGCTTGAAATAGGGAACTCAAGTTCAGTTCCAGTTGAACCAGTTTTTGCAGTGGAAGTTAAAATTAATGATGTTTCATAACCATTAAGATTAATACCAAATACTACATACATTTTATTGTTAATGATATTGAAATAGAAATTATCGATAACCATGTAATTTAATTTATAGCCGCTATCATCATCGAGTCTTCTCTGGAATGTATAAGAAAATCCTACAGGATTGGTTGTTTTGATAACATCATGAAGTTCCACTTCGTTTACATTAACACTAATTTTATTACCTTCAATAAAATATTGAACTCTTTCAAGGTCGGTACTGCCAGCATTATTAATCTCATTTTTAACTTTGTTTGACATCAAGTCGTTAATTGGTGTGCCGGTTGGACCAAAAATTTCTTCTCTTATTTCGGTATATTCTTCAATAGAATTAATACCCTTTGTTTTGAATATTCTAACAAAGTCATTTTTGTATTTGTTATTAATAATTTCTCTTTCATCGCTTCCAATATTATTAATACCCATTGATAAGAAACGAACAGCAATCTTGAGATCGTTTTCAATTAATTTTCCAGTAGAATCAGAAAATTTTCCTTCATTCATAAGCGGAATTAAGAAATTATTAATTGAATCATCAACGCCCAAATTAATTGTATATTCAGAACTACAATAGTTTTCGTTTGTATGAAATTCTAGAAGTGGAAGCGCACCAAGAATCATTTTGTTTGAATAGAAATCAAAATTAAATTTATGAGCAGATAGCATCTCTTTAAACATTGAAACGAATAATGCATTTTGCCCACCAGCGCTACCCATTTTAGAACTTAAGTCATTAACGATGTTTGTTGTTGAATAATAAATATAATGTTCATCTAAATGAGGTTCGACATGTAAACCAGCATCAGCAAACATTGACCTAATTTTTTCATCACTAATAACATTTTTTAATAAGTTATGAGATAAATCTCTCATACCAGGAATACGACCAAGTTGAATATCTTTAATATTAAATATTAATCCAGGTAATGTTGGATTTGTATTACTTAATTCAGCTTTAATAATCGCTCTTGTTTTAAATATATTAAATGCATTCAACGCAACAACAAAATTATAAATTTTGTTTGTCTCATCAATCTCTAAATAAGCTTGCGGAATATAATCTTTTGCATTTTGTGGTAATTTTGTTTGAAATACATTAGTTAATATCGAGTTTAATGAGTTTTCAGTAATTTTCATTTTCATCGCATGTTCTTCACTTTTTGTATCATCGAACATATCAACTACTGTATTAGGAAATATTTCATTCATTTCCATTGGCTGAATGCCACTTAAGTCTTTAATAGTAGGATCAAAGAAACATCCATAAAGTAGACCAATAGGTAAAAGGATTAACACAAACACAATAGTTAATGTTATCCATAGTCCCTTGTGTCCTTTTTTCTTTTGTCCAATAGGTGCCATAATTATTTCTCCTTCTTTACCAATTTATCATATATCGAAAGATTAAATAACGACTTATTTAGTGGAACGATACTGCAAATTCCATGTTCTACTTGGTAACAGTCACTATTTTTGTCACTCGAATAATCTTCAACTATATTTCGGTATGCGTGATATCCATCATCTTCTTTTGTGTAAAATGTAACAGTTTGACGATAAAATAACGTACCAACACTAATCTTTTTCACCTTATCTCCCAAAGGGAAATTGATATTAAGTAAATATTCATTAGAAATCATGTCGTGAGTATTTATATATTTAAATACTTCATCAAAATATTTATCAACGATTTCAAAATTGTGTTCACATGATATAGCAATCGTTGGTTTTCTAAATGTTAATGCCTGCAAACAAGCACCAATCGTTCCGCTATACATAGTATCATAAGATACATTCCAACCATCATTGCATCCAGAAACCACTAAATCAAAATCAATATTTAAATTTGAAAGAGCAAAAGCAACGCAATCAGCAGGAGTGCCGTCCATATAAAAAATATTTTCACTCACTTTTTTCACTTCATGTCCACACCCTAAAGAAATCGACACCGATTTAGCAGACATATGTTCTTTTGGCGCAACAATTACAATTTCTCCATATTTTTTTAATTTATTTAATAATAAATTAATTCCTTTAGAATTATATCCATCATCATTTGTTAATAAAATTTTCATATAAGTATTGTAAAATGAATAGTATTATAATTCCATAAAAATATCTAAGATGTTTTTACAAATTAATAAGATGAAAAAAAGATTATTCGCACTTCTATCACTACTTACAATTAGTCTTGTTAGCTGTTCTTTAAGTTCGCCGTCAAGTTCAATAGAAGAAAGGCACATAGATCCAACCGTGTTAGACGATACAATGGATAAACTTAATGAATATTCAATATATCTAACGGACACAGTTAGCACTAGAGGTGGAAAAGTATTAGTTATTCCAGTGTGGTTTACTGACTCATCAAATTATATATCTAATAAAGACAAAATTTTGTCAGATATTGATTCCGCTTTCTTTGGGACCAATGAAGAAACTGGTTGGAGAAGCGTAAAAGGATATTACGAGGAAGAAGGTTTAGGAATGTTCCAATTAAATGGAACAGTAACAAACTGGTATGAAGCAAAAGTTCATTCAGGAACAATTAATGATAGTAACAAAACTATAGCTTTATTAAAAAATGCAGTACAAAATTTTAAAAATTCTGTAACAATAGATGAATTTGAATCCTATGATTCAGACCATAATGGCTTTATAGATTGTGTTTCATTAATTTATGGAGTAGCACATAATACATCCAGTCTTGGAAATGAAAATCTTTGGGCATACACATATTGGGTACAGGAAGAAAATTTAACAGATACCCCAATAGCAAATACATTTATGTGGGCAAGTTATGATTTTATGTATCAAGACAATAGACATTGCAAAATTGATGCCCATACGTACATCCATGAATTTGGCCACGCACTAGGATTTGAAGATTATTACGATTACAACACAAAATCTGGTTATCAAGCGGCAGGTTATTTTTCCATGCAAGACTACAATATTGGAATGCATGACCCATATAGTCTACTACAACTAAATTGGACTAAAACATATATTCCGAACGAATCAATGACTATATCAATTAAGCCATTCTCGCAAACAAGAGAAGTTATACTTCTTGCTAATCACAAAGTTAGTTCACCTTATGATGAATATATGTTATTAGAATTATATACGCCAACAGGTTTAAATGAATTCGATACCAGGTATGATTATGATCGTTCTTCATATGTTGGTCCAAATACACCTGGCATTCGTTTATGGCACGTTGATTCTAGATTAATTTCACCAGCGCGAATTATAGGCGGGGAGCCACAATATCTTGAAAAAGATATCGTCACAAAAATTGATCCAAATACACGTTATGGCTATACATTATTAGAATCTAACACATCCTATTCTTCTGATACTTCTAAAGAGTTAGCGGATTATTTGCCAAAACTATCAGGAAAATATTATAAATACAAATTATTAGAATTAATAAAAGCCAATGATAAAAACAGAGACCACAAAAATGCTCAGCTTTCCGCAAGAGATTTATTTACCACTAACACAACTTTTACTCAAAGTGACTACGCAAAGTTTTTTGTTAACGGCGAATATATGAATAATGATTTAGGTGGTAGTAGTCCACTAGGTTGGGAATTTCATATAAACTATGCGAATAACGAATCCGCTAGTATTACATTAACTAAAAAATAAAAACCCCACTATTACCTTAACTTGGGCAAAATTTTTGGTGTCATTTCTAATGTCTTTTAACTATGATACCAATGCATAGTTTTTTCGATTAGGTATGATACCAATGCATAGTTTTTCTTACTTTTATAGTATAAAATACTATTTTTTACATAATTACACTAAATTATCATTTTATAGTTCGAAACTTGTATGTCATCTGTAAATAAAAAAAGTAATATTATTACTTATTTAATTAATGAATTTTGATAAAAATTATTCAATTTCTTGATGTGCTACTTTTGCAATTGAATGTTTCATCGCCATATATAATGCCATCAATGTAGCGGCTAAAATAGCACCACCAATAATATCGCTTAGCCAATGAACACCAGAAATAGCTCTTCCAATAACAAAAAACGCTGTTAATATAACACAGATAGTAATTAAAGAAATTCTTAATCCATTGTTTTTCTTAATATAAATATTAATTTGATCAATACATGAAATTAATAAAGTAATACCAAGTAATGTCGTAGATGATGGATAAGAAGGTTCTAAATACATTTGACCATTATTTTCAATTAAACATGGTCGATAGTTAATAACAATAAAATAAAACATTAAAAACACAATTAAATCAGCAATATAAAATAAGCCAAGGGCTAAAATATTAGCGTCTACTTTTAATAGGCTTTTGCGTTTAACTAATTCAATAATACCAACTATTAGGAATATAGCACCAATTGGAATAGTAATTATACTTCCCCAATCAGTAATATCGTATAAAGTAAAATTTTGACCAACCAAATCACGGAATGCTAAATTCATTGTGGCAAAGCCAACATATGATTCTTCCCCTGTTTTTGGGTTAAAAACACCAGTAGGCTTAACGTCTACAAATTTAACTAACAAAGTATAAACTAGAAAAAATACTAAAAAACCCGCAAAAATAAACCATAATTTATGTTTATTAACAAATTCTTTCATATTTTTTCTCCTTGTTTGGCTTTTCTATTATACATAGATAATAATATTTTTCCATATAAAATTTGTAAGTTTTAATGATTTAAATATATTAAAAAAGAACCAATTGCTACGCATTGGTTCTATCTCTCTTGAATGTGTTGCTATAACGGAGTTAATAGTTAAATGTCAATTTGTAACAGAGTTAACATTCGACTTTTAGAACTCTTTTCTTCTTTATTATATATAAGAATTAAGCTTCTGGAAACTTAAAAGAATGTTCTTTCATATCCTTATACATTCTTTTAGCAATTGGATGTTGTCTCCATGCAGCTCTTTTTAGGCACTTCATAGACCAATCGTAATATTCGTCACCTATTGAATCTTTTCTTTTTCTCGAAGTAAACATTTATTGGCTTTAAAATAGCAAAAAAGGCCGTTTTATTAAGGGGTTCAATCATTTTATTTAATTGAACTTACTAATGTAACTTTCGTTAATGGTGCAAGAGAACTTACATCAACAAATGTTTCGTAAACAACATAACTTGAAACTTTGTAAGAATTAACGTTAATGCTATGAGCTTCTTGAGCTACAAAGCTATCTTCAACTAATGCAATTGGTTCATAATCTGAAGTTGGTTCAACTTTAGTTTTTGATGATGTAATTGTCACTACAGCAAATGCAGCACCTTCCCCATTACAATCAAGTGTAATTGTTGAACTTTCATTTAATAAAATATCGTATAACATTGTTGCAATGCCAAACAAACAAATCTTTGCTTTTTCAGCAATATCGGGTGCGTATTTCATGTTGACTGAGACATTGCTGTTATGAATCTTAACGCCATCTTTATCTTCGTTTGCCTTCGAAACAATGCCAATAGCTTCAACACCACCAATTGAGACGATATTTACTTCGCTTCCGTTTATTATTTGAGTAGCTTGAGAACGGATGCCATAGACTGTATTGGCATCTCTAGCATCAATATTAATGTCTACCGATGCACCACTTGCACCAACCGCAGGAGCTTCTATGCCTCTAACCATGCTAACATAGAAGTAATCCTTTAATGGTTCTGCAGATGTTTTTATATCAATGCAAGCTTCACTTCCATTTAATTCGATTACTGCATTATGAGAAATGAGTCCAGTAATTGAAACTCCATCTCCATCTAAAGAGTAAACTTTAGTGTCAATAAAAATATCTAAATCAATATTAGATTTACCAATAATTAAATTACTTGCCGCTGAAATACCATAAATATTAGTAGGACCAGACATAACTTTGCCTGCAAAAATATCTAAATCCACTACTGCATCATCTTCAATTTCTAAGTTTCCATAGCCTGATACTGAAATACCATAGCCGCCAACTGAACCGGTAATGTGGGAACCTGATTTAATCACAATGTCGTCATCACAGCTAATTCCGTTTGATAAACGATAATGGAAACCTTCTAAGTCAATGTTAGCATCAATTTCAAGTTCACTATAACAAGCTATTAAGCGTGATCCACCTTTAAGTGTTAGATTTCCTGAGCCGTTAATTATAATTTTGGCTTGTACTGCTTTTGAACCAAAGAACATAAACATAACATCTTCTCCAGCATTATATGCGGCATCCCAGTATGGATCAGAAAGTACATTTTCTCCAACAAGATTGATTGTAATTTCTTCGTGCGTATTTGTGTCTGAATCAATCACAAAGAAATTATCGAAAATACCATGGCTAACCATTGAGTATTTATATGAAGCATCTACATTTGTAAATGTGTAAACATTTCCTTCTTCATTTAATGAAATTGTTCCTTCTCCATATGGAGTGTCTAATAAATCAAGAGTTTCTCCTGCTTTAATAGCGTATTCTCCAAAATAAGCACAATCTATTTCTTCAGTTTTGTTACTTACTACAAATCTACCTGGTTCTGAAAATAAAACTGCACCAGTATCATCTCCAAGTTCACATCTAAAAATTAATTGATCTCCTGCTCTTTGTCTAATAGATGGAATTTCTAAAGTTAAAGTGTTGTAACCTGCACTACCTTCAACGTCTTTATATCTTGGTCTTCCTTCATAGTCTGTTCCGACTTGGTATTGCCATTGACAATAGTAGATTTTTGAAGGGTCATTAACTTCAATTGACATTGATGCTGATTCTGGGTAATTTGCATAAACTATTCCTGGTTGTTTCGTGATTGTTAAAGCGTTTGGATGACGGAAGTTACAAACATCACAGAAGTGATCTCCGTCTTCATCAATATGATCACCATAATCTTTTGTTAAATCTTTGTGTTCACAAGTAGCTTCATGCCAGTGATGATTCGCATCATACGACCATGATTCTTTAAATGTATGTTCGTGTTCATGATAATCATCACCACAAACATCACATTTACCATCTTTATTCTCATCGGTATGATGACTAAGATCTTTTGTTAATTCTGTGTGTTCACATGTAGCTTTATGCCAGTGATCAGTTTCATTTGTTTCCCACGTGTCACCAAAGGTGTGTTCATGATTTTTTTGTTCACTACATCCACTTAAACCTAAAGTGAATACGACAATAAATGTCAAAATTAGTTTTTTGTGCATAGTTAATTACCTCATTTTGATTATATCATTTATTAAAATATGAATATATTAAAACCGGATAACCTGCTTGGTATCTCCGGTTTTCTGGCGCTTAGCAATGTATCAATCAAGTTATTAACTTGGTGTCAAACATGATGGGTTTGTAAACCAATGATGGTACAAAAGTTCAATTCGGTTCAATTCGGTTCAATCACTTTTCAATAGTATAATTCAGAACGTTTTCTTTATAAAACATAGATTTAATCAAACTTTTTTAAAATTAAGTAGAACTGTTTTGAACTGATTTGAGCTCTCTATAATTTTTAATTGTATATGAGTTGTGTATTTTAATCTTTCCAAAGACAATTAATTGTCAAAATTGTTGTTGGCATTCCAATAATTTGAATATCGAATTTCAAAGAAGGCTCAACTATTGTGGAGGCATTGTGAATTCTAAATGAGAATTGCCATCCGCCATCCATATATAACTCAAGTGTGTTATTGCTGTTTGGCTTAAAATCAAATGCAACAATTCTAGTAGGCAAAGAAACAACCGGAATAATTCTTACAGGTTTGTGTTCTTTACTTGGTTTGTTTAATGTGCCGTGAACATTAAAAGACTCAACTTGGGTAAACCTTTTGACGTCAACACTGATAACTTTATAAAAATCATATTCTCCAAGTAAGTATTCAACCATCTTTTTTGGAACATCAGGATTTTCTCTAGCACTTCTTTTTATTTCTTCCATAAATGCTTTTAAAAGTGGAACATAGACACCTTCTTCTTTATCAGGCAAATCATGCCATGCTGTATGTTTGCTTTTTTCAACTTCTAAATATTCAAAAATTTCATAAATCATGTCCCAATATGTTGGAGAGCACGGATGATCGAACCACTTATCACCAAAATCTAATTTTTTAGCTAAACGACTATGCTTTACAGCAAAATGATTGTGTTTTAAACTAAGACCAATTTCCCAAGAAATATTATTTCTCGAAATAATAATGTCTCTAACATCGCCTGCTTCCCCACTACTGTCTTTTTGTAATTTTAAAATCAATGGTTCACAATCATCTTCAATAATCAATGGCTCTAAATCAAAAATTACACTAGTAACGGCTTCAGCACTTTTTATTAATTTGTTTTGTAAATTTGTTTCAATTGATTCCCAAGCATTTTTAGCAGCAAAAAAGCTAGAGTTTTTCTCGATTTTTGCCATGCGTTGTTTATTTACCGCATCACTAAGAATAGTTATACATGCATATTCAAATGCTCTTCCTTGGTCATTACTTTGCGTGCTCATTATTTAATACCTTTCAAAGTTTTCTTAATTGCTAAAGCAATTTCATATGCCAAATTTACAGGAACCGCATTTCCTATCATCTTATAGCCCATATCGATGTTGTCGTAAATAAATTTAAAATCATCAGGAAATCCTTGGATTCTTGCAACTTCTCTAACGGTCATTCTTCTATACAATTTTTCAGAACCTTCAACAAATTTCATTTTATTCAAACCAACTTTTACCATTTTTGGTGCAGATGGATGAAGTTGACATTGCCTTCCACTTGCTTGAACAGTAAATGCTTGTTCATCCCATGATTTTACTCTATTTCTACTCATAAAAATTGTCGAGTAATCACCAATAAAATATTCATTGTTGTTGATAGCATTTGGATTGTGGTAATTCTTAGGAGCAGCAGGAACAACTGTATTTTGCAAATCCCAAATAATATCCTTCAAAGTAATCTTTTTAGAATCGTCTTCAGTTGATCCTTTAGGAAATTCAAAATTAATTTTCAAATCTTTTCTGAAACCGATATAGAAAACTCTTTCTCTTAATTGGGCTACGCCATAATTAGCAGCGTTAACTAAAGTTAAGCTAACATCATATCCGCATTCATCAAACATCTTTAAGATATTTTTTACTGCGTCAGAATGTCTATCAGCTAACATGCCACTAACATTTTCAGCAAGAAAAAATTTAGGTTGAACTTTTTTAAGAATTCTAATGTATTCATAAAACAATTTTCCTCTATCATCTTCAATGCCTCTTAAACTTCCGGCTTCGGACCAAGATTGACAAGGAGGACCACCAATTATGCCATCGACATCATTAGGAAAATCATCTTCCGATATATTTCTAATATCGCCTTCAATTAATTTTGTTTTTGGGTGATTTATTTTAAAAGTTTCCCAAATTTTTTTATCGAATTCATTTGCGACAGGAATATCAAATCCAGCCTTTTCAAAGCCTAAATCCAATCCGCCACAGCCACTAAATAAACTAATAATTTTCATATAAAAACCTTGCTAAAATCATATCACGCGATTTACTTTTTTTCAATTTAATACGAATTATTTTATTCGTAATATCGTAATTTTTAAATTTTAATATTAAGAAATTGCGATAATTTATAAAAGATTGGAAACGGAACACTTCTTTCACCATTTTCGTATGCTTTGAGTGTTTCTGGAGCAACATTAATTAATTCAGCAACTTCTACTCTAGTCATGCATCTATGTTCTCTAGCCTTCTTAATGGCAGAGCCAATTGTTTCATTTGAAATTTCTTTAATAGTATTGAATTCGCGATTCATTACAATTTCAATCCACACATCAAATATATGATGAGAGTCGACTTTCGGAATAATAGGATTAACATGATGATGAATTATATTATCTATATACTCGCGTTCATCCTTATTAAGTTTTGATCTAAAACGTTGATACAATTCTAAAGAATACTTGGCTTCTTCAAATTCGTTTTTGATGTGTTCCTTATATTCAACTGATTCAGTTCTATGATAAGAACTTATATACCCCTTCATTTCATAAATGCTATGAAGCCAATGCTCAAATCCTCTTCTACTTTTTGCGAATACAAATCTTTTCATCGTTATTATTAATTAAGAAGGTTTTTATAAATTGCAAGCAGTATATTTTATTCGCGTTTCAACTTGTATCATTGCGTTTCAACTTGTATCACTAAAAACCGTGTTTTTTCCGTTATTTTGCATATTTTTGGAACTTTTTTCGCAATAAGAACTTGTTTAATAATAGGAAGGAAATCAATTTCTGAGTCTGCTTTTTGTATTAAAATTGGTCTTTCATTTTTATAAAAAACGCCATTTTTTGCATAAAAAAAGCACTTTGGGGTACAAAATGCCGTTTTTTAAGAAATGTCTTTTAAGTATAATACCAATGCACAATTTTCTCGATTAGGTATGATACCAATGCATAGTGTTCACTTGTATTAATAGTAATATATACTATTTTTAACGATTTACAACAAAAAAATTAATCGGATTAATGTGTTTTTCATTTTTATAATTATCATTTTATAGTTCGAAAGTCGTACGTCGCCCTATAAACGTGACATAAAGTTTTTGATACTATTAAAATATAAAAAAAGACCTAGCAGCTTTTTGGCCACTAGGTCGATTTTATGAATTTTTTAGTAAGTTTATTGAGGATTCAATTTTGTTTGTTATCCAATTATTCAAATCTCCAAAATTGTTAGTTATGTAATCTAGTTCAAATATTAAAGACACAAAATTATTTAGAGAACATATTTCTTAAAATCATATGCACCATTAATTTCTTTTTCCTGTGTTACTAGATGCATAGTCTTATTTTCTATATCAAAAACAGAAGCGTGAGTGGAAATCCATGGGACAGATCCTCCGCCTTTACTTGCACGTTTAGAATCATCAAT